>NZ_AP012978.1:1262857-1578571 GCF_000801295.1 endosymbiont of unidentified scaly snail isolate Monju | reverse complement strand
GCAGGAACGTCGTGCCAACCTTGTAGGAGGCCCGTCCTCGGGCCGAACGGTCACAGCGGGAACGCCCTGCCAACCCTGTAGGAGGCCCGTCCTCGTGCCGAACGGTCACAGCGGGAACGCCCTGCCAACCCTATAGGAGGCCCGTCCCCGGGCCGAACGGTCACAGCGGGAACGTCGTGCCAACCCTGTAGGAGGCCCGTCCCCGGGCCGAACGGCCACAGCGGGGACGCCCTGCCAACCTTGTAGGAGGCCCGTCCCCGGGCCGAACGGTCACAGCGGGAACGTCGTGCCAACCCTGTAGGAGGCCCGTCCCCGGGCCGAACGGCCACAGCGGGAACGTCGTGCCAACCTTGTAGGAGACCCGTCCTCGGGCCGAACATTCGCTAATCCAGCCAGCGCACCAGGTAATAGATGCGCTGCGACTCCGACGACACCGAAGGGCCATACACGATCGCCGGGTGCAGATTGCGCTTCGCATCCGCACCTTCGCGGGCGTCCGCCTCGCTCTCGCACACCTGCACGCAGGCCTCCGGGTAGCGCTTGCGGTTCTTGCGCGGGGTCTTGATCAGCGCCCAGCGCTCGGCCAGGGCGGTGGATTCGGGATCGACGATGACGTGTGGCATGGGTAGATTCTAATACCAGGCAGGGCAGGGGAGCCATAAAGGACGCGAAGGGCGCAACGACACTCCGTAACCAGCTCCTCCCCCGCGAGCGGGGGAGGCTGGGAGGGGGCCATAGCCATATGGGATAGCAGCGCCCGAAACCAGACCAATTGGCGCGACGAAAGGACCCAATGTCGCCCAGCGGCTGCTCCAGCACCTGCGCGAACAGAAACACCAGTGCATTCAAGGGCTGCGCCTGGGCGGCATTGGCCATTTTGCGTTTCAGTGCCAGATATTTTAAAAAGGAACTAATTGCCTACCCGGCGCCGACAAAGGGATCCTTGTCGCCATGGAAAAACAGGTAATCGCTTACGCGGATAGCGTCCCTGCGCCTCCAGCCAGTCGCCGACTTTCTCGGTGGTCTGCTCGCGCAGGCGCACCCCCAGATTGGCCCGCATGAACGATTCAACATGGTGTCGATACCAGGGGGGCGCCCGCTCGGGAACACGGAACAAGCGCAGCGTCTCGAGATAGGCACGCCAGAAGCGCGCTACGCGAGGATCTTCCGGGGCAGATTCTCGATCGGACATGGGCAAACCTCCGTGTGTGCCGGGCCGATGGATAACAAGAATAGAATCAATGGCCGCATATCGCAATATTGGCGCCAGCCACATAATCAACTGTTAGAAATACAAGGGCCCGATGAGTTGCCATAAATTACACATAGCGGGTAAGGCCGTCAGATTGCACAGCGCCCTGATTGGCGCTGACTTTAGGAAGCCTCGTGTGCTATGCACAGATCCGTGGGAGTTCGTATCGCTATGGCTAAAAAGAGATCATCAAACCGATGCAGCATTCTACTGGGCGCAGGCCCACCACTTCTATGATGCATCACTTTCATTGCCGGTACTTTCTTCACCTTTAACCTCGTACTACTGCTTTCTAAACACTACCAAGGCATTACTAACAGCAAAAAAGGTGGAGTTTAAAGAGGTTCACGGCGTCGGAGGGCGTTCGGTTGGCTCGGTCAAGTCTCTCGATAATGAAATTGTAGATTTCCAAGGCGGGGGAATTCTTCCTGCGTTGTGTAAGTATCTTGAAGAACCGGACAATGCCGGAAAAGAATTCACACTAAAAGACATATTCTGGCAGCTGCCATTCATTCATAGGTCATTTTGTTTGACGTACCGAGGCTCGACGGAATTGTTTATTCCGTTAGTAAATCAATGCTTCTTGCGAAGAGATGGTTCAAAGGAGGCGTGGTTTCACGCAGAAATAGACAAAAGATATATAAATTCACACACAAAAAGGGTAATTCAGCCTGGTTTCGAGCTTTTTGACAACAACGGAGTATATGAAATTCGGAGGAAGCGAAGGTTTAAGTGGTCAGGTCGAGATATTGAGAATAGCATTGAGCAATTTTCAAGGTACCACAAGCAAATCCGCAGAAGAATCTTTCCAATCTATTCTTCAGAAAACAGGTGGTACTTAAAGAAATCTGTAAACGGTCATGACAAGCTCAATAACTCACAGCTCGTTCTGATATTTGCCGCGATGCATCGACTTAGCGAGTTAAGCAGGTATGATCCAATTCCATTTTCAAAACATTTCAACGTAAATCATAACTGGTTGCTTTCAGAGTTCATCAAGGCGTCACTTGGGCAATTTGTTTACGGCATGGCCTCTGAAATAACTGGGCTCGAATTCATAAAACCAGATGCATTCTAGGATTTCTAAAAAGGCGCTCGTTCGGACGCAAACTACGCTGCGCTTCGTTTGCGCCGCACAGCTTGATCGTTAGAAGCTTATGGCCGAACCTTCCAGACCACCCTTGACGCTGCAGGGTATCAGTAAATTGGCTGGTGTATTTGTGACATTCGGATTTATAGTATCAGTAATTTATGATTGGGGCTTTTTTCGCTCGCTTGGGATTGAGTATCGCCATGTGCCTTCTAGTATCGCAGATCACTTTCGTACCGGCTTGCTCTGGTTTCCTCCATTGGTCGGGAGTTTTATATTTTATCTGGCATGGGAATTTCAAGTTCAACGCATTGAAAAGGGGTTGACTGAAGACGAAATAGTCAGTGGCTCCAAAGACCCAGAGAAAACCCGAAAGATGCGGAACGCGCCATATAAGTTTTTCGTATGGATCTGCATCTTGATGGTCTTGGGGTACATTTTGATTGGCGATATTGCTTCATCTGTTCCTACGGTTGCCTTCTCTGTGTTATGGCTAATTTTTGCAGATTGGTGCTATTCAACGCCTTTAATCCAGTTGCGTCGTAGTGAGTGGGTTCAGTCATCATTCAAATTCTTACCGGCTGCTGCAATTCTTGCATAGTCTGCTGGATATAGCTCGGGAACTGACGCAGCTTTCCGACATAAGACCAGGATCACCATAAACGCTGTTGGTAATGACGCAACGATAGAAGGCGCATACTTGAGGGGATTTGAAAGCGGCATGTTGTATCTTGCAGAAGATGGTAGGCTAGCATTCATTCGATGGAATAGTGTGTCATCATATGCTTTTGAAGAACCATATAGCCCATACAAAGGGATACTTTGCTCATGGCTTGATATCTGCCCAAAGCTTCCCGCCAACAGCCCAAGCGCCAATGACGTTTCTAACAAGAAAAATTAACTCGGACCGCAAAAACCGCTGTGCGCTTTCTGCGTCCGGTTATCTGCGGTGTTATATTTGAACTCACGGCGCCAACCGTCGTATCTCCCATCCATCGCCGGCTTTCTGATACTCGAACCGGTCGTGCAGGCGGTTTTCCCGGCCTTGCCAGAATTCGATGCGTTCGGGGATGACGCGGTATCCGCCCCAGAAGTCGGGCAGGGGGATGTCGCCGTCGCGGAATTTGCGCTTCATCGATTCGAAGGCCTGTTCCAGCAGGGTGCGTGAGGCGACGGGGCGGCTCTGGTCGGAGCACCAGGCGCCGAGCTGGCTGCCACGGGGGCGGGAGCGGAAGTAGGCGAGGGATTCGCGGGTGGTCACCCGTTCGACTGCGCCCTGGATCTTCACCTGGCGGTCGAGTTCGAGCCAGTGGAACAGCATGGCCGCCGTGGTGGGTGGCGTCACGGGCCGCTTAGGCGGTGGGAAGTTTGCAAATGGGGCAGTGAGCGCCGGGTTTGCCTATCTCTTTAGTGGCGGTATGTCTGCGGCAAATGATGAACGCTATGGTTCGGATGAAATCCAGTTGCCTACGGTTAAGGAGTTACTGGATGGAGGGCAGCTTTTAGCAGATAACTATGCTCCGAACGGATATGGCTTGCTAAACGATAGGACAGATATTGACGAGGTGCTTGTTTGCGACCATCGAAATAGAACTGCTATGTATGTAAACAAAACGGTAGCCGCCCAGGCTCAGATGCAAGTGGATATGAATGCTGATTCGTTGGGGATTCAGATTGACACAAGAACGCAGGCGCAGAGGGACTATGATGCTTGCGTGTTAACTTGTATGATGTCCTCAGGCTTGGTTGGTGGCCCTATAAATAAAATAATCAAAGGCGGGTTGTATGGGGCTGCTGCCGGTTATGGTGGCCGTAAGACATTTTGCCAACACATGGGATGCCCAAAGCCATGACTGACCTGGTGGCTAATAGATTGTTAATTCGAGCGATTGTTTTTTATCAGCATTCGATGTCTTCAAAGAAGGGTTATAAATGTGCCTATGGCGTTGTCCACGGCACACATACGTGCTCATCTTATGGTTTGCGCATAGCTAGACGTTATGGATGGAAATACTTTCTGCCGTTGATAAAAAGGCAGCATGAGAGGTGTCACCAGGCAGCAATGGGTTACGAAGAATCGCCCTCAAGCCAGAGCTCAGAGGACGGTGAAACCCAAAAAGAATGTAAGGAAGTCGTTGGGTGTTGTGGTGCCAGCTGGCCTTTCTGATATTCCGGGGATAATATCGAATCTTATCCAGTAGCCTGCTGCTGAATCACCGTGTCGATCATCTCAATCACAAACTTTGCAAATGGGGGCTGACGACAGCGTTTCAATACCTGTTCAATCAGTGGGCCTCCGGTGGTGGCTATGATTGGAGAAAAGGGCCTTATGGAGGCGACAGCGAGCCAAGGATTCTCACGGCAGAGGAATGCTACAACGGCGGATATGGCTCGCTGGAGCAGGCACGCGCGGATGGCAGCCAATGGGAGCAATTGTGGGGTCGAAGCGCTGCGGGATCGGATTACGATGCGCAACGTTATTACAACTCGCCGGAGCAGCAGGCGGCTGCGGAAAGGCTGACGGTGACTTCCCTATATGCCTTGTCTTTCGTGCCGGGGCCGGTTGGCTTAGCGGCGAATGCTGGCTCAGCTTTAATCGCAGCGGGGGCTGAGAACCCGGTTGGTGTGTTGTCTGCAGTGGGCGGTGTCGCGGTAGGAATAAAACATCTGCCATTGGGGGCTGTCGAGCGTGCGGTTTTGGATATGTCCGCAAAGGCAGGGAGTGCGTATGATTATGCTGATTCAATGATGGGGTATGGACGGTGACAACAGAACGATGTAAGGACGTTGGAAGATGGGAGTTTTTTGCTACAGCGACTCTTTTTATGTATGCGCCATATGTATTTAGTTTTGGTCTGTTTTATGGAAAATGGCATTGGTTGGTGATTGGTGGGTGGGTTTTTATGGCTGCCTGTCGAGGGTTATATAAGGATTATATGGCGTTGTTTTTACGATCACGTACTGGAAGGTATATGGTGGTCTCATCGGTTTGTATTTCTATAGCCAACCTTGTAGCTCCTATGGCAAAATATTTTGGTATAAATATTCTAGGATTGGTGTTTTTATTGCTAATTGCATCATTCGTTGTTGCGTTATTTCTTCAGAAGGAGTGGAGTAGGATGTAAACTTTCCCTGAAAAAGTTGACACCTTCGACTAACGAGACGGAGGTGGCAGATGCCAAGAGTCAAGGGGCTAGGAAAGGTCCATCAGTACAGTAACGAGTTCAAGGTGACGGCGGCGCGGCTCAGTCACCTGCCGGAGGTTCGGGGCAAGGACTTGGCGGCGGAACTGGACATCCATCCCTTCATGTTGTCACGAGGGCGCAAGGAATATCGGGAAGGCAAACTGGAGGGAGACGTTAAGAAACCCATAGACCCCCAGACTGCCGCGGAGCTGAAGCGGCTGCGGAAGCTGGAACGGGACTATGCCTGGCTCAAGGAGGAACACGAAATCCTGAAAAAGGCCATCTGAACCGCCCCGGGTTTCCCGGAGACTCTATTTCTGGCTCTTCGTCATTTCGTGTGGAATTAGCTCCACAACCTGTGCCAGTGTGGCCGGAGAATCAACGCGGAGAAATCGGGATGGACAGCCAACAGATCTTGCTCCTTTGGCTCGGCATAGAGATCCCCTGGAAGCTTACGAAACCTCGAGGTGCGAGATCCGTTTTTCCCTACGGCGCCAACCGTCGTATCTCCCATCCATCACCGGCTTGCTGATACTCGAACCGGTCGTGCAGGCGGTTTTCCCGGCCTTGCCAGAATTCGATGCGTTCGGGGATGACGCGGTATCCGCCCCAGAAGTCGGGCAGGGGGATGTCGCCATCGCGGAATTTGCGCTTCATCGATTCGAAGGCCTGTTCCAGCAGGGTGCGTGAGGCGACGGGGCGGCTCTGGTCGGAGCACCAGGCGCCGAGCTGGCTGCCGCGGGGGCGGGAGCGGAAGTAGGCGAGGGATTCACGTGTGCTCACCCGTTCGACCGCGCCCTGGATCTTCACCTGGCGGTCGAGTTCGAGCCAGTGGAACAGCATGGCCGCTTTGGGGTTGGCCTCGATCTCCCGGGCCTTGCGGCTGCCGTAGTTGGTGTAGAAGACGAAGCCATGGTGATCGAAGGCCTTGAGCAGCACGGTGCGTACCGAGGGCATACCGTCGGTGCCGCAGGTGGCCAGGCTGAGTGCGTTGGGGTTGTTCAGGCCGGCGTCGCGGGCCTCGATGAACCAGCGTTCGAACTGGCGGAAGGGGTCCGGGTCGAGGTCCTTGCGGGACAGTCCGGCGTACTGGTATTCGCGCCGCAGGTCGGCGATGTCCATCAGGTGGCTCCTTGGGGCAGGGTTCGATGAAGTGGATTTCCTCCGTCACCGGGCAAGGGACGGTCGGTAGGGGTCTTTCAGTCGCGCATTTATGCCCCCTCCCGGCCTCCCCCGCAAGCGGGGGAGGGGTTGATCGAGGCATTTTTTTGAACAGCCTGGTGTTCTTCGCGTCCTTTGCGGTTGGTTTTTTGCCTCCTCTGGCGGCATGTTCGCGGCGGGGACGCCGCTCCTACGGTAGGAGGCCCGTCCCCGGGCCGAATGTTCGCGGCGGGGACGCCGCTCCCACGGGTAGGAGGCCCGTCCCCGGGCCGAACCAACGCTTACGGCGTCCATTCCCGCCAGGCTCCCAGCAGGGGGAAATACAGCGCCAGGCGCACCGGCCGGTCTTCGCGCAGGCGCAGGATGCGGCCGTAGTTCTCCAGTTGCGCCCGGTAGCGTTCCTGTTCGCTGTCGAGGAAGCTGTCGAGGTCGCTGCCCTGGTGGTCGCCGGTCTTGTAGTCGATGATCCAGCGCACGCCGTCGGCAATGAAGGTGCGGTCGATGACGTATTGCCGGGGCTCGCCCTGCTCGTCGAGCACGGTCATCGGTAGCTCGCAGGCGGCCTGTTCGTGGCCGTCCAGTATCCAGCGGCCGCGTTCGTCCTCGAGGGTCCGGCGCAGCGCGCGGGTCACCTTGTCGGTCGCCTCGCCCAGTGCATCGGGCGCCACGCCCAGGGTTGCCAGCGCGGTGCGGAAACGGGGGGGCAGTTCGTCGATGCGCGTCGCCGGCCAGTCTGCCAGCCCTTCGCGGGCGATGCGCTCCAGCCAGCGGTGGACCAGGGTGCCGACATGGCGCGCGGTGTCGCCTGCCCACAGGAACTCGATGCCGGGTTCCTCGCCGGCGGGCGTGGGTGATGGTGCGACGATGCCGGGCGGTGCGCTCAGTCGCCAGTCGGCGGCGATGCGCTGCTCGCTCACGGGAGCGGCGGGCGCATCCTCGTCGGCGGTCTCCTCCGGCGGTGTCAGCTCGGCGAAGTATTGTTCGACGACCGGCCAGAGGGTGGCCAGCAGGCTGCTGCTTTCCGGATAGGGTGCGCCCGCCTTTTTCTTGTTCTTCGAAAACTTCACGTGTCCCAGCAGGTGCAGCTGCGACTCGGCACGGGTCGCGGCCACGTACAGCAGGCGCTGCTGCTCGTGGTCGGCCTTCTGGCGTTCGATCATCTTCAGGTAGTCGACCAGCGGGTCGGCGCCCGCACGGCGAGGGATGGGCGCAATCAGCAGTTCGGTGCCGCCTTCGGGGTGTGGCAGTTCGTGCCAGTAGAGCAGGCGGGCCTCGTCGTTTCTCGCCTTCCGGCCCAGGCCGGGCAGGATCACGGTGTCGAACTGCAATCCCTTGGACTGGTGCAGGGTGGTGAGCAGTACCCGTTCGGCCTCGGGGCGGGTGTCCGGTGGGGCGTAGAGCTCGGCGAGCGCGTTCTCCAGCAGGGACAGGTCCTCGATCCCGTCGGGGCCGGCGTGCCGTTCGACCAGCGCAAGGTAGGCCTCGGCGTCCTCGCGTCTTCCGACCACCGCGCCGCCCAGCGCCAGCCAGAAGCCTTCCAGCCATTCGCGCAGTGGGCGACGGTGGCGGGCGGGCAGTTCCTGTTCGAGCAGGGCGTGCAGGCGTTCGGCGCGCTGCCGGCCGTCGGCGCTCAGGCGGGCGCGCGCCAGCGGGTCCGCGAGCAGGGTGCGCAGGTGGCGCGGTTCGCCCTCGGCGAGGCGGACGATGTCGTCGAGCGACAGGCCAACCAGCGGCGAGCGCAGCAGGGCGAGCCAGTGCAGGCGGTCGGCGGGGTGCAGCAGGGCGCGCAGCAGGGCGTGCAGGTCACGCACCGTGGGCTGGTCGGCCAGCGGCGCCACCTTGACGGCCTGGTAGGGGATTCCGGCTTCGCCCAGCGCGCGTGCGATCTCCCCGAGGTGCGAGCGGGCGCGCGCCAGGATGGCGACGGTGCCAGGGCTTTCGGCCAGGCGCTGGCGCACGATCTCGACTACCCGTTCGGCTTCCACGCTGGCATCCGACGTGTTCAGGGGATGCGCCGTCACCGCCTCCCCGGGCAGCGCCGGGTGTACCGCCTCCGACGGGGTGTGCGGCATGGCGCCCAGCGCAATGTCCTCGGTCACCGGGAAGATCTGCCGGAAGACGCTGTTGAACCAGTCGATCAGCCCGGCCTGGGAGCGGAAATTGCGCCGCAGTGTGAGCGGCGTGAGCGCGATCTCGCCCAGTTGCCCCTTGAAGGTCTGCAGGAACAGGCTGACCTCGGCCTTGCGGAAACGGTAGATGGACTGCATGGGGTCGCCGACCAGGAACAGGGTGCGGCCGTCGTCCGGCTCCCAGCCTGCGGTGAGGCGGGTGAGCAGCTGGTACTGGCCGCTGGAGGTGTCCTGGAACTCGTCCACCAGCAGGTGGTGCAGGCGGTAGTCCAGGCGCAGCGCCGCCTCGCCTGGGGCGTCCGGGGTGCCCAGGGCGCGCAACGCCCGCTGCTGGATCTCGACGAAGTCGAGCTCGCCGCTCGCCTGGAAGACGAGCAGCAGTTCCGCGGCGGCCAACCGCAGTACCTGTGCCAGCGCATCGAGGAGCTGGCGCTGTTCCGCGTCGGGCGGTGCCAGCGGCAGGGTGCGCAGGCTGTGCAGGGCCTCGGCCAGGCCGGGCTCGGCGGCCAGTGCCTGCAACAGGACGATCATTTCGTCCTTGGCCGGGTCCTTGGGCGGAAAGCCCTCACTCTTGGTCAGCTTTGTGCGGAAGCTGGGGCCGCTCTTGGTCAACGCCAGCTCCACCAGCCCCAGCCAGTCGGGCAGGTCTTCCCAGGCGGTGCTGGGCGGGGTGTCGCGCTCGGCCCAGCGCCGCAGCCAGGCGAGCTTGCCTTCCGGCACGCGCGGCGCGGCGATGCGCGCCAGGTGCACCAGCGCGTCGAGCCGGTCCGCGGGAATCCGTTGCGTGCTCACCGCAATGTGGTATTCGATCTGGTCGCGCAGTACCTGCGCCATGTCTTCGGGGTCGGCGTCGAGGTGCGGCAACCACTGGTCGCGCTTGCCCAGCATGTCCACCAGCAGCTCCTCAAGGCGTCCGAGGCGGTTGTGCAGGTGGCGCAATACGGTCTGCAGGGCGGGGCCGATGTCGTCGTCGCCCAGACGCGTGAGCAGTTGGCGCGCGGCTTCCCGGTAGAGGGGGCGGGCGTCCTCGCGGGCGTGGGGTGCGCTGCCCAGGCGGCTGAGTACCGGCATCTGCCCGGCCAGGCTGGCGGCCAGGCTGTCGAAGGTGAGCACGCGCAGGCGGTTGGGGTTGTCGGTGAGCTGCCAGCCGCGCTCGGCGTCGCGTGCCAGCGCGGCACGGGCCAGCTCCCAGGTGCGTTGTGCCCATTCGGCCTCGGGGCGATCGCCGCGTGCCTTGTGCAGCGCGGCGAGGATGCGCTCGCGCATCTCGCCGGCGGCCTTGCGGGTGAAGGTGATGGCGAGGATCTGCTCGGGTTCCTCGACGCCGGCGAGCAGGCGCAGGAAACGCTGGGTGAGCAGCTCGGTCTTGCCCGAGCCGGCCGGCGCCTGGACGATGAACGAGCGGGTGGGATCGAGCGCCAGTTCGCGCGCCCTGGCGTCGTCGATGGTGTCGCCGATGGTGTCGCCGATGAGGGTCATTCCGATGCCTCCCCGCCCGGGTGGCCGATGCGGCAGAAGCCGCCCAGGTCGCAGTGCCGGCAGGCATCGGCATCGCGCGGGGCGATCTCGGCGCGGCCTTCGAGTACCTCGCGGGCCAGTCCCTCGAGGCGCTCGCGCCAGTCTTGCAGGGTCTGCTCCCAGTCGTCGGGGACGTGGACGTTTTTCGCTCTGCCGCTGGCCCCTGGCAGCAGGTCCGCTTCCGCGCAAAGCCCGAGGAAGCGCGTCTGCTCGCCATCCGGGTGGATGTGCGCCAGTACCGCGCCGGCGAGCGGAGGATGGTGCACGGCATACAGTGGCACCTGGGGCTCGGGCAGGCGCTCGGCCTCCCAGTCGGGGAGGCGGGTGCCGCGTCCGGTCTTGTAGTCGATGACGATGCGCCGGCCGTCGTCGAGCGCGTCGATGCGGTCGGCGCGCACGCGCAGCGGCAGTCCGGCCAGCTCGAGGGTCTCGCGGACCTCGCGCGAGACCACGCGGAAGGGGGCGGGACGGCGGCGCTCGTGATCCAGCCATTCCAGGGCTCGTTCGGTGAGGCGTTCGACCTCGAGTGTCTTCAGTGGCCCCTCGAACAGGTCGGGCCGGTCGCGACCCAGCTCGGTCACGGTCTCCTCGGCCAGGGCGCGCAGGCGGTTGCGCAGCACCTCGGCGGGCTGTTCGGCCAGGGCCTGCGAGTCGCCCAGCTTGCCCCAGATACGCTCGAGCAGCCGGTGCAGCATCTGGCCGCTCAGCCAGGGAGGCGGCGCGAAGCTGGGTTCGGGCAGCGCCTCGGCGCCCAGCCGGTGCCGCGCCAGGGCGCGGAAGGGGCAGGCGCTCTGGTCGTCGAGCAGGGCGGTGCCGCCGCGCGGTGGCGCCGCCGGTGGCAGGTGGCCGGGGGGCGGCAGGGGGACGCTGTGGCCGTGCCTGGCCGCCTCGTACAGGGGATCGGTGAGGGCGAAGTCGGGTTCTTGCGCGTCGATGGCGGCGATCAGCGGGCTGGGCGTGAGGCGCTTGTCGTCTTCGGTCTCGGCATGGCTGATCCAGATCTCGGGCGCACCGCCGAGCAGGCGTCCGGTGAGCTCGCGGGCGAAGCGCAGTTCACGCGCAGCCGAGCTGTGCGGCATGTCGTGGGCGCGTTGCAGATCGGCAGGCAACAGGGGATTGGGTGCGGGGGCCGGCGGCCAGGTGGCGTCGTCCAGGCCGAGCAGCCAGAGGCCGTCGAAGCGCAGGTCGGCGGCCTCCAGCACGCCGAGTACCTGCACGCCGCCCGTGCGGCCCTGTGGCTGGTAATCGGTGTCGCGGCACAGGCGGGCGAAGCGCTCCAGCGCCTGTTCCAGGTTCATGTGCGTGCGCACCCGGGCGAGGTGTGAAAACTCGCTGACCGCCTGGCGCAGGCGCTGCGCCTGCTGGTACTCGGCGCTGTCCAGCAATTGGGGAGGCCCTGGCCAGCCCCAGGCCTCGATCAGGCGCAGCAGGTGGCCGGCCCAGGCGTTGGGCGAGTCTTGCGGGGGCAGTTCGCCGAGCACGGCCTGAACAGCCTCGAGGCGTTCGATCAGCCGGGGACAGGCGGCCGGGTCGCCCGGCGCGCGGCGGCGGGCCTCGCCCAATAGCCGGTGACGGTCGAGCCGTGGGCGGCCCGATTCGCGCAGCACGCGGTCGAGTGCCGCGCGGGCATCGGCCTCTTCGGGCATGCCGCCGAGGAAGGGCGAGCACAGCAGCTGGCCGATCTCGTGCAGCGGCAGCTCGCCGCGGCGACACAGCCGCAGCGCCAGCAGCAGGTGGGCGACCACCGGCCAGTCGGCCAGTGGCCGGCCCAGCGAGATGTCGAAGCGCGGGTGGGGCGTGTGGCCCGGGAGCTGGCCTGCGGGGTCGAGCAGGCGGCCCAGCCAGCGCGCCAGGCGGTCGCGGTGGACCGACAGGGCCGGGCTGATGATCGCCAGCCGGGCGTTCGGGTCCTGCTCGAGCCGGGTGCGCGCCCAGCAGGCGGCGGCCTGGCATTCGGCCTCGGCATCGCGGCACGGCAGGCGTCGGATCATCGCGTCGAGTGGACGGGGGCGCCAGGTCTCGACTTGGCAGCCGCGCTCGCGCAGTCGTTCGTGCAGCGCCAGCTGCATGGGCGTGAACTGGTCAAAACCGGCCAGCAGCAGGCGCCGGGGCAGTGGCGGGGCTGCCTCGTGGGCCAGCGCTTGCTCTGCTTCACCGGGCAGCTCGGCGGCGCTCAGCCAGCGGTTGCGTTGCAGGATCTCGCGCAGGCGCCGGCCCCAGGCGTGCAGCTGCGCGGCCTCCTCGTCGTGACGGTCGGCCAGCACCGACAGGGGGAGTCGCCAGTCGTGCAGCAGTTGCCAGGCCTGACGGGCGCTGCGTGCCGCCGCGGCTACGTCGAGCAGCGGATCCTCGCGCTGGGCGTGGCGGATGATGTCTTCCCACAGCAGGCTCTCCTGGTGGGGGTCGAGCAGGGCGCGGTCACACAGGCCGCGATCGACCAGTTCGTCGTACAGGCCGCGCAGCCAGGCGTTCCAGGAGAAGATGTGCGGGCTGTCCCTGACGGTCAGGCCGGCGGCGCGCTGGCGGGCGTCGTGGGCCTGGCGCAGGGCGCGTGCCAGGCGGTTGTTGACGGTCAGCAGCAGGGTGCCGGCATCGAGCTCGGGCAGGTCGTCCATGAGGCAGCGTTCGGTCAGTCGGTCAGTCGGCGGTCGGGGCGCAGCCAGGCGTAGAGCGCCAGTGCGGTCAGTGCCCCCAGGGTATCGGCCAGCATGTCCTTCTGGGCGTCCCAGGGATCGCCCTGAGAGCCGAGGAACTCGATGCCTGCATCGCCACCGTAGTAGACCGCAAACAGCCATTCGACGATCTCGTAGGCGGCGGCGATGGCCATGATCAGCAGCAGGCCGAACAGGCCGGCGAGCAGTGGCCGGCACTGGCGGGTACGCAGCAGCCATTCGGTCATGGCGAAGGCGTAGAAGCCGACCGAGAAGTGGCCGATGCGGTCGAACTGGTTGCGCTGCGAGCCGATCAGCTCGTTGAACCAGTCGAAGGGGACGTGCGCGAAGGTGTAGTGTGCGCCCACGGTATGCGAGAACAGCCACACCGCCATCAGCAGGTAGGCGGTATTGCTGAAGCGGAAGCGCGGGTAGAGCCAGATCAGCCCGCCGAACACCAGCAGGATGGGCACGATCTCGGCGATCCACACGTCGCGCGCCGCCGGTGCGATGCCCGACCAGACGATCAGTGCAGTCAGTGCCAGGGCAAGCAGCTGGGGCAGACGGTCGGTGAACATGCGGGCATTGTAGCAGGGGTCAGTGCACGGGGGGCTTCCCGCTCCTGCCTGCAGGAGGCCCGTCCTTGGGCCGAATGTTCGCGACGGGGACGTCGCTCCTGCCGTCGGAGGCCCGTCCTTGGGCCGAATGTTCGCGACGAGGACGTCGCTCCTGCCGTAGGAGGCCCGTCCTCGGGCCGAACTGTTCGCGACGGGGACGTCGCTCCTGCCGTCGGAGGCCCGTCCTAGGGACGAATGTTCGCGACGAGGACGTCGCTCCTGCCTGTAGGAGGCCCGTCCTCGGGCCGAACCCTGCCTGCGCAGAGACGGGAGAGGGAAATTCGTCGGAAACGTCGAACAATCGATTGTTGTAGAATCGCCGGCTTGTTCCGGGCCGAGGCCCGCTGCGCGATGAACACGAGGATGCCATGCAGGACATCGATATCAATGCCATCTCCAACCGGATTGCCGACCTTCGAGGGCGTGTGGACGCCCTGAGGGGGTATCTTTGACTACGAGACGAAGAAGGAGCGTCTCGAAGAAGTCCTCGGCGAGCTCGAGGCCCCCGATGTCTGGAACGACCCCGAGCGCGCTCAGGCGCTGGGCAAGGAGCGTGCCCTGCTCGAGAATGTGGTCGGTGGCATCGACGAGCTCACTGCCGGTCTGAACGACGCCGCCGACCTGCTGGAGATGGCGGTCGAGGAGAACGACGAGGACACCATCAATGCGGTGGCCGAGGATGTGGACGGCTACGAGAAGCGGGTGGCCGAGCTGGAGTTCCAGCGCATGTTCTCCGGCGATATGGATGCGGCCAATGCCTTCCTCGACATCCAGGCTGGTTCCGGCGGTACCGAGGCGCAGGACTGGGCCGAGATGCTGCTGCGCATGTACCTGCGCTGGGGTGAGGCACATGGCTTCAAGACCGAGCTGATGGAGGTCTCGCCCGGCGAGGTGGCGGGCATCAAGTCGGCCACGGTGCGTTTCGAGGGACCCTATGCCTATGGCTGGCTGCGCACCGAGACCGGGGTGCACCGGCTGGTGCGCAAGTCGCCCTTCGACTCGGGCAACCGTCGGCACACCTCCTTCGCGGCGGTGTTCGTCTCGCCCGAGATCGACGATTCCATCGACATCGAGATCAACCCGGCGGACCTGCGCATCGACGTCTACCGGGCCTCGGGAGCGGGCGGCCAGCACGTCAACCGGACCGAGTCGGCGGTGCGCATCACGCACAATCCGACCGGCATCGTGGTGCAGTGCCAGAACGACCGTTCGCAGCACAAGAACAAGGACCAGGCCATGAAGCAGCTCAAGGCCAAGCTCTACGAGCTGGAGATGCAGAAGCGCCGCGAGCAGGCCCAGGCCATCGAGGAGACCAAGTCCGACATCGGCTGGGGCAGCCAGATCCGTTCCTATGTGCTCGACCAGTCGCGCATCAAGGACCTGCGCACCGGGGTCGAGACCGGCAACACCCAGGCCGTGCTTGACGGTGGCCTGGACCCGTTCATCGAGGCCAGCCTGAAGAGCGGGTTGTAAATTGAATTCATCAACCACAGAGCACACAGAGATCACAGAGGCTTTGGTTCTTCGGAAAACACGGTTTTCTCATGGGGTCAGCGGATGGATGTCGCCGCTGAAGTCCTTTGGCAGCCCCCTGGGCCATCGGTGTTAATGACTCAGTGTCCTCTGTGCCCTCTGTGGTCATTCGGGATTTGCAATGATGTCTGATCAGAACTCACAAGACGAAAACCGACTCATCGCGCAGCGGCGCGAAAAGCTCAAGGCCCTGCGCGAGCGTGGTCAGGCCTTCCCCAACCACTTCCGGCGCGACGCCCTGGCCGCCGAGCTGCAGGCGCGCTACGGGGACAAGAGCAAGGAAGAACTGGAACAGCTCGGCCAGCGCGCGCGCGTGGCCGGACGCATCATGACCAAACGCGGTCCCTTCATGGTGGTGCAGGACATGTCCGGCCGCATCCAGTTCTACGTGGACAAGAAGAAGCTGCCCGCCGAGCTGCTCGAGCAGATCAAGCTGTGGGACATCGGCGACATCGTCGGCGGCGAGGGCGTGATCCACAAGTCGGGCAAGGGCGACCTGTACATCTACCTCGACGAGGCGGTGCTGCTCACCAAGGCGCTGCGTCCCTTGCCCGAGAAGTGGCACGGCCTGGCCGACCAGGAACAGCGTTATCGCCAGCGCTACGTGGACCTGATCGTCAACGAGGAGAGTCAGCGCACCTTCGTGCTGCGCTCGCGCATCATTCACTACATCCGCGAATACTTCAATGCGGCGGGCTTCCTCGAGGTGGAGACGCCGATGATGCAGGTGATCCCGGGCGGCGCTACCGCGCGGCCCTTCGTCACCCATCACAACGCGCTGGACATGGCGCTCTACCTGCGCATTGCGCCCGAGCTGTATCTCAAGCGTCTGGTGGTCGGTGGCTTCGAGAAGGTCTACGAGATCAACCGCAACTTCCGTAACGAGGGGCTGTCCACGCGGCACAATCCCGAGTTCACCATGATCGAGTTCTACGAGGCCTACGTCGATTACCATCACCTGATGGACCGCACCGAGGAGCTGCTGCGCGGTATCGCGCGCGATGTGATCGGCTCGGAGCAGATCGAATACCAGGGCCAGACCTACGATTTCGGCAAGCCCTTCGCGCGCATGACGGTGAAGGAGTCCATCCTCCACTTCAACCCGGATATCAGCGAGGCCGATCTCGACGACCTGGAGCGTGCGCGTGCCGTGGCCGAGCGCCTGGGCATCCCGCTCAAGGACAGCTATGGCCTGGGCAAGGTGCAGATCGAGATCTTCGAGAAGACCGTCGAGCACCGCCTCGAGGACCCGACCTTCATCACCGCCTATCCCACCGAGGTCTCGCCGCTGGCGCGGCGCAACGACGAGGACCCCTTCGTCACCGACCGCTTCGAGTTCTTCGTCGGCGGGCGCGAGATCGCCAACGGTTTCTCCGAGCTCAACGACCCCGAGGACCAGGCCGAGCGTTTCCGTCGCCAGGTCGAGGAGAAGGAGGCCGGCGACGAGGAGGCCATGCATTTCGACGCCGATTACATCCGCGCGCTCGAGCACGGACTGCCGCCGACCGCCGGCGAGGGCATCGGCATCGATCGCCTGGTGATGCTGTTCACCGATTCGCCCTCGATCCGCGACGTGCTGCTGTTCCCGCACATGCGGCCGGAGAGCTGAGTCCGGGCGCGACGGCATCTCCCGACAGGGGCTTGCTGGCCCCTGACGGCGGGCACCTGTAAGATAGGCGGCCAGCTCAAGAGTGACCCGAAGCATCGCCCATGAACCTCGATTTTCTCGACTTCGAACAGCCGATCGCCGAACTGCAGGCCAAGATCGAAGAACTGCGGCTGGTTGGCACCGACAACGAGATCAACATCCAGGAAGAGATCGAAAAGCTCGAGGGCAAGTCGCGCTCGCTGACCGAATCCATCTTCGCCAAGCTCACCCCCTGGCAGATTTCGCAACTGGCACGCCACCCGCTGCGGCCGTACACCCTGGACTACATCGAGCGCATCGTCGACGACTTCGAGGAGCTGCACGGTGACCGCGCCTTTGCCGACGACTACGCCATCGTCGGTGGCCTGGGGCGTATCGATGGCCGCGCGGTGATGATCATCGGCCACCAGAAGGGACGC
The DNA here is from genome assembly GCF_000801295.1 of endosymbiont of unidentified scaly snail isolate Monju. Classification (NCBI taxonomy): domain Bacteria; kingdom Pseudomonadati; phylum Pseudomonadota; class Gammaproteobacteria; species endosymbiont of unidentified scaly snail isolate Monju. Next base: position 1,561,368 of record NZ_AP012978.1, on the reverse strand, counting down.
GACACCACCGAGAAGATCTACCGCAATTTCGGCATGCCGCGCCCCGAGGGCTACCGCAAGGCATTGCGGCTGATGAAGCTGGCCGAGCGTTTCCGCATCCCGGTCGTCACCTTCATCGACACGCCCGGCGCCTATCCCGGCATCGGTGCCGAGGAACGCGGCCAGTCCGAGGCCGTCGCCCGCAACCTGTGGGAGATGTCAGCACTGCGCACGCCCATCGTCGCCACCGTGATCGGCGAGGGCGGTTCGGGCGGCGCCCTGGCCATCAGTGTGGCCGACAAGCTGATGATGCTGGAGTACGCCACCTACTCGGTGATCTCGCCCGAGGGCTGCGCCTCCATCCTGTGGAAGGACGCCGAGAAGGCGCCGCTGGCCGCCGAGGCCATGGCCATCACCTCCAAGCACCTCAAGAGCCACGGCCTGATCGACGAGATCGTCCCCGAGCCGCTGGGTGGCGCGCACCGTGATCCCGAGCAGATGGCACGCAGCCTGCGCAATGTCCTGGTGCAGACGCTCGACAACCTGGCCGCCGAGCCCCTGGACCGCCTGCTCGAACACCGCTACGAGCGCCTGATGTCCTACGGCATGGTCGCCAACGGCTGATTCTTCCCCGTGGGCTTCGATCCCGAAGCGCTACTGTATCGCCTGTCGCCCCTGCCTGCTCCCACCGGCTGGCTGATCGCCTTCAGTGGCGGTCTCGATTCCAGCGTGTTACTGCATGCCGCGGCCGCATTGCGCGAGCGCCTGGCGGGGCCGCTGCGTGCCGTGCATGTGCATCATGGCCTGCAGCCGGAGGCCGATCAGTGGGCGGCGCACTGCCGCACGGTGTGCGCACGCCTCGAGGTGCCGCTGGAGGTGCTGCATCTGCACCTCGAGATCCCCGCGGGCGAGAGTCCGGAAGCGGCTGCACGCGCGGCCCGTTACCGCGCCATCGCCGGGGTGCTGCGCCCTGGCGAGATGCTGCTGCTGGCCCAGCATCGCGACGATCAGGCCGAGACCCTGCTGCTGCAACTGCTGCGCGGTGCCGGAGTGGCCGGGCTGACCGGCATGCCGCGCTGCCGGCGCTGGGCGAGCGGCTGGCAGGCGCGCCCCCTGCTCGATTTTTCGCGCGCGGCGTTGCGCCAATGGGCAGAAACGCGGGGGCTGGATTGGATCGAGGATCCGAGCAATGCCGATCTACGCTTCGACCGCAATTTCCTGCGCCACCGGGTATTGCCGCTGTTGCGCGAACGCTGGCCCGGTGCGGACAAGGCGCTGGCGCGCAGCGCGGCCCTGCTGGGCGAGACCCGAGACCTGCTCGACGACTGCGTCGCCGGGGCCCTGGCCGGGTGTCGCGCCGGGAGTGGGCTCTCTGTCGCCGCGCTGCGTGAACTCGCCGTACCGATGCGCGCGGAGGTGGTGCGCGCCTGGCTGCGCGATGGCGGCTGGCCGTTGCCCGACCAGGGGCGCCTGCAGACGATCGACCGCCAGCTGATCGAGAGCGAGGCCGGCACGGCGCCGCAGGTGGCCTGGGCCGACGTGAGCCTGCGCCGTTATCGCGGGTGCCTGTATGCCGTGCCGAATCCCTTGCCGGCGCCGCCGACCGGCGAGCGGGTCTGGCCGGCGCCGACACCACTCGACCTGGGGCCGGGACGGGGACGGCTGCTGGCCTTGCCGGCGGCGCGGGGAATTCCTGTGCATTGCTGGGAGGCGGGTCGGGTACGGGTGCGCTGGGGCGAGTCCGGCTGGCGCTGCCGCCCCCCGGGCCGCCGAGGTCATCGGAGCGCGCGCAAGTTGTACCAGGAACTCGGTGTGCCCGCCTGGGTGCGACCCCATGTGCCGCTGATCTTCGTCGATGAGCGACTGGTGGCGGTCGGGGGCTTCTCCTTGTGCGAGCTGCCGCTGGCACGGCCGGGCGAGATCTGTTATCGCCCGGCGTGGCGGGAGGCGGTGGTCTGGCCGCCAACCGGGGAGGAAGACGATGGGATTTCGTGACAGTCATGCCGCGCACCATCCGGTGCAGGGATTGCTGGTGAACCTGTTGCTGGTCGCGGCGCTGGTGCTGTTGCTGATCGGCCTGCGCACACCGCTGCTGACCGTCGAGCAGTTCTACTTCTTTCGCAACACGGTCAGCCTGTGGTCGGGCCTGCAACAGCTGCGCGCCGAGGGCGAATGGGGCCTGTTCGTGCTCATCGGGGCGTTCAGCGTGGTGTTTCCCGTGGTCAAGATCCTGCTGCTGGCGCTGGTCTGGAACTTCGGGCGCGAAGGCTGCCGGGCGCACGCCCGCCACCTGCACTGGCTGGCCGAGTACGGGCGCTGGTCCATGCTGGACGTGTTCGTGGTGGCGCTGATCGTGGTCACCGTCAAGCTCGGCGTGCTGGCGCAGGCACGGGTGGAGCCGGGGATCTACTGGTTCTCGGCCAGCGTGGTGCTCACCATGCTGCTGGCGCACTGGATCGGACATCATGCCAACGGCGCTGCCAGCCGGTAGAATGCACGCGCAGGTTCAGGCAACAGGGAACAGGGCGAATGACACGACAGGGAGCGACCATTCTGGTGACCGGCGGCGCCGGTTATAATCGGCAGCCATACCTGCGTGGAGCTGCTCGAGGCAGGCCACGAGGTGGTGGTGTTGGACAACCTGAGCAACAGCAGTCCCGAGGCGTTGCGCCGGGTGCAGGAGATCACCGGGCGCAAGCTGACTTTCGTCGAGGGTGACATCCGGGATCGCGCGGTATTGCGCGGGCTGCTGGCCGGGCGGGCGATCGACGCGGTGATCCATTTCGCCGGGCTCAAGGCGGTAGGCGAGTCGGTGGAGCAGCCGCTGGCCTATTACGACAACAATGTCGGCGGCACCGTGATCCTGCTCGAGGAGTTGCGCGACGCGGGGGTGAAGCGCTTCGTGTTCAGTTCCTCGGCCACGGTCTATGGCGACCCGGCCAGCCTGCCCATCCGCGAGGATTTTCCGCTCTCGGCCACCAACCCCTACGGCCGCTCCAAGCTGATGATCGAAGACATGTTGCGTGACCTGCAGCGTGCCGATCCGGCCTGGGACATCGCCATCCTGCGCTATTTCAATCCAGTCGGCGCGCACCCCAGCGGGCGCATCGGCGAGGACCCCAACGGCATCCCCAATAACCTGATGCCCTATATCGCCCAGGTCGCGGTGAAGCGCCTGCCGAAGCTGCGGGTGTTCGGCGGTGACTACCCGACCCGGGATGGCACCGGGGTGCGCGATTACATTCACGTGGTGGACCTGGCGCGCGGTCACCTGGCGGCGCTGGACAAGCTGCGCGAATCGCCGGGGCTGCTGACCTGCAACCTGGGCACCGGGCAGGGTTACTCGGTGCTGGAGATGGTGAGCGCCTTCGCTGCGGTCTCGGGGCGCGAGATCCCCTACGAGATCGTCGATCGGCGTCCCGGTGATATTGCCGCCTGCTGGGCCGATCCGGCGCTGGCGCGCGAACAGCTGGGCTGGCAGGCCGAGCACGGGCTGGAGGCGATGTGTGCCGACACCTGGCGCTGGCAATGCGCCAACCCCGCGGGCTACGCGATACCGGCGACATCCTGACAGGCTGACCTTCCTCCACCCTGACAGGGCCGCGGACCCTGTCAGGGGAGGGACGGCAGGCGAGAGGGGCTCAGGTCTCGTCCCGGCGGTTGTAGACGTCCTCGAAGCGCACGATGTCGTCCTCGCCCAGGTAGCTACCCGACTGCACCTCGATGATCTCCAGGGGCACCTGGCCGGGGTTCTCCAGCCGGTGTCGGGTGCCGATGGGGATATAGGTCGACTGGTTCTCGGTGAGCAGGAAGGTCTCGTCGCCACGGGTCACCCGCGCGGTGCCGCGCACCACGATCCAGTGCTCGGCACGGTGGTGATGCATCTGTAACGACAGCGAGGCGCCGGGCTTGACGGTCAGGCGCTTGACCTGGAATCGGTGTCCCTGGTCGATGCCCTCGAAGGTACCCCAGGGACGGTGCACGCAGCGGTGGAACTCGTGTTCGCTACGGCCTTCGGCCTTCGGCCTTCGGCCTTCGGCCTGCAGGCGCTCGGCGATCTGCTTGACTTCCTGGGCGTGCGACTTGTCGGCGACCAGCACCGCGTCGGGGGTTTCGACCACCACCAGATCCTTGATGCCCACCGCGGCCAGCATGCGGTGCTGCGAGAACAGCAGGTTGTTCTGCGCGTCCAGGGTCATGACATCGCCATGTATCGCGTTGCCCTGTTCGTCCTGGTGCGAGACTTCCCACAGCGCCTCCCAGGCCCCGATGTCCGACCAGCCGGCATCCAGCGGCACCACCACGCAGTCCCCGCCCTGGCGTGACAGCGGCTCCATCACCGCATAGTCGATGGAATCGGACGGGCAGGCGGCGAAGGCCTCGGCGTCCACGCGGACAAAGTCGAGATCCTGCCGTCCGCCGGCATGGGCCGCCGTTACGGTCTGGTGGATCTCGGGAGCGAAGGACTCGATCAGTTCCAGCCAGCGTGTGGCGCGCACCATGAAGATGCCGCTGTTCCACAGGTAGCCACCGTCGCGCAGGTAGCGCTCGGCCGTCTCCTGGTCGGGTTTTTCGACGAAGGCATCGAGCTGGTGCACTCCGTCATCGAGTGCCTCACCCTGGCGGATATAGCCATAACCCGTGTGCGCTGTCTGGGGCACGATGCCGAAGGTGACCACCCTCTCGTCGGCGGCCTGATGCACGCCGGTCTCGAGTGCCCGGGTAAAGGCCTGCTCGTCCCGGATCACGTGATCGGCCGGCATCACCAGCAGGACGGGATCGCCGATCTCGCGCGTGGCGTGCAGGGCTGCGAGGGTCAGTGCCGGGGCCGTGTTGCGGCCCACCGGCTCGAGCAGGATGCCGCTGGCCGGCCGGCCACAGGCGAGCAGCTGGTCGGCGACCAGGAAACGGTGCATCTCGTTGCACACTACCAGCGGTGCGGCCACCTCGTGGCCGGACAGTCCGTCGCAGCGCAGGGCGGTGGTCTGCAACAGGGTGAGGTCGTCCACCAGGTTGTGGAACTGCTTGGGAAAGGCCCGGCGGGACAGTGGCCACAGGCGGGTTCCCGCGCCTCCGGAGAGGATCACGGGCAACAGCACGGATGACATCGGGTCGGCACTCCTTGTCAGCAACGTCTCGGACGCGCAACGCTACGACCCAGCCGGGAGATTGTCAAAAAGGTCGGGTTTTCAGCGGCCCGGGCAGAAGCGGCTTCCCACCGCGAACATTCGGCCCGAGGTCGGGCCTTCTACTGTAGGCGCGGCGTCCTCGCCACGAACCCGCAATGTCTCATTCAGCAACGTAGAAGATACCGAAGTCCTGTTATGCAGCGTAATTTTGTCGCGAGAGTGCTATCTTCGGGTAACCACCGAATAAATAACGGTGGAAGGGGGGACGCCCGGAAATCGAACAAGAAGGAACCAGGTGACAAAGGGGTTTTACTTCTCCTCGCCCGCAAGCGGGGGAGGAACCTGGTCGGGGGTTCCAGAACAAGAGTGAGAATGGAGAAGAGACATGTTGACAGCCGAGCTGATGAATCAGCCGGGCGTGATCGCGGCGGGAGAGTATTCCTATCGTGGTGATCGCTTCAGCTACAAGGGCGAAATCGATGAGGAGATGGCGCGCATGGCTTCCATCATGTGTCGCGCCACCACCATGAGCGAACACATGCAGGTCGGGATGCTCGAGCAGTTCTGTCCCGGTTGCGGCAGTTCGCCGCCGCACGGTTGGATCGTGCGCGGGCCGATGTTCACGGTCTGCAACGTGGCCAATGTATACGCCTTTCTGCACAACCAGACGGCATCGCTCAACGACATCATGGCACTGATGCAGAAGCGATTGGCTGACGAGGCTATCGATACTGGTGTGATGGGTACTGAGACAACCCTGAGTAAAGCGACACTCAGCGGGCCTCAGGGCGTCCATCCACGGTGTTGCTCTGGCTTGACATGGAATCACCATGCCTGCTGCCTGTGCGCCTTGTGGCTGAACGCCCTGAGGCCCGCCCAGGGGGAGCGCTCTGAGCGTTGCTTTACTTAGGGTTGTCTCAGTAACAACGACAGATAACAAAGAACACAATAAGGAGAGAGAGATGGCGGATCTGGATCAACTGATGGCGATCGACGGCGCGCTGGCCGCGTTCGAGATGAATGAGCAGGGCGAGCTGCAGCAGCACCGCATCGCCGAGGGCAGCGTACTCGACGAGCGCACCCTGGACCTGCTGGGGCACATGTGTGTGGCGAACATGGCGATAGCCACCATGCAGGCACGGGGCTGGGAAGCTTCCTTTGGCGACCAGGGCTTCTATCCCGTCAACGGGTTCACCCTGGTGGGCCTGAAGTGGTCGGCGGTGACCAACGGGCGCCATGCCGTGGTGGTGAGCAAGGAATCGGCGGACTACGAGAAGGCCTACGAGGTGCTTGGTGTCAGGGGAGGTGCGGCGTGATCAAGCGATTGCTCGCGGTGGATGGTGTGGTTGCGGCCTGTCAGTTTCGTGACGATGGCGCCTTCGTCGAAGGCTACGGGCTGATGCCGGACGAACAGTTGCAGGCCCTGGCGCACTTTGCGCACGACTACAAGCGTATCGTTCAGGGCAATGCCGACCAGCTGGCAATGTTCACCGATGTTGACGGCTGGACCCCGCCGGGGGGCTGGATCGTGCGTGGTGCCGGGATGACCGTGTGCAGCGTGGGCAACCTGGTGTGCGTGTTCGAGAACGCCGAAGGCAATCCGACCGAGGTGATGCGACAGCTGGGCGAGGCGGCAAGTTACTGAACTGCACGTTGGGGTGAGCGGAGGGGCCGGCCCGTGGCTGCTCTCGGGCCCCGGCCGTTGTATCATTGCGCGATCCGTTTGTCCGCAAACCGAGGAAATTCATCATCGTTACGCCTGCCGTCATCCCGCGGGATCAGCATTGCATCTCCAGGGCCAATATCTCCAAGGCCGCCCTGAAGGTGCTGTACCGCCTGAAGGATGCGGGTTACGACGCCTACCTGGTGGGCGGCGGGGTGCGCGACCTGCTGCTGGGGCGCGAGCCCAAGGACTTCGACGTGGCCACCAACGCCACGCCGGAGCAGGTCAAGGCGACCTTTCGCAACTGTCGCCTGATCGGTCGGCGCTTCCGCCTGGCGCATGTGCATTTCGGGCGCGAGATCATCGAGGTGGCCACCTTCCGCGCCAACCGTCCCGCCGACGAGGCCCTGGCGCATACCGACAACGGCATGATCCTGCGCGACAACGTCTACGGCACCATCGAGGAAGATGCCCTGCGCCGAGATTTCACGGTCAACGCGCTGTACTACAACATCCGCGACTTTTCGGTGGTCGATTACGCCGGTGGCATGCAGGATCTGAACGAGGGCGTGTTGCGCCTGATGGGCGACCCCGAAACCCGTTACCGTGAAGACCCGGTGCGCATGCTGCGCGCCGCGCGCTTTGCCGCCAAGCTGGGCTTTCGCCTGCATCCCGATACCGAGGCGCCGATCGCCGACCTGACCGGACTGCTTGCCGACGTGCCGCCGGCGCGCCTGTTCGAGGAGGTCCTCAAGCTGTTCATGGCGGGCTATGGCGTGGCCTCGTTCGAGAAACTGCGCCAGTACGGCCTGTTCGCCCAGCTGTTCCCCGATACCGAGGCGGCGCTGGCGACCGAAGAGGAGGGCTTTCCGCACACCATGGTGTTGCAGGGCCTGAAAGATACCGACGAGCGAGTGCGCCAGGACAAGCCCGTCACCCCGGCCTTTCTGTTCGCGGTGCTGCTCTGGGAGCCGGTGCGTCTGCGCGCGCAGGCGCTGGAGGCCGAGGGACTGGCGCCCTATACCGCTTTGCAGGTGGCCGCGGGCGACCTCGTCGAACGGCAATTGACACGGGTGGCCATTCCGCGGCGCTTCAGCACGCCGATGCGTGAGATCTGGACCCTGCAATCGCGGTTTCGCAACACCAAGGGAAAGCGCCCCCAGCGCCTGGCTGCCCATCCGCGGTTCCGTGCAGCCTACGATTTCCTGCTGTTGCGTGCACGCGCCGGCGAGGCCGACCCGGCGCTGGCCGAATGGTGGACCCGCTTCCAGGAAGAGGGCGGTGCGCCGCCTTCGCCAGCGGCCGACGATGAGACGCCCGCGCGCTCGCGCCGTCGCCGGGGTGGCCGACGGCGCCGACGCAAGGCGGCCCCCGCGGAGTGAGCGCCATGACACGGGTCCATGTCGGGCTCGGCAGCAACCTGGAAGACCCGCGCCGGCAGATCGAGCGTGCCTTCGAGGCCCTGGCGGCTCTGCCCGAGACCGTCCTGGCGGCCCGCTCCTCGCTGTACCGCTCCGCGCCCATGGGGCCCGCCGATCAGCCCGACTACCTGAATGCGGTGGCCGCGCTGGACACGCAACTAGCCCCGCTGCCCCTGCTGGATGCCCTGCAGGAGATCGAGCGGGCGCAACGGCGAGTGCGCGGACGCCGCTGGGGGCCGCGCACCCTGGATCTCGACCTGCTGCTCTATGGCGACCGCCAGATCGACCTGCCACGCCTGCAGGTGCCGCATCCGGGCATGCACCAGCGCTGTTTCGTGCTGCTGCCGCTGCTGGAGGTGGCCGGCGACATCGAGATACCGGAGCGGGGCCGGGTATCGGTGCTGTTGCCGTGCTGCGGGCCGCCGGCGGCCTTTCGTCTGGACGATTGATCCACGGCGCGCGGCTGGTCACAATGCCGCCCAAGAACAAGGGGTACCCCGGATGAACAAGATTACCATCACCACCCTCGAGCGCATGAAGGGCGCGGGCGAGAAGATCGTCGCGATCACCGCCTACGACGCCAGCTTTGCCCGCCTGTGCGAGAACGCCGGCGTCGACTTGCTGCTGGTCGGCGACTCGCTGGGCATGGTGGTCCAGGGGCACGACAGCACGCTGCCGGTAACCGTGGATCACATGGTCTATCACACGGCCTGCGTGGTGCGCGCCACCGAGCGCGCGCTGGTCGTGGCCGACATGCCGTTCATGGCCTATGCCACCACCGATCAGGCACTGGCAACCGCCGCGCGCCTGATGAAGGAAGGTGGCGCACAGATGGTGAAGCTGGAAGGCGGCGTGCCCCAGCTCGAGACGGTGCGTTATCTGACCGAGCGCGGTATCCCGGTCTGTGGCCACCTCGGGTTGACGCCGCAGTCGGTGCACCAGCTCGGCGGCTACCGGGTGCAGGGGCGTGAGCAGGATGCCGCCACCGCCATGCTGGAGGAGGCCGTGGCCCTGCAACAGGCCGGCGCGCAGTTGCTGGTACTCGAATGCGTGCCGCAACGGCTGGCAACCGAGATCAGCAACAATCTGGATATCCCGGTCATCGGCATCGGTGCCGGTGTCGGTACCGACGGGCAGGTGCTGGTGCTCTACGACGTGATCGGCATCAGCGTGAACCGCATCCCGAAGTTCGCGCACGACTTCATGCCGGGGGCGGGCAGCATCGAGGGGGCGGTCCAGGCCTACGTGTCGGCCGTGCGCGAGGGCACCTTCCCGGGCCAGGAGCACACCTTCGAATGAAGACAGTCGAGCGGGTCGAGGCGCTGCGCGAGGCGGTGGCCGGGCTGCGTGCCGATGGTCGGATGGCCTTCGTGCCGACCATGGGCAATCTGCACGCCGGTCACCTGACACTGGTGCGCGAGGCACGCCGGCATGCCGACAGCGTGGTGGTGAGCATCTTCGTCAATCCCCTGCAGTTCGGTCCGAACGAGGACCTCGACAAGTACCCGCGTACTCTCGAGGCCGACCGCCGTGCGCTCGAGGCCGAAGGCGTGGACCTGCTGTTTGCGCCGCCGGTGGAGGTCATGTATCCGGTGTCGCTGGAGCAGCAGACACGGGTCGAGGTGCCCGAGATCAGCGCCCTGCATTGCGGTGCTTCCCGCCCCGGGCATTTCGCCGGCGTGGCCACCGTGGTGTGCAAGCTGTTCAACATGGTGCAGCCGGACCTGGCGGTATTCGGCAAGAAGGACTACCAGCAGTTGCTGGTGATCCGGCGCATGGTGCGCGACCTGGCCATGCCAGTGGAAATCCTGGGAGTTGATACGGTGCGTGAATCCGACGGTCTGGCCATGAGTTCGCGCAATCAGTACCTCGACGCGGCCGAGCGCCGCATTGCCCCACGGCTGTATGCCACGCTGTGTGCAGCGGCCGACCGTGTGGCCGGGGGGGGGCGCGACTGGGACAGGCTGGCGGACTGGATCCGGGGTGAGCTGGACAGTGCGGGTTTTCGTACCGACTATGCCGTGGTGGTGGATGCCGCCACCCTGCTGCCGCCAACGGACAGGAGTGACAGGCTGGTGATTCTGGTTGCCGCCTGGCTCGGCAAGGCACGCCTGATCGACAATCTGGAGATGGAAATCAAGTGACTGGAACGACGTACCGGATTCCGATTCTTCTGGCCTTCTTCCTGGCTTTCCTGAGCCTGGCGACGGTCGCGGCAGAAACACCGGCAGAGACGCCACCGGCGAGCGCGTCCAAGGCGCCGCCCGCACATCTGGCCTCGCCGCGCGAGACCCTGCGCACCTTCCTGAGCGCCATGAACGACATCAAGCGCGGGGATGCCAGGCGCATCCAGGATGCCCTGGAGACGCTGGACCTGTCGCAGATCAGTGCCCCGGTGCGCCGCGAGATCGGAGAGAAGCGTGCCTGGATGCTGCTCGAGATCATGGATCGCACGCGCAAGGTGAATCTCAAGCGGGTGCCCAAGCGCCCGGACGGCAGCGAATGGACCTTCGCCCGTTACGACGACGGCATCATCCGCCTGCGCCGCCAGGAAGACGGGCGCTGGCTGTTCGACGCCTCGACCATCGAGCAGTTGCCGAAGATCTACGACCGGGTTGCCAGTCGGGCGCCGGTGAAGGGGCTGGACGACAATGCCGACTACCTGCCCTGGGAGATCCGCCTGCAACGCATGATGCCCGAGGTGCTGCGGCACAAGACCTTCCTGCTGGAGAACTGGCGCTGGGCGGCGTTGCTGCTGGTGATCGTGCTCGGCGTGCTCGCCGACTGGAGTGTGAGCCGTGCGTTGCGACGCTTCATGCGCCGCTGGATGCGTCGCAACCCCGGCGATTATGCGGCGGTGGCAGACGGTGAGAACCGCCTGCGCCCGCTGGGCATGGTGGTCATGGCCGGCATCTGGTGGGCCGGCATCAACGCCATTGGCCTGCCGGAACTGGCGCTGCTGATCCTGCTGGTGGCGGTCAAGACCCTGGCCAGTCTGGCCGCGGTCTGGGCGGCCTACCGGGTGGTGGATATCTTCGCGGTCTGGTTGCGCGCCCGTGCCGCGGCCACCGACAACAAGATCGACGACGTGCTGGTTCCGCTGATCACCCGTTCGCTGAAGATCTTCGTCACGGTGGTCGGCCTGGTGTTCATCGCCGACAACCTCAACATCGACATCACCGGGCTGCTGGCCGGCCTCGGGCTGGGCGGCCTGGCCTTCGCCCTGGCCGCCAAGGACATGGTGCAGAATCTGTTCGGCTCGGTGACCGTACTGCTCGATCGCACGTTCACCGTGGGCGACTGGATCGTGCTCGACGACGTGGAAGGCACGGTGGAACACATGGGCTTCCGCAGCACGCGCATCCGTACCTTCTACAACTCGCTGGTGACCATCCCCAACTCGCGCTTCATCACCGCCAAGGTGGACAATATGGGGGCGCGCCGCTACCGGCGCTACAAGGCGCATTTCGGGCTCGCCTACGACACCCCGCCGGCGCGTGTCGAGGCCTTCTGCGAGGCCCTGCGCGAACTGGTGCGCGAGCATCCCTACATGCGCAAGGACTACTTCCACATCTACCTCAACGACCTGGGCGACAGCGCCCTGTCGGTGTTGATCTACGTCTTCTGGCAGACGCCCGACTGGAGCACCGAGTTGCGCGAGCGGCACCGCTTCCTGCTCGACTGCCTGCGCGTGGCGCGCGAGCTGGGCGTGGAATTCGCCTATCCCACGCAGACGCTGTACCTGCGCAACGAGGATTACGAACCGCCACAACCCGGCCAGCCGCCGCTTTCCGAGGCGGCCGATCATGGGCGCGAGGCCGCGCGCCGCGTGGTGCAACAGACCCGGCAGGCCTTGGGAACGGAATGATGCGACGCCCTGGCCTGCTGCTCCTGCTCATGGTGCTGTGGCTGGGCGAGACATATGCCATCGACGGGGCCCTGGACGATGGTCGTCTGGCACTGGAATTGGGCGACTATGCCCGCGCCAGGGCGCTGCTCGAACCCCTGCAGGCCCGGGGTGTGCCGCGCGCGGCCTTCTACCTGAGCCTGATCTACCAGAAGGGGCTGGGCGTGGAGGCGGATCCCGAACGGGCGCATCGCCTGTTGCGGCAGGCCGCCGATGCCGGTGATCCGCTGGCCCAGTACAACCTGGGTAACGAATACCTGCGCGAGGGTACCGAGGCCGGCACCGCACGCGCCGCTGCCTTGTGGCGTCAGGCGGCGGAACAGGGTCTGGTGCTGGCGCAACACAACCTGGGCAGCCTGTATGCACTGGGCAAGGGGGTAGAGCGCGATCTCGAGCAGGCGCGCTACTGGTACCGGATGGCGCAACGCAACGGTTCCACGCGATCTGCCGAGGCGCTCGCCGCACTCGACAAGCTGCAGGACGAAACCGGGGAAGGGCAGGACGCCGGCACAATCGTGGTGAACGCCGCCTGGCTGGAGGCGCGTCGGGACAAGGAGTTCACCTTGCAACTGATGGCCACGCGTGATCGCGCGGTATTGCAAGAGCTGGTGGGGTTCCGGAGCTGGCAACGCCCCCTGTTGCGTTACCGGATTCGCGCTGGCGACGGGCAGGTCCTGTGGGCACTGGGATACGGCATCTTTGCCGATGCGAAGCAGGCGGTGCGGGCCCGCCTGGAATTGCCTCCGTCGCTCCGCCGCAACGATCCCTGGCCGCGCAGCCTGGCCGGCATTCGCGAGCGCCTGGCCGAGTAGCGCTTCAGCCGGAGAGCAGCGAACGGACTTCGGCGATCTGCTCGGCCGGGCCTTCCATTTCCAGCACGGTGATCTCGGTGTCTACCCCGACCCGCGCAAAGGCGCTGTAGTTGGGCCATTCCATCGGGCTGGTATCCGCATCCAGCTTGCCGCTGGAGGCCAGGTGTTCCAGCCGCGCGACCAGTACCAGGTCGGCGTAGTCGGCCCTTTCGCGTTCGCGCTTCAGGTCCAGGCAGGCCACTGGTACCTCGACCAGGCAATCGGCGAACTGCCATTCGCGCAGCATGTCGCGCCCGAGTGCCGGGGCGATCTCGTTGAGCAGGCGCTCGACCAGTGTCCGGTCCGTGTCGAAGCCCAGTTCCAGGTCGAGCTTGGTGAGTACCGGCAGGGCTCCGATGTTGTGGATCAGCCCGGCGAGCATGGCCTGTTCGGGTTCGAGGCCGCGCACGTTGGTGGCCAGTACCCGGGCGATGGCGGCAGCCTCCACGCTGTCGTTCCAGATGCGGCGGAAGGCATGGTCCAGTGCGTCGGAGGTGGCCTGGAACATCTGTTTCATGGCCAGGCTGATGACCAGGTTCCTGACCAGCTTCAGCCCCATGCGGGTGACCGCCATCTGGATATTGTCGATGCTGCGTGCACCGCGATAGAGAGCGCTGTTGGCGACTTGCAGCAGGCGCGTAGTGAGTGCCGGGTCCTGGGTCACGATCTCGGCGATGGTCGCCGCATTGCTGTCTTCGTTCTCGACCGCTTCGCGCACCCGCAGCGCGACCTCGGGCAGGGTTGACAACTGGATACGGTTGGCAGCAATGTCTTCGCGGATCTGTTCGGCGAAGGCGGAGGGGTCGAGTACGGCAGCAGACATGAATGGCTATCCCTTGCAGCGAGATATCCCCTGTATCGGCCAGTTGCGGCGAACTTGAGCCCCGATGAAAAATCCGGGAAATCGCTGAAAAGGCATTTTCTCGTCCTCCCCCGAGCCTGCGCGGGGGAGGCACGTGAACAGCGCTTTCCTGGCGTTACGGGGCACTCACCGTGTAGGGCAGGTCGAGGAAGGTCAGCCGCGGGCCGTCCACGGCGCCCAGGTGCACGTCGCCGGTCTCGGCGACGGCGATCTCGATCACTGCCAGGGCCTCGTAACCGCCGTCCGGTGAGGGGGCGGACGAGACGATGCGTCCAGCACCCTGGCCCGAGCCGCTGTGCGGTGAAAACAGGGCCTCGCCGGGCTCGGGCTGGTGCGTGCTGTCGATGCGCACCCGGTACATGCGGCGCTTGAGTTTGCCCAGGTAGTGCATGCGCGCCACGATCTCCTGGCCGGTATAGCAGCCCTTGGTGAAACTCACGCCTTCGATCGCATGCAGGTTGGTCATCTGAGGGACGAAGGATTCGACCGTGGCCTCGTACACCGTGGGAATGCCGGCGCGGATATCGAGCAATGCCCAGGCGACCGCCGAGGTGGGTCGGGCTGTGGCGGCAGCCTCTTCCCACAGGGCCTGCATGGCCTCGGGCTCGCCCAGCACCTGGAAGCGTGGTCGGTCGCCGGGGATGCGGATCACGGTGTAGCCGTCGAGGCTGTGCACGCCATTGTCCTCGCTCGGCGGATCGATGGGCAGCAGGCCGGGGGCGCAGTCGCCCGACAGTTCAATGCGCGCCAGCCTGTCGCTGGCATCCTCGATCTGCACCTTCGAGCGCAGCACGAACATGCGCAGCCGTTGCAGGCTGGCTGCCAGACGTTCGGCGGGGACCATCAGCAACAGCACGTCATCGCGCTCGAAGACACGGAAGCTTGCCAGCATGCGTCCCTTGGGACTGCAATAGGCGCTGAGCTGGCTGTGGGTGACATCGACCTTGTTGATGTCGTTGGTGAATTGACCCTGCAGGAAGTCGCGCGCGTCTTCTCCGCTCACCTGGATCAGGCCGATGTGCGAGAGATCGGTCAGGGCACAATCGGGTAGGGGACCGTCGTCGAGCTTTTGTTGGTTCAGGAATTCCTGCCAGTCCAGCATGGATGTTCTCCGCAAATCCTCGGGGTGGGCAGGTATCATAGCCAACTTCCGAGTCGAGTTTTCGCAGTCTCCCGAGGGAATTCCACGTGTCCGCATCCATCCGCGCCGGCAGTCTGGTGCTCTACAAGATCCACCCGACCCGGGTCAGCGCGGTGGGCGAGAAGATCGAGATCGAACTGGCCGGCGGCAAGTCGCGCAAGGTGCGTCCCAAGGACATCAGCCTGCTGCACCCGGGGCCTCTGCATTCGCTCGCTGCCCTGGACGCCCCCGAGGCCAATGTCGAGGAGGCCTGGGAGTTGTTGCAGGGCGAGCAGCCAGCCTTCGAGGAACTGGCCGAGCTGGTGTTCGGCGAGTTCACCCCGGCCAGCGCCTGGGCGACCTGGGAGTTGTTGCAGGGCGGCCTGTATTTCACCGGCGCCCCCGGGGCAGTGAAGGTCAATTCCCCCGAGCAGGTCGCCGCGCTGCGCGCCGAACGTGAACGCAAGCAGCGCGAGGCCGAGGAATGGGAAGGCTTTCTCGCCCGCGTGGAGCAGGCGGCGCTCGAGGAGGAGGACCGCAAGCGCCTGGCCGAGGTGGAACGCGTTGCCCTGGGCGATGCCGCGAAGAGCCGCATCCTGGACCATTTCAAGGTGGAGGCCACGCCCGAGGCGGCACACCGATTCCTGTTGCGCTGCGGCTACTGGGCGGCCGAGTACAATCCGTGGCCGCGGCGCGCTGGGGCAGTGCTCGAATCGCCGGAGATCGGCGTGCCGGCCCTGCCCGAGGAAGACCGGCTCGACCTGACTCACCTCGAGGCCTGGGCGATCGACGATGTCGGCAACCAGGACCCGGACGACGCCATCAGCCTGGACGGCGACTACCTGTGGGTACATGTAGCCGATGTGGCTGCCCTGGTGCGTCCCGATGGGCATCTCGATCAGGCGGCGCGCGAGCGCGCGAGCAATCTCTACCTGCCCGAGTGTACCGTCACCATGTTGCCGCCGGCGCTCACCGAGCAGCTGGGCCTGGGCCTGCAGCCGGTCTCCCCGGCACTGTCGATCGGCGTGCGCCTGGTCGATGGCGAGCCGCGTGACATTCGTGTCGAACGCACCTGGGTGAAGGTCTCGCGCACCAGCTACGAGGCGGCCAACGAGCGCCTGAACGAGCCGCTGTTCGCGCGCCTGGCGGAGCTCACCGCCGCCTATCGCGCGCGACGGCTGGCACGCAATGCCGCGCGTATCGACCTGCCCGAGGCCGCGGTGCGCGTGATCGACGGCGAAGTGGTGATCCGCCCGCTGCCCAAGATGCCGGCGCGCGACCTGGTGACCGACGCCATGCTGATGGCCGGCGAGGCGGTGGCCCGCTTCGCCGAGGCCAATGATCTGCCCATCCCCTATGCCATGCAGCCCGAGCCCGAGCCCGAGGAGATCCGCCAGCCGCAGACCCTGGCCGAGATGTACGCCTACCGGCGGTTGTTCAAGCCGAGCAACACGGTACTGCACCCCGAGCCGCACTTCGGCCTGGGGCTGGAGCGTTATGCCCGCGCCACCAGCCCGCTGCGCCGCTATGCCGACCTGCTGGTGCACCAGCAGTTGCGCGCCTTCGTCTCCGGCGGCGATCCCATGTCGCGCGAGACCCTGGCCGAGCGCATCGCCGGCATCGACGTGGCTGGCGGGCGCATTCGCCGCGCCGAGCGCCAGTCGAACCTGCACTGGAAGCTGATCTACCTGCAACGTCACCCGGGCTGGGAGGGCGAGGGGGTGGTCGCCGCGCTCGAGGAGCGCAAGGCCGTGCTCATCATCCCCGAGCTGGCGATGGAGATCCGCATGCGCCTGCACGATCGTTTCGCGCTCGACCAGACGGTGCGCCTGCGCCTCCGCGACCTCGACCTCGCCACCCAGGATGTCTGGTTCCGGGTGGTCTGAATCCGTCGCCAATATTCGCGGCGAGGGTGCTGGCTGTTCGCGGCGGGGACGCCGCTCCTGCGGTCGGATGGTGGGGTTGTCGCAGGAGGCCCGTCCCCGGGCCGAAGGGTTCGCGGCGGGGGCGCCGCTCCTACCGCAGGAGGCCGGTCCTCGGGCCGAATTTTCGCGGCGGGGACGCCGCTTGTATGTTTCCTCTCGATGGGTCAGAAAGGACCTGTCGGGGCGGAGGGACGAACGCCGCATCTGACCTTTGACCTTGAGTACAGACAGTAGGAGAAATCGTCCCGCCCTCACCCCAGCGCCAATAAGGGATCTATCGGCCAATACGGACCGACAATTTTCGCAAGCCAGCGCCTTGGGTGAACCCCGACAAATCCTGCTCTCTACACTAGTCGGGAGGAAACATCATGGCAATGCCTGTGCAACCCCTGCTGATCGGTATCGATGTCAGCAAACAGGGCCTGGATATCTGTGATGACAGCAACGGCCCCGTCCAGTCGATTTCCAATGACCGTCAGTCCATTGCCGCCTGGCTCGATTCGCTGCCACCGGGTCCGGTCGAAATCGCCCTCGAGGCCACCAGCACCTTTCACCTCCTGGTGTGCGAACTCGCCTTCAAGGCCCGCCATACGATCTATCTCATTGATGGCTTCCGCTTGAGTCGCTATCGGGACAGCGTGGGCATCCGGGCCAAGAACGACACCTCCGATGCTCGCCTGCTGCGCCGTTACCTGGTCAATGAGCACGACAGCCTGCGCCCTTGGAGCCCGCCTCCCAAGGCCTATACCACCTTGCTGGGATTGCTCAACCGGCGTGCCGTCATCGTCCAGGCCAAGACCAAACTGCGACAAAGCCTGGCTGATCTGCCAGGCCTCAAGCCACAGATTCAGGCGCTCTTCGATCACTTCAAGACACTTGAAAGAAAGATCGATCAGCAGATCCAGAAATGGCTCGAGAAAGCTGCCTGGAAAGACAGGGCCTTGCGTGTGCAGGCCATCGAGGGCATTTGGCCCCCTCACCGCCGCCGCCCTGGTCACCGCCTTTCAGCGCGGCTCATTCCGCTCCTCCGACGCCTTTATCATGGATGTGCGCGTGCATGATTCCGGTCAGATGCGTGGGCGACGAAAGCTCACCAAGAAAGGCAACGCCGAGTTGCGACGCCTGCTCTACCTCGCTGCCATGCGCGCGTGTCGAACGCCAGCCTGGCGAGATTTCTACCAGCGGTATCTCGACCGCGGCCTGGCGCCGGTCCAGGCCCTGGTCCAGGCCCTGGTCATCCTCGGCAGAAAGCTCGCCAGGGTCGCTTTTGCCATCTTGCGAAATGAAACCGAATATCGGCCAAGAAATCGTTGCATGCAGACATAGGATCTCCTACCCTCGTCCCCGGGCCGAAGGGTTCGCGGCGGGGACGCCGCTCCTACCGCAGGAGGCCGGTCCTTGGGCCGAATTTTCGCGACGGGGACGTCGCTCTTACCCGCAGGAGGCCCGTCCCCGGGCCGAATGTTCGCGACGGGGCGCCGCCCCCACGTGTAGGAGGCCAGTCCTCGGGCCGAACCCGTAAACGGGGGAAGGCACACTGCGCCGTGCCCGTTGGAGGTCGTTCCTGTCAATACCGGCTTGACCGCCAGGGCCGAAAACTGGCCTACTGAAGCCGGATTGTGTTTCAGGAGGCACCATGCCCGGACCACTTCGTACCTGGCTGCTGCCGGCTTTGTTCTTCCCGGCCCTGGTGCTGGCCGCGACCGAGACCGGCAGCGACCCGCAGAGCGGCCTGCGTTTCTGGGAATGGTCGCAGGACGGTGTCTCGGTGCGTCTGGTGCAGCGTCTGCCCGACCAGACCCGGGGCTTTTTCCTGGCGCGTGGTTTCCGCGCCACCGAGGCGGATCGCATTGCCCGGGCCTGCGTGTTCCAGACCATCTTCCGCAACGACGGTGCCCGGCCGGTGGACTTCGATCTGCGCGACTGGCGGGTGCTGCACCAGGGCCGGTCCTCGCGACTGCGCGTGCGCGAGGACTGGGACGCGCTCTGGCCGGCGGATACGGTGTCCAAGGCGGCGCGCATTGCCCTGCGCTGGTCGCTGCTGCCGACCCGCCAGCATTTCGAGCCCGGCGACTACAACTGGGGCATGAGCGCCTACGGGCTGGCGCCGGGCAGCCGTTTCGACCTGCGCCTGGTGATGCACATCGGCGGGCAGCCGGTGGAGGCGCTGTTGCCCGGTATCGAATGCCCCCGCGACGGAGACCAACCATGAAAACGATTTCCCGCTTGTTCGTGCTGCTGTTGCTGACCGGGATCGTGCTGGCGCAAGAGCCCGGGCGCGGCCTGACCCCGATGGAGGGGCGGCCCGAGGCCCCGGGTTTCACCTTGCTGGACCTGGATGGCGAGACCCACCATCTGGCCGACTATCGCGGCAAGGTCGTCATCGTCAACTTCTGGGCTACCTGGTGCCCGCCCTGCCGTGCCGAGATGCCGTCCATGCAGCGTGCCTGGGAAAAACTCCGAGACCAGGGTGTGGTGATGCTCGGTATCGATGTGGGCGAGGACGAGGAGACGGTGTTCCAGTTCCTGGCCGATTACCCGGTGGAGTTCCCCCTGCTGCTGGACCGGGATTCGCGCGTGATCGATGCTTGGGGCGTGCGCGGTCTGCCCACCACCTTCGTGGTCGATCCCGAGGGGCGGCTGGTCTATCGTGCAGTGGGCAGCCGCAAGTGGGACAGCCCGCGCCGCCTGCTGGAGGCGGTACTCGCCCTGCGTCAGTAGGAGCCCAGGCCCCGGGCGAATGGGGCATTTCCCGGGTCCGCAGGGATGGTTCGCGGCGAGGCGGCGGCGCCTGCAGAGGCTGTAGGAGGCCCGTCCCCGGGCCGAACCATTTCCGGGCCGGGTGTTCGCAGCGGGGATGCCGCTCCCACAGGGACGCTGCGTCCACCCGATGTTTTTCCGAGGTGCTATCTTTCGAGTATCAGTGTATCGTCAGATGCTGATCCTTATGCTCGGGACAGGCCCATGAACCCGATACTGCGCGACAATTTCGGCCGTACCATCGACTACCTGCGCCTGTCGGTCACCGACCGCTGCGTCCTGCGCTGCCAGTACTGCATGCCCAAGGGATTCAAGGACTTTGCCGAGCCCGGTGGCTGGTTGAGCTTCGAGGAACTGACACGCCTGGTGGCGGTGTTCGCCCGCCTGGGCCTGCGTCACCTGCGGCTGACCGGCGGTGAACCGCTGGTGCGCCGTGACCTGCCGGTGCTGGTGCGCATGCTCGCCGAGATCCCGGGCCTGGAGGATATCTCGCTCTCCAGCAACTGCATGCGCATGGAGAAACTGGCCGGGCCGCTGGCCGAAGCCGGGGTGAAGCGGCTCAACGTGAGCCTGGACTCGCTGCGTCCGGAGCGTTTCCGCGAGATCACCGGCGGCGGCCGGCTCGACAAGGTGCTGCGCGGCATCGAGGCGGCGCGCGAGGCCGGCATGTGGCCGATCAAGATCAACACCGTCGCCATGAAGGGCTTCAACGACGACGAGTTCGATGACCTGATCGCCTATTGTGTCGAGCACGGCTATGCCCTGCGCTTCATCGAGACCATGCCGGTGGGCGATACCGGCCGACAGGCCCTGGGCAGTTACCTGAATCTGCAGCGGGTGCGCCAGGAGCTGGTCGAGCGGCACGGCCTGGTGCCGGCCTCGATGGTGGGTGCCGGGCCCGCCCGCTATTACCGGGTGCCTGGCAGCGAGACGCGCATCGGCTTCATCACTCCCATCTCCCAGCATTTCTGCGCTACCTGCAACCGGGTACGCCTGTCCTGCGAGGGCGATCTGTTCGCCTGCCTGGGTGACGAGCACCGCTATGGCCTGCGCGAGCCCCTGCGTGCCGGGTGCGGCGACGAGGAACTGGCCGAGCACGTGCTGGCCGCGATCAACCTCAAGCCCGAGCGCCACGAGTTCAATGAGCGCCAGGAGAAGGTGGTGCGTTTCATGTCCATGACCGGGGGGTGAGCCGCAGGTTTGCGGGGAGGGGTCGCGACGCGGACGCCGTTATGTAGGAGGCCCGTCCTCGGGCCGAACCGTTCGTGGCAGATCATTCGCGACGAGGACGTCGCTCCTGCAGGTTCGCAGGAAGCCCGTCCCCGGGGCGAAGCTTCGCTTGATCCGGCGCATTATCCTGGGTGCGCAAACCCGATATACTCCGCGCCCTGAGCATCCGCCTGCAGGAGACAAGGCATGTCCGACAGCGAGATCCCGAATTCCGGCGAGATTTCCCCCAACACCCCGGCGGCCGAGTTCGCGGCCTGGTGCGAGGCCGAGTTCGAGCGCCGTCGCAACTCGGGTGACGACTTCGACGAGGAGCACTATCACAAGGCCATGCAGTTGGTCATCGAGCGCCTGCAACGACTGGAAGACGAGGGCCGGGCATGATCATCACGCGCATCAAGGGCAGCAATATCCTCAAGTACCGTCGTCTCGAGCTGGCCCTGCCGGAGAGCGGCCTGATCGCCATCAGCGGGCAGAACGAGTCGGGCAAGAGCAGTATCGGCGAGGCGGTCTGCTTCGCCCTGTTCGGGCGGACCTTCTCCATCGGCCCCGATGAGCTGGACAAGGTGGTGCGCTGGGGCGAGATGAACCGCCCCGGATATTCCGGAGACTGTTTTGTTTGAGTCAGGCCGCCTTGGCAGACTCTTTCTGTTGGCGATAATACGCCGCTTCCAACTCCGCCGGTGGCACGTTGCCAATAGGCTCCAGCAGCCGCCGGTGGTTGAACCAGTCCACCCACTCCAAAGTGGCATATTCGACCGCCTCCCTATGCTTCCAGGGGCCTCGCCGGTAGATAACCTCGGCCTTGTACAGACCGTTGATCGTCTCTGCCAGAGCGTTGTCATAGGAGTCCCCTCGGCTACCGACCGAGGCATCAATGCCGGCCCCGGCCAGGCGCTCCGTGTAGCGCACCGACAGGTACTGACAGCCTCGGTCACTGTGGTGCACCAGGCCCTCTGTGTCCTGGCGCGACCATAGCGCCTGCTCCAGCGCATCCAGCACCAGGTCGGTCTTCAGCGACCGGGAGACACGCCAGCCCACGATCCGTCGGGCATAGACGTCCACGACAAACGCCACATAGACAAACCCTGTCCAAGTCGCCACGTAGGTAATGTCCGCCACCCACAACTGATTCGGGCGGGTGGCAGTAAACTGCCGCTTCACCCGGTCCAGTGGTCGTTCCGCCGTCGTGTCGCCGATCGTTGTCCGGCAACGGCGGCCTCGCACCACACCCCGCAACCCCATGACACGCATCAGGCGTTCCACCGTGCAGCGGGCTACCTCGATGCTTTCCCGGTTGAGCTGCCGCCATACCTTCCTGGCACCGTACACCTGGAAGTTCTCTTCCCAGATCCGTCGAATCTCGTCTGACAGGGCGCGATCCCGCTGCAATCGCCGCGGCAGTCGCTGTGGATCGGCCTCACGGGCCTTGTGCTCATAGTAGGTGGACGGGGCGATCGGCAGCACCGCGCAGATCGGCTCGACCCCGTAACGATCCCTGTGATCGTCGATGTACGCGATCATCTCTTCAGTTTGCGGTCGAGCTCCGCCTGGGCAAAAAAAGCCGACGCCGTCTTCAGAATCTCGTTGGCCCGCCTCAGCTCCCGGTTCTCCCGTTCCAAGGCCTTGAGCCGCTCGCGCTCCGACGTCGTCAGACCCTCACGCAGTCCTTGATCACGCTCGGCCTGATGATCAAACACCATGCGAACCGCCCGTTCCCGGACCTCAGGGGAATATCTCTTGCTCGTATCCATAGACTCTATCCTCTCAAGAAATGGAGTCTCCGGGAAACCCGGGGCGGTTCAAGAACCACTGCACGGTCACCCTCGACTTCAACGTCGACGGGGTGGCCTGGGAACTCTCGCGCATGCTCGACCGGGATGGCAACCACGGCGCCAGCCTGACGAGGGTGGGTGACGAGGAGCCGGTCGCGCGGGGCGTGAAGGTGGTCAACGAGCGGCTGGTGGAGCTGATCGGCTTCGAGTACGAGCAGTTCGTCGAGTCCTTCTACCTGGCGCAGCGCGAGATCACCACCCCGCACCCGCACAGCCAGGCGGTCAAGATCATGGCCGGCATCGCTCCGCTGGAGCGGGTGCGCGAGGAAATCGCGGGTGAGATCTGCGAGCGTCAAGAGCTGCTCGGTGAAGTGCAGGCCGAAATCGACACGGTCCGCAACGACCTGGACGGGATGGACATCGAGCCGGGGCGGCTGGAACGACTCGAGCGCGAGCGCGCCACCCTGCGCGACCAGGCCGACCAGATCGGGGGGCTGAGGGAGGAGATCGGTCAGCGCATGGATACCTATGCGGAACACATGCGCGCCATCTACCAGGCGCAGTCGGCACGTTCGCGCGCGCCCTTCCTGCGTTTTGTCTTCTTTCTGCTGGCACTGGCTGCCCTGGCTCTGTGGTGGCTGCTGGGCGAGGGGGCGGACATGCCGCTGGCCGGACAGGTGCGCGGTCTGCTCGACCAGTATGCGCCGCAATATGTCCAGGTGCCGCTCCCGTGGTGGTTGTGGGGTGCCGCGGGGCTGGGCGGGTTGTTCCTGTTGAGTTGGATGCGTGTCGCCGCCAAGGGTGGTCGGGTGCGCCGACTGCGTGCCGAGGCCGGTCAGCTGGCCGAGAGCCTGCAACGCGCACGCGACCTGGAGATCGAGATCGAGGCGCCGTTGTCCGAGGCGGTGGAGGAGGCGCCGGCAGCGCCTGTCGGGGAGGCCGCCGAGCAGGCATTGGATGACGAGACCAGGGAGGAGGCGCATGCCGAACCGCTGCCCGAGCGGCCGGATGCCATGGCATTCGAGTCGCTGGTCGAACGCATTGCCAGCGGCGAGGCCACGGTGCGCCAGGTGCGCGCCTATGTCGAGCCCGAACTGGCCTGGCTGGACTGGGTGCGTGAGCAGTTGTGTGCGGAGGTTGCGACGCTCGAAGGGGCCATCGAGGAGGAGCAGGCACGCCTGCGCGAGGCAGCCAACCTGAAACAGGTGCTCGAGGGGCTGCGCGAGCAACGCGAGGAGGTCGAGGCGCGCATCCGCCTGCGCGAGACTGTCATCGAGCTGCTGGAAGGCGCGGTCGGTGCCCTGTCCAACCAGTTCAACCGGGATATCAAGGACCTGGTGGCGCGATTGCTGCCGCGTTTTACCGACGGGCGCTACGAGCACCTGCAGATCGACCGGGATCTCAGCGTACGGGTCTTCTCCGCCGAGAAACGCGATTTCATGGACCTCGAGGAAGTCTCCAGCGGCACCTAGCGCCAGATCATGCTGGCGCTGCGCCTGGCCCTGTCGCAGAAGCTGCTGGCGCGCAAGGTGCGCGGTCGCCAGTTCGCCTTCTTCGACGAGGAACGCACCCGCCGCGCACTGGCGGCCCTGGCCGAGCTGGGCGAGGACATCAGTCAGGTGTGGATCGTGGCGCAGAGCTTCCCCGAGGATGCCGGGGTGCGCTTCGATGTGCACATCGAATGCCGCCGCGAACAGAACGAGCTGGTGTTGGGTATCGAATAGCCTCGCCCAGTTGGAGAGGTGCCTGTCGTGACCCCCTTGCTGGCCTCTCCCGCGCATGAGGGAGGAGACAGGGCACTTTGTTCGCGAGGTTCCCTCGCGAGGGGCTGAGGGTGTCACGGCAAGTGGCCGCCACCACGCTTCTCCAGGTGACATTCCCAGCGAAGCTGCATACCATTCCCGGTCTGTCGTAACCACTGCTCCAGCCTGTATGAAGACCAGCGCCGAAATCCGTTCCGCCTTTCTCGACTATTTCGCGGAGAAGGGCCACCAGATCGTCGACTCCAGCCCCCTGGTACCGGCCAACGATCCGACCCTGCTTTTCACCAACGCCGGCATGGTGCAGTTCAAGGACGTGTTCCTGGGCAAGGACAAGCGTCCCTACACGCGCGCGGCCACCGCCCAGCGTTGCGTGCGTGCCGGCGGCAAGCACAACGACCTGGAGAACGTCGGCTACACCGCGCGGCATCACACCTTCTTCGAGATGCTGGGCAACTTCAGCTTTGGCGACTACTTCAAGCGCGAGGCCATCGGTTTTGCCTGGGAATTCCTGACCGAGCGGCTGGGCCTGCCGCCCGAGCGGCTGTGGGTGACCGTCTACGAGGAGGACGACCAGGCGGCCGAGATCTGGCTGAACGAGATCGGTGTCGACCCGGCGCGTTTTACCCGCATCGGCGACAAGCCGGGCGGCAAGCGTTTCGAGAGCGACAACTTCTGGAGCATGGGTGACACCGGCCCCTGCGGTCCCTGTTCGGAGATCTTCTACGACCACGGCCCCGAGGTCTGGGGCGGCCCCCCGGGAACGCCCGAGGAAGATGGCGATCGCTACATCGAGATCTGGAACCTGGTGTTCATGCAGTACAACCGCGATGCCGAGGGCAACATGACGCCGTTGCCCAAGCCCTCGGTGGACACCGGCATGGGGCTGGAGCGGCTGGCCGCGGTGTTGCAGGGGGTGCACTCGAACTACGAGATCGACCTGTTCCAGGGACTGATCCGCGCCGCTGCCCGGGCCACCGGTACCGACGACCTGGAATCCAAGTCGCTGCGCGTGCTCGCTGACCACATCCGCTCCTGCGCCTTCCTGGTGGTCGACGGCGTGCTGCCGGGCAACGAGGGCCGGGGCTACGTGCTGCGCCGCATCATCCGTCGCGCCATCCGTCACGGCTACCAGCTCGGCCAGCACGAGCCCTTCTTCCACACCCTGGTCGATGCCCTGGACGAACAGATGGGCGACGCCTATCCCGAGCTGCGGCGCTCGAGGGAACACGTCAAGCGGGTATTGAAGGTCGAGGAAGAACGCTTTGCCGAGACCATCGAACACGGCATGCGTATCCTCGAGGAGGCCATCGAGGGCCTGGACGGCAAGGTGATCCCCGGCGAACTGCTGTTCAAGCTGTACGACACCTACGGTTTCCCGCTGGATCTGACTGCGGACATCGCGCGCGAGCGCGGGCTGGAAGTGGACGAGGCCGGCTTCGAGCGAGAGATGGCCGCGCAGCGCGAGCGGGCGCGCGCTGCCAGCCAGTTCGGTAGCGAGCAGCAGGCCACCGTCGCGCTCGAGGGGGTGACCGACTTCACCGGCTACGAGCGCCTGGAAGACCAGTCCACCGTGGTGGCCCTGTTCCGCGACGGCGAGGCGGTGGACCGCCTCGGCCCCGGTGAGCAAGGCATGGTAGTGCTCGATCGCACCCCCTTCTATGCCGAGTCGGGCGGCCAGGTGGGCGATGCCGGCGAGCTGTTCGCCAACGGTGTGCGTTTCGAAGTCGAGGACACGCGCAAGCAGGGTGGGGCGGTGTTCGGGCACCTTGGTCGCATGGCCGAGGGCGAGCTGAACATCGGTGATCGAGTGAGTGCGCAGGTGGACGAGGCGCGCCGCCACGCCATCGCGCTCAACCATTCCGCCACCCATTTGCTGCACGCGGCACTGCGCCAGATCCTTGGCGAGCACGTACAGCAGAAGGGCTCGCTGGTCGAGGCCGCGCGCCTGCGTTTCGACTTCTCGCACTTCGAGCCGGTCTCGCGCGAGCAGCTGCAGGCCATCGAACGCCTGGTCAACGAACAGGTGCGCGCCAATCACCTGGTGGAGACGCGCATCATGTCGCTGGACGATGCCAAGGCGGTCGGTGCCATGGCCCTGTTCGGCGAGAAGTACGACGAACAGGTACGGGTGCTGCGTATGGGCGATTTCTCCATCGAGCTGTGCGGTGGCACCCACGTCAAGGCCACCGGCGACATCGGCCTGTTCCGCATCGTTGCCGAGTCGGGCATCGCCTCGGGGGTGCGACGTATCGAGGCGGTCACCGGTGCGGCGGCCGTCGAGGCCATGCAGCGTGACGACGACCGCCTGTTCGAGATCGCCGGCCTGCTCAACGCCGGGCGGGACGAAGTGGTGGACAAGGCCGCGCGCCTGGTCGAGCAGGAGCGCCGGCTGGAGAAGGAACTGGCGCAGCTCAAGTCCAAGCTGGCCGCCGCGGCGGGTGCCGACCTGGCCGACCAGGCCGAGGAGATCGCCGGCATCAAGGTGCTGGCCGCCAAGGTGGAAGGCGTGGAACCGAAGGCGTTGCGTGACCTGCTCGACCAGCTCAAGCAGAAGCTGGGCAGCGGGGTGATCCTGCTGGCGGTGGAAAATGGCGGCAAGGTCAATCTCATCGCCGGGGTCACCAAGGACCTGACCGACCGTTTCAAGGCTGGCGACCTGGTGCGCGAGGCCGCGGCCAGGGTCGGAGGCAAGGGCGGTGGCCGGCCCGACATGGCACAGGCCGGCGGCAGTGATCCGGCCGGCATCCCGCAGGCGTTGGCGCTGGTCGCCGACTGGGTGCGCGAGCGGGCCTGAAACCCTTTATCACTACGGGGGAATGCGGTCTAATACCGCGCTTTCCAGTAATCGGCGGTAAATCAAGATGGCACTGATCGTCCAGAAGTACGGTGGCACCTCGGTCGGCACGGTGGAGCGCATCCAGAACGTCGCTCGCCGGGTCAAGAAGCGCCGCGATGCCGGTGACGACGTGGTGGTGGTGGTCTCGGCCATGTCCGGTGAGACCAATCGCCTGATCGCACTCGCCAGCGAGATCACCGACACCCCCGATCCGCGCGAACTCGACGTGCTGGTGACCACCGGCGAACAGGTGACCATCGCCCTGCTGTCGATGGCGCTGCAGGCGATCGGCTGCGACGCCCGTTCCTACACCGGCGCCCAGGTGCGCATTCTCACCGACAGCGCGCACGGCAAGGCGCGTATCAGCGATATCGACGATGTGCGCGTGCATGCCGACCTCAAGGCCGGCCGCGTGGTGGTGGTGGCCGGTTTCCAGGGCGTGGACGAGCACGGCAACATCACCACCCTGGGACGCGGCGGTTCGGACACCACCGCGGTGGCCATGGCGGCGGCGCTGAAGGCCGACGAGTGCCAGATCTTCACCGATGTCGATGGTGTCTACACCACCGACCCGCGCGTGGAACCGCGTGCGCGCAAGCTCGACCGCATCACCTTCGAGGAGATGCTGGAGATGGCCAGTCTCGGCTCCAAGGTGTTGCAGATTCGCTCGGTGGAGTTCGCCGGCAAGTACAACGTGCCCCTGCGCGTCCTCTCCAGTTTCGAGGAGGAGGGCGAGGGCACCCTGATCACATTCGAGGAGGAAGGCGTGGAAGCGGCAAAGATCTCGGGCATCGCATTCAACCGTGACGAGGCCAAGCTGACCATCCGGGGCGTGCCCGACCAGCCGGGCGTGGCGTACGAGATCCTCGGCCCGATAGGTGATGCCAATATCGAGGTCGACATGATCGTGCAGAACATCGCCAACGATGGCACCACCGACTTCACCTTCACCGTCAACCGGGGCGAGTTCGCCAAGGCCAAGGCCATCCTCGAACAGATTGCCAGCGAGCTGGGCGCGCGCGAGGTCATCGGTGACGACAAGATCGTCAAGATCTCGCTGGTTGGCGTCGGCATGCGCTCGCACGCCGGTATCGCCAGCAAGATGTTCGAGACCCTGTCGAAGGAAGGCATCAACATCCAGATGATCTCCACCTCCGAGATCAAGATCTCGGTCGTGGTGGATGAAAAGTACCTGGAGCTCGGCGTGCGTGCCCTGCACGAGGCCTTCGGACTGGATCGGGAAGAAGGATAATTATTTCCATCCCAGCAGGGTCTTTGATCTTCTGCTATGAATGGGTTGTTGGTAGAATAACGGCGGCCCGAACAACAACAGACAACCGGGTTGGTTGGCAAACTCAGGACACAGGCCAAGACAGGCTGGTCCAGGCACGCAGGAGAGATCTCATGTTGATTTTGACGCGCAGGGTCGGAGAGACCTTGATGATTGGCGACGACGTTTCGGTAACCGTTTTGGGTGTCAAGGGAAACCAGGTTCGGATCGGGGTCAATGCTCCCCGTGATGTCTCGGTGCATCGCGAGGAGATCTACGAGCGGATCAAGAACGAGCAACAGGCCAAGTCCGAATAAGTTGCTTCGCGACTGGCCTCAAGGGGCCAGAATATGCGAGAATGCGCCCCGCTGACCGCGGGGCTTTCTGTTTCCCTTCAGAAGGCCCCCGTTCTGCACAGGGGATGGCGAGACTGCTGCACACAGCGTGTTCCCTGTCGAGCCCGCAAGGGTCACTGACGGACTGCACAAATCCGGAGAGTTGGCCGAGTGGCTGAAGGCGCTCCCCTGCTAAGGGAGTATGGGGTTAATAGCTCCATCGAGGGTTCGAATCCCTCACTCTCCGCCAATAATGCAAAGGCCCCTGTATGGGGCCTTTTGCATTATCAGGGGAATGATGGGATGAGAACCCTCGTCAGGGTTCGACAAGGCGCGCAGCGCCGCAGGACGCCGGAGCGAAGCGACGGCGCCCCGCAGGGGTGAGCGGCGAAGCCGCGAATCAATCCCTCACTCTCGAGCCCATGCTGAATTCAGCATGGGCTTTCATTTTCTGAACCCAGCGTATTATCGCACCTAAAGGCCCCTGCGATTGTATGGGCCTCCGCATGTGGTTCGTGGGTGGCGCTCTGGAATGTCAACGAAATTCCTAAACGTCCCCTTTTGAAGAGGCCTCAGGATGTTGGGGGAAGCGAAAGGATTCTCCTTCGTTGCCAGGGATGGTCTGGGGCGGGCTTATGCGTATGGCGGTTGAGCTGAACCGTCCTGGCCTATCGAAAAATCCGAAGTGGATCAAATCGTGACGATGGCCATGTGGCTTGAAAAATGCGAGGTCAAGGAGTATTAGGTTAATAACCCTATTGCTGGAAAGGTTGGTGGTGAACCGCCCCGTGTTTCCAGGAGACTCCATTTCTTGAGAGGATAGAGTTTATGGATACGAGCAAGAGATATTCCCCTGAGGTCCGGGAACGGGCGGTTCGCATGGTGTTTGATCATCAGGGCGAGCATGATTCCCAATGGGCGGCGATGACCTCCATCGCGGCCAAGATCGGCTGTACTGCGCAAATGGGTGAGACAGGCCGAGCGTGATCAAGGACTGCGTGAGGGTCTGACGACGTCGGAGCGCGAGCGGCTCAAGGCCTTGGAACGGGAGAACCGGGAGCTGAGGCGGGCCAACGAGATTCTGAAGACGGCGTCGGCTTTTTTTGCCCAGGCGGAGCTCGACCGCAAACTGAAGAGATGATCGCGTACATCGACGATCACAGGGATCGTTACGGGGTCGAGCCGATCTGCGCGGTGCTGCCGATCGCCCCGTCCACCTACTATGAGCACAAGGCCCGTGAGGCCGATCCACAGCGACTGCCGCGGCGATTGCAGCGGGATCGCGCCCTGTCAGACGAGATTCGACGGATCTGGGAAGAGAACTTCCAGGTGTACGGTGCCAGGAAGGTATGGCGGCAGCTCAACCGGGAAAGCATCGAGGTAGCCCGCTGCACGGTGGAACGCCTGATGCGTGTCATGGGGTTGCGGGGTGTGGTGTGAGGCCGCCGTTGCCGGACAACGATCGGCGACACGACGGCGGAACGACCACTGGACCGGGTGAAGCGGCAGTTTACTGCCACCCGCCCGAATCAGTTGTGGGTGGCGGACATTACCTACGTGGCGACTTGGACAGGGTTTGTCTATGTGGCGTTTGTCGTGGACGTCTATGCCCGACGGATCGTGGGCTGGCGTGTCTCCCGGTCGCTGAAGACCGACCTGGTGCTGGATGCGCTGGAGCAGGCGCTATGGTCGCGCCAGGACACAGAGGGCCTGGTGCACCACAGTGACCGAGGCTGTCAGTACCTGTCGGTGCGCTACACGGAGCGCCTGGCCGGGGCCGGCATTGATGCCTCGGTCGGTAGCCGAGGGGACTCCTATGACAACGCTCTGGCAGAGACGATCAACGGTCTGTACAAGGCCGAGGTTATCTACCGGCGAGGCCCCTGGAAGCATAGGGAGGCGGTCGAATATGCCACTTTGGAGTGGGTGGACTGGTTCAACCACCGGCGGCTGCTGGAGCCTATTGGCAACGTGCCACCGGCGGAGTTGGAAGCGGCGTATTATCGCCAACAGAAAGAGTCTGCCAAGGCGGCCTGACTCAAACAAAACAGTCTCCGGAATATCCGGGGCGGTTCAGGTGGTCGACCAGTACGAGATGAGCCAGAACCTGGCTCGGGTGCTCAAGCAGCTCGGTCAGGATGCGCCCATGCCCAGGCCCATCCTCGAGCTGAATCTCGAGCATCCGCTGCTCGAGCGGCTGGAGAAGGAAAGTGACGAGGAGAAATTTGCCGACCTCACCCGTCTGATCTTCGACCAGGCCATGCTTGCCGAGGGCGGACAGCTCGACGATCCGGCCAGTTTCGTGCATCGGCTCAACCGGCTGATCCTCGACATGCAGGGATGAGCGTGATGTCGTCCTGAAGGAGGGCGGCCGGGCCCGGTGGGCCGGAGGTCGGGCTTCGGCCCGGCACCTCGCCGTTCCTGGGAAAGGCGGGGGAGGGGGGATTCCGGGGATGCTAGACTTCGGATTCCCCCCTTTACCAGGTCCTCTGACGTGTCCGACGACAACATCATTCCTTTCCCGGGTCAGCTCAAGGATGCCATCGATGACGAGCGTTGGCAGCAGCTTCAGGGCGAGTTCTACCTCGATTGCTTCCAGTCCCAGCACGGGCGACCACCGGAGGATCCCGATGAACTGGGTGCCTGGCTGCGTGAGGCGCGACTCTATGCCGATACCGGCAATCCCTTTTTTCGTGGTTGGCTGGTGCGGCGTCTGAGCGAGGGCCTGTGAGTTAATGTGGAAGTCAACACCACAGAGTACACAGAGATCACAGAGAGGTTGACGCTGGGGTCTGTCCCGGCGGGGTTGCAACCCGCGACCGACGGACCGATGGTCCACCTGTAGAAAAAGTCCGCGCCTCGTCTTTTGCCATCGTCAAGCTCTGTGCACTCTGTGTCCTCTGTGGTGAACTTCCGTGATCGGGGGTGTAGGCGGCCCTATATCATGGAGAGTTGATGCATCAGGACGCTTTGGATTTGGACGGGGACAGACTGTCCGGCAGGTCGTTGTCGGCGGAGAGTTGGTGTGCGACCTGACGTTCGAGCTCGGTGAGGTAGTGCAGCACCCGGTCCTTGAGGCGTAGCAGTCTGGCGCAAAGGTGTCTTGCCTGCTCCATCTGACCGTTTTCGGCCAGGCGAACGATCTCACGGCCGGCCTGGTGCACTGCGACGTGCACGGGATAGAGTTCCTGGAAGGCGGGCAGCTGTCCGTAGCGTTGGCGTCCGCAGGTGTCGTACCACTTGCCCAGCCGGCAGCAGTGGTGATCGGCCAGCTCTTCGTGCGAGAGTGTGAGGGGCTCGCCCTCCGCAACGTGCAACACTTGCTCGATCCAGCGCAGGTGATCGTATTGCGCCGCCAGCAGGGGCAGATCGTCCAGTTTCCATGGTGTATCGCACCAGAGTCGCCACAGCTCCGGCGTTTTCCATTGCGCACTCCAGTCGTCGATCTGTTCGGCGGGCATCGGCCGGGCGATGCCGAAGCCTTGTGCCAGGTCACATCCCAGTCGCATCAGCATCACGCCCTGTTCGGGGCCCTCCACACCTTCAGCGATCGGTGTCTGGCCGAACAGGCGCGCGAGCGCGATTATCGATTCGATGAGAATGCGGTCGCCCCGGTCGTTGAGCATGTCCTGCACGAAGCTGCGGTCGATCTTCAGGCAATCGATCGGCAGGTTCTTGAGGTAGGCCAGGGAGGCATAGCCGACGCCGAAGTCGTCCAGCGCCACCGAGATGCCGCGGCGATGGCAGGCGTCGATAACCCGGGTGGCCGATTCGATGTCCGAGATGGCCGCGCTCTCGAGGATCTCGAACTCGAGGCGTTCCGGTGGCAGGTCGGGATGGCCTGCCAGAATGGCATCGAGCTGTTCGAGAAAGTCGGGCGAGAGCAGGTGCGCCGGCGCGATGTTCACCGACAGGGTCCAGTCGCGCCCGGCCTGGTGCCATTGTACGAGTTGCCGGCAGGCCTCGCCGATGACGAAACGATCCAGCATGCAGGCCAGTTCCTTGTCCTGCATCCAGGGCAGGAAGTGCGCCGGCAGCAGCACGCCCCGCTCCGGGTGATGCCAGCGCGCCAGTCCTTCGAATCCCAGGATGCGTCCTGCACGCATGTCGACCTTGGGTTGATAGTGCAGGCGAAACTCCTGGTTGAGCAGGGCCTGCATGATGACCTTGGTGTGTTGCTGCATGGCCAGGTGTTGCTGCTGCTCTCGTACATCGAACAGTCGATGGCAGTTGCGTCCGGCGAGCTTGGCCTGGTAGATGGCCTTGTCGGCATGGCGCAGCAGGGTGTCGGCATCGGTTTCGTCCAGCAGCGGGTAGAGGGTATAGCCGAGGCTTGCCGAGATACGGACTTCCTGGTCTTCGATCTCGAATGGCCGGGACAGCTGGTCGATGAGTCGGTCGAAGATCTTTTCCGCGTGGTTCATGTTGTCCAGGTCGTCGAGAATGATGACGAACTCGTCGCCCCCCAGGCGTGCCAGGGTGTCGCTGGCACGCAGGGCTTCTTGCATGCGCTGGGCGGCGGCGCACAGCAGCTTGTCGCCGGCGGCGTGGCCGAGGCGGTCGTTGACCGGTTTGAATTCGTCGAGATCGACAAGTGCCACGGCGAGCAGCTTTTCGTGCCGATCGGCTTGTGCGAGCAACCAGCCCAGTCGCTCGCTCAGCAAGGCCCGGTTGGGCAGTCCGGTCAGTACATCATGGGTGGCACGCCAGGCGACTTCCTGCTCCAGGGCCTGCAGGTCGCTGATGTCGCGTATCACCATCACCCGGCCCATGGTCTCGCCACTGGAGGCTGTGATGTCCCGGATGTTGAATTGCACCGTGACGGACGACTGATCCGGTCGCTGAAGACGCGCGGTGCCATCGGTGTTGCGTGAAATGTCGATCGGATCGGCACCCCGGATAGTAGCAGCGTCCATGCCGATATAGAACGGGTACATGCGCAGGATCTGGTCGAGGGGGTGCCCGATCATGTGTTTCCGTGGATGCCCGAGGAGCTGTTCCGCTGCGGGATTGACCTCCTGTATGCAGCCTTCGGTGTCGGTAGTGATGACAGCATCGCCGATGGCCAGCAGGGTCTCGCGGTGCAGGTCGGCTTCCCTGGCGAGTTGCGCACGCACCGCGCGCAGCTGGGCATACTGGCGACAACCCAGCAATGCCATGCTCAGCTTGCCGGCGATCTGGCCGATTTCGTGGCACATCGACTCTTCGAGCTGTCTGCCGCGCAGCAGTACCAGGATGCCGAAGCCGGGAACCTGCCAGGCATGGCTCCAGTAGTTGCCGGTTCTGCAGACGAGCCAGGGACTGTCCTTCTGCTGCACCAGCTTCCTGGCCGTCTGTAGCTGTCCTTCTGCTTGTGCATGCCGGGGCAGGCGGAATGCCGATTCGAGGATCTCGCCGTTATCGCGCTGTTCGAACAAGGTGATGGCACGACCACCCAGGCGCCGCAGCATCAGCGGCAGGCAGACGTTCAGCATGTCCTGCTGATCCAGGCTGGAGCCGATGGCTAGGGAGAATTCGTGCAGAATGACCAGTTCGTAGAGACGGTCATTGCTCATTCGAGAACTCCCACGACCGCGGTCTTGTTGTAGAACTCCAGGTAGTCGTCGCCATGATTGGCGATTTCCCCGATCGTCAGCGCGCCCAGCATCGGCAGGCCGGGCTGGGTAAAGGCCTTCAGTTCACGTTCGAAACGGTCGCCCAGGAACAGGGCGCGCGATATACAGTCCATGACCAGTTGGCAGTGTCCCGGCGTACTGCCTGCTGTCGCCTGTGCGCGTTGGCGTGCTTCCGAAGCGGCATCGAGCAAGTGCTGTTCCTTGCCGTGCATGATGTGGATATGGCTGCCCGCCGGGATATCGCCCAGACAGAGAATGTCGTTTCCATCCAGTGCATAAGGGTCGCGGACGACCATTTCGGCATCCAGCCGGGCGATGCCGAAAGGGTAGGTGGGGGCCAGCAGGGGGAAATTGTTCTCGTCGATCTCCGTGCTGGTGTATTCGAACAGGTGTTGACAGTACACCTCTCGTGCCGGTTTCCAGTCGAGCGTGATCAGGCGGCCGTCACGTGATTCGGTGACCTTGATGGGTTCCGATATCGGCTGCCAGCCATGAGCGACCCCGATATGTGACCGGATACCTTTGGCAAAGCACAGCAGCCCGGCATTTCGCGACACGCCCGGGTTGCTGAGGATGCAGTCACGGTTTTTCAGGTCCCAGCTGCCGCATCCGCCGCCGAGATAATGAACGTCCAGTGCAAAGGTGTTGTAGATCTCGTCCATCAATGCCCCGATCCTGGGGGCCAGTCCGTCTACCAGGACAAACAGTGTCCCCTTGTCAGTCGTGTCGAGAGCACACAGGGCCTGTTCTGTCAGATTGTCCAGCGGTTCGATGAGGCAGTATTCCACCGACGCGGGAAGGCCGAGCAGCAGGTGTCCCTGACGATACATTTGACCATTGTGGAGGACAGCGGGAAAGATGCCGCCAAACAGCGGCTTGAACCGCCCCGGATATTCCGGAGACTGTTTTGTTTGAGTCAGGCCGCCTTGGCAGACTCTTTCTGTTGGCGATAATACGCCGCTTCCAACTCCGCCGGTGGCACGTTGCCAATAGGCTCCAGCAGCCGCCGGTGGTTGAACCAGTCCACCCACTCCAAAGTGGCATATTCGACCGCCTCCCTATGCTTCCAGGGGCCTCGCCGGTAGATAACCTCGGCCTTGTACAGACCGTTGATCGTCTCTGCCAGAGCGTTGTCATAGGAGTCCCCTCGGCTACCGACCGAGGCATCAATGCCGGCCCCGGCCAGGCGCTCCGTGTAGCGCACCGACAGGTACTGACAGCCTCGGTCACTGTGGTGCACCAGGCCCTCTGTGTCCTGGCGCGACCATAGCGCCTGCTCCAGCGCATCCAGCACCAGGTCGGTCTTCAGCGACCGGGAGACACGCCAGCCCACGATCCGTCGGGCATAGACGTCCACGACAAACGCCACATAGACAAACCCTGTCCAAGTCGCCACGTAGGTAATGTCCGCCACCCACAACTGATTCGGGCGGGTGGCAGTAAACTGCCGCTTCACCCGGTCCAGTGGTCGTTCCGCCGTCGTGTCGCCGATCGTTGTCCGGCAACGGCGGCCTCACACCACACCCCGCAACCCCATGACACGCATCAGACGTTCCACCGTGCAGCGGGCTACCTCGATGCCTTCCCGGTTGAGCTGCCGCCATACCTTCCTGGCACCGTACACCTGGAAGTTCTCTTCCCAGATCCGTCGAATCTCGTCTGACAGGGCGCGATCCCGCTGCAATCGCCGCGGCAGTCGCTGTGGATCGGCCTCACGGGCCTTGTGCTCATAGTAGGTGGACGGGGCGATCGGCAGCACCGCGCAGATCGGCTCGACCCCGTAACGATCCCTGTGATCGTCGATGTACGCGATCATCTCTTCAGTTTGCGGTCGAGCTCCGCCTGGGCAAAAAAAGCCGACGCCGTCTTCAGAATCTCGTTGGCCCGCCTCAGCTCCCGGTTCTCCCGTTCCAAGGCCTTGAGCCGCTCGCGCTCCGACGTCGTCAGACCCTCACGCAGTCCTTGATCACGCTCGGCCTGATGATCAAACACCATGCGAACCGCCCGTTCCCGGACCTCAGGGGAATATCTCTTGCTCGTATCCATAGACTCTATCCTCTCAAGAAATGGAGTCTCCGGGAAACCCGGGGCGGTTCACTCTTCGGGCCTGGGGCATTCGGAAGCCTCTGATCGAGTTCCTCTCTCGGCGTGCGGAGGGGGAAAAGGGCTTGTGTTGACAGCCTTCCCGGTCTCCCCCAACGCATGTGTGAGGGAGTAAAGAACCTTTTCCGAGGCTCCTGTGCAGACCAGTCGGCCGTGGAGGACGAAAGTTTAGAATCGTCCGCCGTGCATCAGGCCGGAGTGTCGTCGCTCCCTTGGCTGCCGGAAGCGGCCTTGGCGTATTGCCTGAGTGGGTGCAACACCGGTTCGGTGTAACCGTTGGGGAGTTCGCGGCCGTGGAAGATCAGTCGGCAGGCGGCCTCGAAGGCGGGGCCGTCACAGGCGGGGGCCATGGGGCGATAGGCGGGGTCGTGGCGATTCTGTCGGTCCACCACTTGTGCCATGCGGCGCAGGGTGAGCAGCACCTCGCGTTCGCTGATGATGCCATGTGTCAGCCAGTTGGCGATGTGCTGGCTGGAGAGGCGCAGGGGGGCGCGGTCTTCCATGAGCGCAACATCGTGGATGTCGGGCACCTTGGAACAGCCGATGCCCTGGTCTATCCAGCGCACCACGTAACCGAGGATGCCCTGGCAGTTGTTTTCGAGTTCCTCACGGATCTGTTCGGGTGACCAGCTGGCCGAGTCGGCCAGCGGCAGGGTGAGCAGTTCGGCCAGCCGGCGGCGCGGGCGTTCGGCGATCCGGGCCTGCTCGGCACGCACGTCCACCGCGTGATAATAGGCCGCATGCAGCACGGCGGCAGTGGGCGAGGGAACCCAGGCGGTGTTCGCGCCGGCGCGCGGGTGGGCGATCTTCTGCTCCGTCCGCAGCCTGCCTCCCCGCGCATTGCTTTTTTCAATGCGCAGGGAGCGGGTTCAGCAGTTGGCGCAGCGGCTCACGTCGGAGGGATCGCGGTCTTCGTAGAACTCCCGCAGCATGTCGATGTAGCGCACCGCCGCCGGCGACAGGAACTTGCCGCGCCGCGAGACGATGCCGTAGGAGCGGGTGGGGAAGTACTTGCCCAGCGGCTTGACCGCCAGGCGTTCGCGGTCGGCCTCGGTCAGACACACGTCGGTAACGATGGAGATGCCCATGTCCAGCTCGACGTATTTCTTGATGACTTCCCAGCCGCCGGCCTCCAGGGCGACCTTGAACTGGAGGTCGTGCTGCTGGAACACCAGCTCGACGATGCGCCAGGTCGAGAGGTGGCGCGGGGGCAGGATCAGGCCATATTCGGCGATGTCTTCCAGGCTGACCTCGTCCCGATCGGCCAGGGGGTGGGAGCGTGCGGTGATCAGGGCGGGGTAGTAGGTCACGATGGGTTCGTAGCGGATGTCGTCGGGGACCTCGAGCATGGAACCCACGGCAAAGTCCACCTGGTCGGCGCGGATCATGGACAGGCCGTCGCGCCCGGTGACGTTGTGCAGCTTGAGGCTGATGCCGGGGTACTGGTCGGCGAACTGCTTGGTGGCGTCGGGCAGCACGTAGAGGATGGTGGACTCCCCGGCGGCAATGTTCAGTTCCCCCTTCTGCAGGTTGCCCATGTGGGCATGGAAGGATTCCTGCAGGCCGTCGATGGCCTCGACCAGTGGGCTGGCCAGGCGATAGAGCACCTCGCCCTCGGGGGTGAGGCTGATCTTGGGACCGCGGCGTTCGAACACCGTGATCTCCATCTCGCGTTCCAGGGCCTGGATCTGCAGGGTGACCGAGGGTTGGCTGAGGAACAGGTTCTCGGCCGCCTCGGTGATGCTGCCGCACTGGGCGGCATGACAGAAGGCGCGCAATTGCTTGAGTCGGTTCTGCTTGTAGTAGGGCGTCTTGAGTTTGCTACTCATCGCCGGCTCGTGCTCCGTATTATTGGAATATCAAATAATTTTTATTGAAATGATTGGATTGGAAAATGCTCGGGTTAGCTTAGTCTTTGTTATCACCAAATGGAAGGCCACGAAATCTCAGGGGAGGCCGCTATTGGGAATTAACTTCTCCTCTTGCCACCAGGGGAACAGGCCGCCGCATCGAGGAGACCGCCCAAGGTGTCGATCTGGCCCACGCCTATGCGCGGGGCGAGGGCATGCGGCACTATGTGGAGAAGGTGCAGCAGCCGGAGTTCGCGGCACGCGAGAGCGGTTACACCTTCGTTTCGCACCAGCAGGAAGTGGGGGCGGGCTATTTCGACGAGGTCACCACGGTGATCCTGGGAGGCAACTCTTCGGTGACCGCATTGACCGGCTCCACCGAGGAGGCGCAGTTCGCCTGAGGGCGGGGGCATGGAACGCTGCCTGTTCGGCGGTCGCATGACATCGGTATCCGCCGGCGGACTGGTGGATGCCGATGCGAGGCAGCTGTTGCATGCGCGCGCCATCGCCCAGGCGATATTGCAGGCCTTCGATTGGTACTTCCGCATCTTCCGCGAGGTGACTTGGCGCGCATGCGGGCATTTCGTTCGCGGCGACTGGCTGGCGGCGCGCGAGGACAATGCCGCGCGCATCAACCTGTACGACCGGCGGGGGCGTGAGGCCATCGAGAGCCTGCGGAAGCGCTTCGACCTGAAGGAAGCCGACCCGGAATGGCGGCGCTGTTTCATGGCCTTGCAAGGTGAACTTATGCGCCCCGAGACCTGGCGTCGCCTGCAGCACGATGCCGAAGTCAGTCGGGTGCCCGATCTCTACCCCTACCGTGAACAGGCGCGTTTTCTGCCCTGATAAATCTCCTGAATCGACCCATTTGCAGGGTCGAATGCCGGTGGCGCCAGCCTTGTGGCAGACTCGCCGCGGTATTCGGCCCGGGGACGGGCTTTCTGCGGTAGGATCGGCGTCCCCACTGCGACGGTTCGGCGCGAGGACGGGCCTCCTGCGCAGGAGTGGCGTCCTCGCCGCGAACCCGGTTTTACAAAATTTACAGATATTCTCGAGGAGCTAGCCATGCGACTGATTCTTCTGGGCGCCCCTGGTGCCGGCAAGGGCACCGTTGCCAAGATGCTGACCGCGATCGACGGTTCGGTCCAGATCTCGACCGGCGACATCCTGCGTGCCGCGGTCAAGGAGGGCAGCGAACTGGGCAAGAAGGCCGAGTCGTACATGAAGGCCGGCGAACTGGTGCCCGACGAGCTCATCATGGACATCATGGGCGAGCGCCTGCTGGAAGACGACTGCAAGGCCGGTTTCCTGCTCGACGGTTTTCCGCGCACCATTCCGCAGGCCGAGGCGCTCAAGGAACTGCTGGCCAAGCTGGGTATCGAGCTGCAGGCTGCGGTCAACCTGAATGTGCCGCGCGAGGTGATCCTCGACCGCCTGACCACCCGTCGCACCTGCGAGGACTGCGGCGCCATCTACAACGTCAAGAGCAACCCACCCAAGGTCGAGGGCGTGTGCGACAAGTGCGGTGGCAAGGTGGTGCAGCGCGCCGACGAGACCGAGGAGGCCATCTCCAAGCGCCTGGACGTGTTCAACGAGCAGACCGCCCCGCTGGTCGGTTTCTACGAAAAGGAAGGCCTGCTGCTGGACGTGAATGCCACCTCCAGCGATGCCGTGGTCGAGGCCATTCGCAAGCACGTCGGCGTCTGATAGACAGGCGATCGATGCCTCGGAAAAGCCCGGCCCCGGCCGGGCTTTTTCGTGTCCTTTGTGGTTTTTCCTGGTTCGGCATTCGGCAGGAGATCTGTCTGTCCCAGGCCCGAGCGTTCGCGGTGGAGGCGTTCGTCGGGCGCCGATAAAAAACCTCGATTCACGTATTGGAATATGCGAATTGGTCGGCAGGCCCCGAACTGGCATGCTCGGACGTTCGATATGGAGGAGGAACTACCATGCGCATCATCCTGTTGGGCGGCCCCGGGGCCGGCAAGGGCACCCAGGCCAAGTACATCACCGAACGCTACGGCATCCCGCAGATCTCCACTGGCGACATGCTGCGGGCGCACGTCAAGGCCGGCACCGAACTCGGCAAGGCGGCGAAGAAAATCATGGACGAGGGGGGACTGGTCTCCGACGACATCATCATCGACATGGTGAAGGAGCGCATCAAGGAACCCGATTGCGCCAACGGTTATCTGTTCGATGGCTTTCCACGCACCATCCCGCAGGCCCAGGCGCTGAAGGACGCCGGCATCCCGATTGATGCGGTGGTCGAGATCGATGTGCCCGACGAGGAGATCATCAAGCGCATGTCCGGACGCCGGGTGCACCTGCCCTCGGGGCGCACCTACCACGTGATCTTCAATCCGCCCAAGGTCGAGGGCAAGGACGATGTCACCGGCGAGGACCTGATCCAGCGCGACGACGACAAGGAAGAAACCGTCCGCCAGCGTCTCAAGGTGTATCACGAACAGACCGAGCCGCTGATCGACTTCTATCGCAAGGAGGCGGAAGCCGGCAACGTCAAGTACGTCAAGGTCAGTGGCCTGGGCGGGGTCGAAGAGGTCCGCGATGCCATCTTCGCCGGCCTCGACGGCTGATCTGTTCGAGCCGAATCGTTTGCGGCAAGGTGGGCGTTCGCGGCGGGGACGCCGCTCCTAGGGTAGGAGGCCCGTCCCCAGGCCGAACATTCGCGGCGGGGACGCCACTCCCGCAGGTTCGTAGGAGGCCCGTCCCCGGGCTGAATCTTCGCGGCGGGGACGCCGCTCCTGCGGCAGGAGGCCCGTCCTCGGGCCGAACATTCGCGGTGGGCGCGGTTTACCGGCAGCTCCCTGAAACCTATAATGCGCGGCTATCCTTTTCACCTGCCTTCCCGGAGTGCTGATGCGCCTTGCACAAGATCAAGAAGCCCTGACATTCGACGATGTGCTGCTGGTTCCGGCGCGCTCGGACGTCCTGCCCAAGGATGTCGATCTCGCCACCCGTCTGACCCGAGATATTACGCTCAACATTCCCCTGGTGTCCGCTGCCATGGATACGGTGACCGAGGCACGCCTGGCCATCGCCATGGCGCTGGAAGGCGGTATCGGCGTCATCCACAAGAACATGGAGCCGGACGAGCAGGCGGCCCATGTGCGCAAGGTCAAGCGTTACGAGAGCGGTGTGATCCACGATCCCATCACTGTCTCGCCCAATCTGAGCATCGGCGAGGTGATGGCCATTACCCGTGCCAACAATATCTCCGGGGTGCCGGTGGTCGATGGCAACGAGCTGGTCGGCATCGTCACCAGCCGTGATCTGCGCTTCGAGTCCCGGCTGGACGAGAAGGTCTCGGCCATCATGACGCCCAAGGATCGCCTGGTGACGGTGCCCGAGGGCGCCAGTCGTGAAGAGGTGGTCGCCAAGTTGCATGCGCACCGCATCGAGAAGGTGTTGGTGGTCAATGACGACTTCGAGCTGCGCGGGCTGATCACCGTCAAGGACATCCAGAAGGCCACCGACTATCCCAAGGCCTGCCGCGACAGCGAGGAACGCCTGCGCGTGGGTGCGGCGGTTGGTGCCGGCGCGGGGACCGACGAGCGCGTCGAGGCGCTGGTTGCCGCCGGGGTGGACGTGATCACCGTGGATACCGCGCACGGCCATTCCGTCGGCGTGATCGAGCGCGTCGCCTGGATCAAGAAGAACTTCCCCGAGGTGCAGGTGATCGGCGGTAACATCGCCACCGCCGCGGCTGCCCAGGCGCTGATCGAGGCGGGTGCGGACGCGGTCAAGGTGGGCATCGGCCCGGGCTCGATCTGCACTACCCGTGTGGTCGCTGGCGTGGGTGTGCCGCAGATCACTGCCGTGGACAACGTGGCGCGCGCTCTCAAGGGGACCGGGGTGCCGCTGATCGCCGACGGCGGCCTGCGCTACTCGGGCGACATCGCCAAGGTGATCGCTGCCGGCGCCCATGCGGTGATGATCGGCGGCCTGTTCGCCGGCACCGATGAGTCGCCCGGCGAGGTCGAGATCTACCAGGGGCGTTCCTACAAGTCGTATCGCGGCATGGGCTCGCTGGGTGCCATGTCCGGCAAGCAGGGCTCGAGCGACCGCTACTTCCAGGAAGACACCAAGGACAAGGACAAGCTGGTGCCCGAGGGTATCGAGGGCCGGGTTCCCTACAAGGGGCCGTTGATCAACGTCATCACCCAGCTCACCGGTGGCCTGCGTGCCAGCATGGGCTATACCGGTTGCGCCAATCTCGAGGAGATGCGCACCAAGCCCGAGTTTGTGCGTGTGACCAACGCGGGCATCCGCGAGTCGCATGTCCACGACGTGCAGATCACCAAGGAAGCACCCAACTACCGCCGCGACTGAGTCGTCGGAAGCGGAAGAAACCTTTCTGATCTGCCACGAAGGGCACGAAGAACACAAAGGAATGGGAGGCGCATCCTTTAACGGAACCATTCCGGCGGGCCGCTTTGCGAAACGGT
This sequence comes from endosymbiont of unidentified scaly snail isolate Monju, assembly GCF_000801295.1. Taxonomy (NCBI): domain Bacteria; kingdom Pseudomonadati; phylum Pseudomonadota; class Gammaproteobacteria; species endosymbiont of unidentified scaly snail isolate Monju. The sequence continues at coordinate 1,518,511 of NZ_AP012978.1, read as the reverse complement.
CTGATCAGTGGGGGAGATAGAGACGCTTTCCCTGCTGAATGGTTTGCGAACGCAAGCGCCTTCGTGTTCTTTGTGCTCTTTGTGGTTTTCTTTCATCGGCCCTGAATCTGAATCGCCATGACCACTGACATCCACGACCATCGCATTCTCATCGTCGACTTCGGCTCGCAGTACACCCAGCTCATCGCACGCCGGGTGCGCGAGATCGGCGTCTATTGCGAGATCTGGCCCTACGACAACTGCGAGCAGGCGATCCGCGAGCAGCAGCCGCGCGGCATCATCCTCTCGGGCGGGCCGGAGACGGTCACCGCCGAGGAGACGCCGCGCGCGCCGCAGCTCGTGTTCGAGCTGGGCGTGCCGGTGCTGGGCATCTGCTACGGCATGCAGACCATGGCGGCGCAGCTTGGTGGCAAGGTGGAGTCCTCGGACAAGCACGAGTACGGCTATGCCCAGGTGCGCGCGCGCGGTCATTCCGAGCTGTTGCGCGACATTGAGGATCACACCAACGAGCAGGGCTGGGGACTGCTGGACGTGTGGATGAGCCATGGCGACCGGGTGATCGAGCTGCCGCCCGGCTTCAAGGTGATCGCCAGCACCGACAACGCGCCGATTGCCGGCATGGCCGACGAGGATCGGGGTTTCTACGGCATCCAGTTCCACCCCGAGGTCACTCATACCAAGCAGGGCGGGCGCATCCTGGAGCGCTTCGTGCGGGGCATCTGCGGCTGCGACGCCCTGTGGAACCCGAGCAACATCATCGAGGACAGCATTGCGCAGATGCGCGAGCAGATCGGCGACGGGCGGGTGATCCTGGGCCTGTCCGGTGGCGTGGACTCCTCGGTGGTGGCGGCGTTGCTGCATCGTGCCATCGGCGACCGGCTCACCTGCATCTTCGTGGACAACGGTCTGCTGCGCCTGCACGAAGGTGACCAGGTGATGGCCACCTTCGCGAAGCACATGGGCGTGAAGGTGATCCGCGTGGACGCCGCCGACCGTTTCTACGCCGCGCTCGCCGGCGAGGCCGACCCCGAGAAGAAGCGCAAGATCATCGGCAACCTGTTCATCGAGATCTTCGAGGAAGAGGCAGCGAAGATAGAGGATGCCCGCTACCTGGCGCAGGGCACCATCTATCCCGATGTCATCGAGTCGGCCGGTGCCGCCTCGGGCAAGGCGCACGTGATCAAGTCGCACCACAATGTCGGCGGCCTGCCCGAGCACATGAAACTCGAACTGGTCGAGCCACTGCGCGAACTGTTCAAGGACGAGGTGCGCAAGATCGGCATCGAGTTGGGCCTGCCCGCGGACATGGTCTATCGCCATCCCTTCCCGGGGCCGGGGCTGGGCGTGCGCATCCTCGGCGAGGTGAAGAAGGAATACGCCGACATCCTGCGCCAGGCCGATCACATCTACATCGAGGAACTGCGCAAGGCCGGTCTGTACGACGAGGTCAGCCAGGCCTTCGCCGTCTTCCTGCCGGTGCGTTCGGTGGGCGTGGTGGGCGATGCCCGGCGCTATGAATATGTCATCAGCCTGCGCGCGGTGAAGACCATCGACTTCATGACCGCCAGCTTCGCGCACCTGCCCTTCGAGTTCCTGGAGACCGTCTCGCGGCGCATCATCAACGAGGTCTCGGGCGTCTCGCGCGTCGCCTACGACATCTCCTCCAAGCCGCCGGCGACCATCGAGTGGGAATGATCCCGGTCCCCGGGCGTCATTGCTCATGAACGCCGAGGACGAACACTGGATGCGCCATGCCCTGGCCCTGGCGCGGCGCGCCGAGGCGGAGGGCGAGGTGCCTGTCGGTGCGGTCCTGGTGCGTGACGGCGAGCCAATAGGCGAGGGTTGGAATCGCCCCATCGGCGAGCACGATCCGAGCGCACACGCCGAGATCATGGCCCTGAGGGCAGCCGGGAAGGCAGTGGGCAACTACCGACTGCCCGACAGCACCTTGTATGTCACACTGGAGCCTTGCCCCATGTGCGCTGGGGCCATCGTGCATGCGCGTGTCGCGCGGGTGGTGTTCGGGGCAAGCGATCCGCGTACCGGTGCCGCCGGCAGCGTGTTCGACATGCTGCCCTCGGATGCCCGTTTCAACCACCGCACCGCCTGCGACGGCGGCCTGCTGGCCGACGAGGCGGGCGAACTGTTGCGTGCCTTCTTCCGCGCGCGTCGAAATCGGAGATGAATTCATGAAGTCACTGTTCAAGCTGCTCCTGTTGCTGCCCGTACTGGCCTGGGCGGCCACCCGTTATGCCCCGGTCGATGTGGACATGCAGGTCCGGCAGGTGGGGCCGCACAGCTACTATGTGCAGGGGGCTGCCGGGGCAGCGACCGAGAACAAGGGCTTCATTTCCAACGCCGGCTTCGTGGTCACCGATGCCGGCGTGGTGGTGATCGACAGCCTGGGCTCGCCCTCGCTGGCCGAGAAGCTGCGTGGCCTGATCGCCGGCATCACCGACCAGCCGGTCGTGAAGGTGATCCTCACCCACTACCATGCCGATCACATCTATGGCTTGCAGGTGTTCAAGGACGAAGGCGCGGAGATCATCGCGCCGCAGGGGGTATTCGAATACCTGGATTCGGACGCCGCGATCAACCGCCTGGAAGAGCGCCGGGTCTCGCTGTTTCCCTGGGTGGACGACGATACCCGCCTGGTATTGCCGGATCGCATCGTGGACGGGGTGGAGCAGTTCGAACTGGGGGGCGTGGGCTTTCGCCTGAATTACCTCGGCAAGGCGCATTCCGATGGCGACATGACGGTGTTCGTCACCCCCGACCGCGTGCTGTATTCCGGCGACATCATCTTCGAGGGGCGCGTGCCCTTCGTTGGCGATGCCGACACGAAGCACTGGCTGGATACCCTGGAAGGCTTCGAGAGCAAGGGGATTGTCGCTCTGGTGCCAGGGCATGGCCCCGCGGCACGCAACCCTGCCGCCGCCATCACGCTGACCCGGCGCTATCTGCAGCGTTTGCGCGAGGTGATGGGCGCTGCGGTCGAGGAAATGGAAGACTTCAAGACCGCCTTCGAATCCGCCGACTGGTCGGAATTCTCGCAGTTGCCGGCCTTCGAGGCAGCGCATCGCGTCAACGCCTACAACGTCTATCTCTCGATGGAGGCGGAATCGCTGGCGGAGTAGCTTCTCCCCCTCCCGGCCTCCCCCGCGAGCGGGGGAGGGGTGAACCTTCGGCAACCAGGGAGAACGGCCCCCTCCCTGCTTGCGGGGAGGGGCCTCCCGGCATGGCCAGGAATCGACACCTTCCTCATCCCGGGCGGCCTCTACCCCATGCTGCGCGCGACCAACGGCTGCGCCGTTGTCGAACCGCCATTCCGGAACGTCGTTGGTTCGAACCCAACCGGGGTGTGGGGGCATGAAAAAGCCCGGCGCTTTGGCCGGGCTCTGTGTATGGCTCCCCCGGTTGGATTCGAACCAACGACCAACGGATTAACAGTCCGCTGCGCTACCGCTGCGCCACAGGGGAGTGGCTTGAGGCCGCGAATATTACTGAGCAGCAGGAGGGTGGTCAAGACCCTTTGCTACTGGGTCGGCTTGTAATTGCCACGGGCGGGCGCTAGCCTTTGCGGCCTTCCGTGATCCTGCAGGGCCTAGAGAGCGTGTCTTCCATTCAGTTCAGGGTGCAGCCCGGTGGTCGTCTGCGCGGCGATGTCCGCGTGCCAGGCGACAAGTCCATTTCTCACCGTTCCATCATGCTCGGTTCGCTGGCCGAGGGCACGACGCGGGTGCAGGGTTTTCTCGAGGGAGAGGACGCGCTGGCCACGTTGAATGCCTTTCGTGCCATGGGGGTCGAGATCGAGGGTCCCGAGGACGGTCGGGTAACCATTCACGGTGTGGGCATGCACGGGCTGAGTGCACCCGACGTGCCACTGGACCTGGGCAATTCGGGCACCTCGATGCGCCTGCTGGCCGGGTTGCTGGCGGGGCAGGGGTTCGAGGTCACCCTGATCGGCGATAACTCCCTGTCGCGCCGTCCCATGAAGCGGGTCACCGAGCCGCTGGCGCGCATGGGTGCCGAGATCAACACCACGCCGAAGGGCACCGCGCCACTGGTGATCCGTCCGGTGGACGGTCTGCGTGGCATCGACTACGCCATGCCGGTGGCCAGTGCCCAGGTGAAGTCCTGCCTGCTGCTGGCCGGGTTGTATGCCGAAGGTGAGACCTGGGTGAGCGAGCCTGCACCCACGCGCGATCACACCGAGCGCATGCTCCAGGGTTTCGGCTACGAGGTGATGATCGACGGGCCGCGGCGCGGGGTGCGTGGTGGTGGTCGTCTGGTCGCCTGCGACATCGACGTACCGTCGGACATCTCCTCGGCGGCCTTTTTCCTCGTCGGCGCGAGTATCGCCGAGGGCTCCGACCTCACGCTGAGACACGTGGGCATGAACCCGACCCGTGACGGCGTCATTCATATCCTGCGCGCCATGGGGGCGGACATCACGGTGAGCAACGAGCGCGTGGTCGGTGGCGAGCCGGTGGCCGATCTGCGGGTGCGCAGTACGCCCCTGAAGGGCATTCGCATCGACGAGGCGCTGGTGCCGCTGGCGATCGACGAGTTTCCCGCGCTGTTCGTCGCCGCGGCCTGCGCCGAGGGCGAGACTGTGCTCACCGGCGCCGAGGAGCTGCGGGTCAAGGAGTCCGACCGCATCCAGGTGATGGCCGACGGCCTGCAGGCGCTGGGGGTGGATGCCCGGCCGACGCCCGATGGCATCGTGATCCGCGGCGGGCGCATCGGTGGCGGCCGGGTGGACAGCCATGGCGACCACCGCATCGCCATGGCCTTTGCCATGGCCGCATTGCGTGCCGACGGCGAGATCCTGATCGATGACTGCGCCAACGTGAACACTTCCTTCCCCGGCTTTGTCGAACTGGCAGGGGCTACCGGCCTGGCCATCGAGGTGAACGGTGGCTGAGTCGGTGCCGGTGATCACCATCGATGGCCCCAGTGGCTCGGGCAAGGGCACCGTCTCGGCGCGCCTGGCCAAGGCCCTGGGTTGGCACGTGCTGGATTCGGGGGCGCTTTATCGCCTGACCGGTCTGGCGGTCGAAAAGGCAGGGATTGGCTTCGAAAATCCGCAAAAGGCGGCAGAAATCGCGGCGAATCTCGATGTGCGCTTCGAGCAGGGACGGATCTTTCTCGATGGGGAGGATGTGACCCTGGCGATCCGCTCGGAGACCGCCGGCAACAACGCTTCCCGGGTGGCCGCCATGCCCGAGGTGCGCGCGGCCCTGCTCGACTGGCAGCGGCGTGCGGCGCGTCCGCCCGGGCTGGTGGCCGACGGACGTGACATGGGGACCGCGGTGTTCCCCGATGCGCCGCTCAAGGTGTTTCTCGACGCCAGCGCCGAGGAACGTGCGAGAAGGCGTTATAAGCAGTTGAAGGAAAAGGGTATATCGTCTAATATTGATCGTCTCGCCGCCGAGATCCGTGAACGTGACGAGCGCGACCGCAATCGCGCCGTTTCGCCATTGGTTCCGGCGCCGGGGGCGCTGGTCATCGATTCGACCGGCATGACCATCGATGCGGTGGTCGAACGTATTCTGCAGGCGGCGCGCGAGGTGTTGCCGTCGGTGGATTGAGCAGGTCCCGGTTCGCCGGGGCTGTTTCGTTATGGCGTTCCGCAAGGGACACGCATTGGGGGCAGGTCGCCTGGCCTGCGTTCGTTCAACTTCAACCAGTGCCGGAGCCTCGGCTGCGGCGAATTCGGCCCGAACGGGCCTTGGGTAACTCAACATGTCAGAAAGTTTTGCCGAGCTCTTCGAAGAGAGCCTCAACAGCACCAACCTCCAGCCCGGTGGCATCGTCATCGGCACTGTGGTCGCCATCGACGGCGACGAAGTGATCGTCAATGCCGGCCTCAAGTCCGAGGGCCGCATCCCGATCAGTCAGTTCACCGACAAGGATGGCAACGTCGAGGTCAAGCCGGGTGATCAGGTCGAAGTGGCCCTCGAGGCCGTGGAGGATGGTTTCGGCGCGACCCGCCTGTCGCGCGAGAAGGCCAAGCGCCACTATGCGTGGCGGAAGCTCGAGAAGGCTTTCGAAAACGACGAGATCGTGGTCGGCCGCATCAACGGCAAGGTCAAGGGCGGCTTCACCGTCGAGCTGGACGAGATCCGTGCCTTCCTGCCGGGTTCGCTGGTCGATGTGCGCCCGGTGCGCGACACCTCCTATCTCGAGGGCAAGGACCTCGAGTTCAAGGTCATCAAGCTGGACCAGAAGCGCAACAACGTGGTGGTCTCGCGTCGTGCCGTGGTCGAGAAGGAATACAGCGAAGAGCGCGAGAAGCTGCTCGCCAACCTGGCCGAGGGCCAGGTGGTCAAGGGTGTGGTCAAGAACCTCACCGACTACGGTGCTTTCGTGGACCTGGGCGGCATCGATGGCCTGCTGCACATCACCGACATGGCCTGGAAGCGGGTCAAGCACCCCTCCGAGGTGGTCGAGATCGGTGACGAGATCGAGGTCAAGGTACTCAAGTTCGACCGCGAGAAGATGCGCGTCTCCCTCGGCCTGAAGCAGCTGGGTGAAGACCCCTGGGTCAACATCACCCGTCGTTATCCCGAGGGTACCCGCCTGTTCGGCAAGGTCACCAACATTGCCGACTACGGCGCCTTCGTCGAGATCGAAGACGGCGTCGAGGGCCTGGTGCACGTCTCCGAGATGGACTGGACCAACAAGAACGTCCATCCCAGCAAGGTGGTCACCCTGGGTCAGGAAGTCGAAGTGGTGGTGCTCGACATCGACGAGGAGCGTCGCCGCATCTCGCTGGGCATGAAGCAGTGCCAGCCCAACCCCTGGGAAGAGTTCGGCGAGCGCTACAAGAAGGGCGATCATGTCACCGGCGTCATCAAGTCGATCACCGATTTCGGTATCTTCATCGGCCTGGACGGCGGCATCGACGGCCTGGTCCACCTGTCGGACATCTCCTGGGACGACACCGGCGAGGACGAGATCCGCAACTACAAGAAGGGTCAGGAGATCGAAACCGTGGTGCTGGCGGCGGTCGATCCCGAGCGCGAGCGTATCTCCCTGGGCATCAAGCAGCTCGACAAGGACCCCTTCTCCACCTGGCTGGCCACCCACGACAAGGGCGCCATCGTCAAGGGTATCGTGCGCGAGGTCGATGCCAAGGGTGCCATCGTCGAACTGGACGAGGGTGTGGAAGGTTACATCCGGGCCTCCGACCTGTCGCGTGACCGTGTCGAGGATGCACGCAGCGTGCTGAAGGAAGGCGACGAGATCGAGGCCAAGTTCATGGGCGTCGATCGTCGCAACCGCAGCATCAGCCTGTCGATCAAGGCCAAGGACTACGAAGAGGAAAAGGCGCTCATCTCGCAGTACAACAGCGATGCGAGCTCGGCCGGCAAGACCTCCATGGCCGATCTGCTCAAGGAGCAGCTCGACGCCGACAAGTAAGGAACAGTCTGAGCTGCATTGGCGGGGCAGCTTGCGCTGCCCCGCCACATCATCGGGAAACACGTAATGACCAAGTCGGAACTGATCGAAGTCATTGCCAGGGAGCAGAGCCATCTGGCGTACAAGGATGTTGAACTGGCGGTCAAGTGCATGATCGAACAGATGAGTCAGGCGCTGGCCACTGGTAACCGGATCGAGATCCGGGGATTCGGCAGCTTCTCCCTGCATTACCGGCCGCCGCGCATCGGGCGCAACCCTAAGACCGGCGAGGCGGTGCAACTGGCAGGCAAGTACGTGCCGCACTTCAAGCCCGGCAAGGAATTGCGCGAGCGGGTCAACAAGAACTACCAGTCGCCACAGGAAGAGACATCCTGAAGCGTCTGGGAAAACCTCTGAAAAGGCCTCTCCCCCGCTTGCGGGGAGAGGCCAGGAGGGGCGCCCTTTACCCATTGTGCCATGGGGGAGGAGAAAGTGCGCTTTTTCAGCTTCCCGGGAGACCAGGCCGCAGGGTCGATTCTGTCTCTTCTGGTCGAAATGACAGGGAAACGGGATTCAGTTGCTGAGCCCCAGGGCGAGCAGGTAGGCGAGGGTGGCCAGTGCGAACAGAAGCAGCTCGCCGAAGGTGTTTCTCAGTCGTCGCCCGCCCTGGGCGTCGAATCGCATCAGATCGGGAACCAGACCGCGGACCTGATCGTGCATGACATAGCGGCTATCGGATTTCATGGTGTCCTCCACGCTCGTTCTTTGTTTGTTCTCCTCATGCTAGCACACGGGGAGAACAAATCAAGAACGTTGTGCCAGGCTGGAATCGCCAGTTTCCCGGGTGAGGATCATGTCGAACTGGTGGCAGAAGCGCGCCGTGCATAGAGCAAAACACCTGCCAGCAACACCCCGCTGGCCAGCCAGCCGGTGATGTTGTCGTAGTCGCCGATCAGGCCGATCCAGGGTGACTGGTGATCGGTGTTGGTCAGCCGCTTGGCGATCCGGATCACCATGACCCATCCGGCATGCGCGCCAATGGCGAACCAGATGGCGCCGGTGCGCTCGCGGGTCAGGCTGAGGAAGATTCCGGCGATGACCAGGGTGGCGAAGCTGTCGGCGTACTCGCCGAATTGCGTGAGCTGCGCCAGCCCGCCGCCGAGCATGCCCAGGGCGCTGGTGACGGTCAGCGGGGTCTCCGGGGGCAGGGGCGTGGGGCGGATGAAGTGCACCACCGCGTAGAACAGGCCGATGGCCAGGGCGGTGGGCCACAAACCCTGCGATCGGCGCATGCCGCCCTGCAGGGCGCCGCGAAAGAAGAATTCCTCGATCAGGCCGACGGCCAGGCCGGAGCCCAGGCCGGCGAGCGCCGCCGAGAACAGGCTGCCTGCCGACAGCGTCCCGGGTGCCAGGTAGCGTATTCCGCTGGCCATCAGCAGCCCGAGTACTGCCCCGAGCATGCCCAGTCCCCAGAGCAGTCCCAGGCCCAGCGGGCGGCGCCAGCCTTCCGGGCCGGTGGCCAGGCCCAGGGTCTGGCGATCGCGCAGATCCAGGGCGCGTGCCAGCAGCGGCAGGCCGAGGAACATCAGCAGCATGCCGAAACGGTACAGGGCGCGGTCGGGCGTGGCACCGAAGGTGGCGTGGAACAGGGGCTGCAGCCAGGGCAGGAGCAGCGCCGAGGTGGCCATGCAGGCGACCAGGTACAGGACGAAGGCAAGGAATACGCGCATGGGATCGGGCTATGTCGACAAGGCAGGTATTGTATACTAGGCGTTTCCCGCGACGAGCGGTGGATGCGAAAGTGGCGGAACTGGTAGACGCGCTGGATTTAGGTTCCAGTGGGGCAACCCGTGAGAGTTCGAGTCTCTCCTTTCGCACCAGGATTCAAGGAACCTCCGGACAGGTCTGGATCGGGGAGATTGGCGTTGGAATGCGTCGGTTCACGGCGCGAATCGCACGTAATAGCCTGCTATTGCGAAGATTCGCAACGCGGAACTGGTGCAGGCCGGCGTCAGGATTCCGGGTCACGACGCGTTCGGAGGTTCCTTGGGGATGTATCGAGTGACTCCGGGCCGCGCTCTCGCGGCCCGTGGGCTGTTCGGGGCATTCCCCGGGGATTCTCCCCGATACTGGATCACCCGTAATTTGAACCGATATGGGCAGTCAGGGCTGCCGGAGAATGTTTCATGCAAGTTTCTGTTGAGTCTGGCGAGGGCCTGGAAAGGCGTCTGTTGGTGGATCTGCCGAAAGAGCAGGTCGAGACCGAGGTGGAGAAGAAGCTCACCGAGCTGGCGAAGAATATTCGTCTCGATGGCTTCCGTCCCGGCAAGGTGCCGGTGCGCGTGGTGCGCCAGCGTTTTGGTGACCAGGTGCGTCAGGAGGTTTATGGCGACCTGATCCAGGCCACCTTCTACGAGGCGGCCGAGCAGTCCAACGTGGCCCCGGTCGGTGATCCCAGCATCGAGCTGCGCGATGCCGCCGAGGAAGGTGGTCTGAGCTACACCGCCACCTTCCAGGTGATGCCCGAGATCGAGCTGGCCGACCTGTCCGGCAAGGAGGTCGTCAAGCCGGTGGCCGAGGTGACCGAGGCGGACGTGGACGAGATGATCGACAAGCTGCGCCGCCAGCGTCAGAGCTGGGAAGAGGTCGATCGTGCTGCGCAGGACGGCGATACCGTGCACATCGACTTCAAGGGCTTCATCGACGGCGAGGCCTTCGAAGGCGGCACTGCCGAGGACGTGCCGCTGGTGCTGGGTTCCGGCTCCATGATCGATGGCTTCGAATCCGGCCTGCTGGGCGCCAAGGCTGGCGAGACCCGCACCGTGGAGGTCACCTTCCCCGAGGATTACCGGGCCGAGCACCTGGCCGGCAAGCCCGCCAGCTTCGAGATCACGGTGCGCAAGGTGCTCGAGGCCCGTCTGCCCGAGATCGACGAGCAGTTCGTCAAGGACTTCGGCGTTGAAGAGGGCACCGAGGAGGCCCTGCGCGCCGAGGTGCGCAAGAACATGGAGACCGAGCTGGCGCAGAAGCTGTCGGGCCTGGCCAAGGACAATGTCATGGCCCTGCTGCGCGAGGCCAATCCCGTCGAGGTCCCCGATGCGATGGTCAAGCAGGAGGCCGAGCGCATGAAGCAGCAGGCCATGGCCGACATGCAGGCGCGCGGGCAGCAGTCGTCGCTGGACCTGCCGGCGAGCCTGTTCGAGGGGCAGGCGCGGGTGCGGGTACACCTGGGGCTGCTGGTCGGCGAGATCATCGACAAGCAGGGCCTCGAGGCCTCCGAGGACGACGTGCGTCAAATGATCGAGCAGCTGGCGCAGTCCTACGAAGACCCGCAGGAAGTCGTGGACTATTATTTGAACAACCCGCAGCAGCGGGCCTCGCTCGAGAACCTGGTGCTCGAGAACAAGGTTGTGGACTGGGTGCTCGAACAGGTCGAGGTCAAGGAAGACAAGCGCACATTCTCCGAGGTGATGAACCCCGAGCAACAGGCGCAGAATTGAACCGGTCTCCGAAATAACACTCAAGGATTTTTCTGCATGATCGATACCAAGGGCATGAACACTTTCGAACCGCAGAACCTCGGCCTGGTGCCGATGGTGGTGGAGCAGACGGCGCGTGGCGAGCGCGCCTACGACATCTATTCGCGACTGCTCAAGGAGCGGGTGGTGTTCTGCGTGGGGCCGGTGGAAGACCACATGGCCAACCTGATCGTGGCGCAGCTGCTGTTCCTCGAGTCGGAGAATCCGGACAAGGACATCCACCTGTACATCAATTCGCCGGGTGGTTCGGTGACCGCCGGGCTGGCGATCTACGACACCATGCAGTTCATCCGGCCGCACGTGACCACCATGTGCATCGGCCAGGCGGCGAGCATGGGCGCGATACTGCTGGCCGCGGGCGAGAAGGGCAAGCGCTATGCGCTGCCCAACTCGCGGGTGATGATCCACCAGCCGCTGGGCGGTTTTCAGGGACAGGCGACCGACATCGAGATCCATGCCCGCGAGATCCTGCAGATCCGCGAACGCCTGAACACGATCCTGGCCGAGCACACCGGCCGTTCGCTCGAGGAGATCGGCCGGGACACCGACCGGGACAACTTCATGAGCGCCGAGGAATCCCGTGACTACGGGCTGATCGACGAGGTGGTCTCACGGCGCGGCGGCACGGATTGAGCGGGCTCATAGGCCGTGTCGACGCCCGGCGGAGACCGTAATTCGCAGGCAAAGCTGGCGGTAATTGTCGGCTTGTCAATGGAACGGTTTCCGATATGATGGGGTCGTAAACCGTGGACAAGGGGTGAAAGGTTCGCCGCTGTCCCGGTCGCAACACAACAGGGTACTAGAGTATGAGTGACGACAGACACGGCAAGAACGACGACGGCAAGCTGCTCTACTGCTCTTTCTGTGGAAAGAGTCAGCACGAGGTGCGCAAGCTGATCGCCGGCCCGTCCGTGTTCATCTGCGACGAGTGCGTCGAGCTGTGCAACGACATCATCCGCGAGGAGATGCAGGAGAACGCGCCGGAGTCCTCGCGCGGGCTGCCCACGCCGCACGAGATCAACGAGACCCTGAACCAGTACGTCATCGGTCAGGAGCGGGCCAAGAAGGTTCTCTCGGTGGCCGTCTACAACCATTACAAGCGTCTCGAGATGTCCGGCAAGAAGGACGAGATCGAGATCTCCAAGAGCAACATCCTGCTCATCGGTCCCACCGGCTCGGGCAAAACCCTGCTGGCCGAGACCCTGGCGCGGCTGCTCAACGTACCCTTCACCATCGCCGATGCCACCACGCTGACCGAGGCAGGTTATGTCGGCGAGGATGTCGAGAACATCATCCAGAAGCTGTTGCAGAAGTGTGACTACGATGTCGAGAAGGCGCAGACCGGCATCGTCTACATCGACGAGATCGACAAGATCTCGCGCAAGTCCGACAACCCCTCGATCACCCGGGACGTCTCGGGCGAGGGCGTGCAGCAGGCCCTGCTCAAGCTCATCGAGGGCACGGTGGCCTCGGTGCCGCCGCAGGGGGGGCGCAAGCACCCGCAACAGGAATTCCTGCAGGTCGATACCTCGAACATCCTGTTCATCGTCGGCGGCGCCTTCGCCGGGCTCGACAAGGTGATCCGCAACCGTTCCGAGAAGGGCGGCATCGGCTTCTCCGCCGAGGTGCACAGCAAGGAAGAGAAGCGCAACCTGGGCGAGATCCTGCACGAGGTGGAGCCCGAGGACCTGATCTCCTACGGCCTGATCCCCGAATTCGTCGGCCGCCTGCCGGTGGTCGCCACGCTCGAGGAGCTGGACGAGGAAGCCCTGGTGCAGATCCTCACCGAACCGAAGAACGCCCTGGTCAAGCAGTACCAGCGCCTGTTCGAGATGGAGGGCGCCGAGCTCGAGTTCCGCGACGACGCCCTGCGCGCCATCGCCCGCAAGGCCATGGAGCGCAAGACCGGCGCGCGTGGCCTGCGTACCATCCTCGAGCAGATCCTGCTCGACACCATGTACGACCTGCCCTCGCTGAAGAATGTCAGCAAAGTGGTGATCGACGAGTCCGTGGTGCAGGGCGAATCGGAGCCGCTGATCATCTTCGAGGGGGCGGACCAGCAGATGGCGGCTTCCGACTGATTCCGAATGCCCGGCCTGCCCGGGCATTTTTTATAACTTGATTTTGCCGGGGAAGTCCCCAGATTGATCTCAATCAAGTTCACACCCAGATCGCCGGCCCGAACTCGGGACGGCAGACAGACATTCAGGCGCTTCCCGGTCCGGGGAACGTCTTTCGGAGGAACCCATGGGACAGGAAATTCAGGGTAGTGGCCCCTTGAGCGTGCCGGTATTGCCGCTACGCGACGTGGTGGTCTATCCCTACATGGTCATACCGTTGTTCGTCGGGCGCGAAAAGTCCATCCAGGCGCTGGATGCGGCCATGTCCGACAACAAGCAGATTCTGCTGGTCGCCCAGCGGGCAGCCGACATCGACGACCCGGAGGCCAGTGACCTGCACGAGGTGGGCACGCTGGCCAACATCCTGCAGTTGCTGAAGCTGCCGGATGGCACCGTCAAGGTGCTGGTCGAGGGCAACCAGCGCGCGCGCATCAAGGATTACGTCGCTGCCGAGGGCTATCTGGCCGCGGCCATCGAGCCGGTCGAGGATCAGGTCGATACCTCCGAGCGCGAGATGGAAGTGCTGATGCGCTCGGCCACCGACCTGTTTGACCAGTACGTCAAGCTCAACAAGAAGGTGCCGCCCGAGGTGCTGACCTCGCTGGCCAGCATCGACGAGCCCTCGCGCCTGGCCGACACCATGGCCGCGCACATGGCGCTGAAGATCGAGGAAAAGCAGCACGTCCTCGAGATCGCCAGCGTGCGCGAGCGCCTGGAGCACCTGATGGCGCTCATGGAAGGCGAGAATGACATCCTGCAGATGGAGAAGCGCATCCGCGGGCGGGTCAAGCGCCAGATGGAGAAGAACCAGCGCGAGTACTACCTCAACGAGCAGATGAAGGCCATCCAGAAGGAACTGGGTGAGCTGGACGACGTGCCCAACGAGCTCGAGGATCTGGGCGAGAAGATCGAGAAGGCCGGCATGCCGAAAGAGGTCAAGGCCAAGGCGCAGTCCGAGCTGAACAAGCTCAAGCTGATGTCGCCCATGTCGGCCGAGGCCACGGTGGTGCGCAACTACATCGACACCCTGGTGAGCGTGCCGTGGAAGAAGCGCACCAAGGTGCGCATCGACATCGCGCGCGCCCAGGCGGTGCTGGATGCCGACCATTACGGTCTGGAGAAGGTCAAGGAGCGCATTCTGGAGTACCTGGCCGTGCAGCAGCGGGTGCGCAAGCTGAAGGGCCCGATCCTTTGCCTGGTCGGGCCGCCCGGGGTGGGCAAGACCTCGCTGGGCAAGTCGATCGCGCGCGCGACCAATCGCAAGTTTGTGCGCATGGCGCTCGGCGGGGTGCGTGACGAGGCCGAGATCCGTGGTCACCGCCGTACCTATATCGGCGCCATGCCCGGCAAGATCGTCCAGAACCTGATCAAGGTCGGTACGCGCAATCCGCTGTTCCTGCTCGACGAGATCGACAAGATGGCGATGGACTTCCGCGGCGATCCGGCCTCGGCGCTGCTCGAGGTGCTCGACCCGGAGCAGAACCACACCTTCCAGGACCACTACCTGGAGGTGGATTTCGACCTCTCCGAGGTCATGTTCGTGGCCACTGCCAACAGCATGAACATCCCGGCGCCGCTGCTCGACCGCATGGAGGTCATCCGTCTCTCGGGCTACACCGAGGCTGAAAAGGTGGCAATCGCCGAGAACTACCTGATCCCCAAGCAGATGAAGAACAACGGCCTCAAGGAGGAGGAGCTGGCGATCCGCGGGGCGGCGGTGCGCGACATTGTGCGCTACTACACGCGCGAGGCCGGGGTGCGCAACCTCGAACGCGAGATCGCCAAGATCTGTCGCAAGGTGGTCAAGGACCTGCTGCTCAAGGGTAAGGAGGGCAAGAAGGTCACGGTTACGCCCAAGTCGCTGGACAAGTATCTCGGCGTGCGGCGTTTCCGCTACGGCCGTGCCGAGGAACACGATGAGGTCGGGCAGGTCACCGGCCTGGCCTGGACCGAGGTCGGCGGCGAACTGCTGCGCATCGAGGCGGCGCTCACCCCCGGCAAGGGGCGGCTGACACATACCGGCCAGCTCGGCGACGTGATGAAGGAGTCCATCCAGGCCGCCATGACCGTGGTGCGCAGCCGCGCCAAGGCGCTGGGGCTCAATGCGGACTTCTACGAGAAGGTCGACGTGCACATCCACGTGCCCGAGGGCGCCACGCCCAAGGACGGTCCGAGTGCCGGCATCGGCATGTGCACTGCGCTGGTGTCGGCGCTGACTGGCATCCCGGTGCGGGCCGACGTGGCCATGACCGGCGAGATCACCCTGCGCGGCGAGGTGCTGCCCATCGGCGGTCTCAAGGAGAAGCTGCTGGCGGCGCATCGTGGCGGCATCCAGACGGTGATCATCCCCTCCGAAAACGAGCGCGACCTGGTCGAGATTCCCAAGAACATCAAGCAGAACCTCGACATCCGTCCCGTCAAGTGGATCGACGAGGTGTTGCAGATCGCGCTGCTCACGATGCCGACGCCGCGAACCGACAGCGAGGACGCGAAGGCAGCGGAGACTGCAAAAAGCGAAGAAAGCGACAAGGACGGGCTGCGCCATCATTGATTATCGGCGCGATCGCTGGTAGAATAAGGGCCTGCGCGGCGCCCCGTCAGAGAGGCCCCGGACTCTCCCCGCTTGCAGGGGAGTTCAGTAGGGGGCCTTGGACGCCGCCAGCGCTTGACCGGATTCGGGAGCGGCTGCTATAAAGCCGCTCTTTTTTTGTTTTGCGGCAGGAGCCGCTCACTCTTAAAGACTGAAATTTGGATGACGTCCTGGCCGGGTCAGGCCGGAGTATCCAAAGGGGGCATTCAACGACATGAACAAGACTGAGCTCATCGAAGCCATGGCAGACGCTGCCGACATCTCCAAGGCCGCCGCCGGCCGCGCGCTGGACGGCATGATCGACGCCATCACCCAGGCCATCAAGTCGGGCGACAGCGTGTCCATCATTGGCTTCGGTACCTTCACGCTGCGCGAGCGTGCCGCGCGCAAGGGCCGCAATCCCAAGACCGGTGAAACCATCGAGATCGCGGCTTCCAAATCGCCTGCATTTAAGGCTGGCAAAGCGTTCAAAGATGCTGTAAATTAACGCACCTCGAACGGGGTGCTTAGCTCAGCCGGGAGAGCATCGCCCTTACAAGGCGAGGGTCGCAGGTTCGATCCCTGCAGCACCCACCACGGGTAAAAGGAGTGGTAGTTCAGTTGGTTAGAATACCGGCCTGTCACGCCGGGGGTCGCGGGTTCGAGTCCCGTCCACTCCGCCAACTCTGAAAGACGGGGTATCATTGCGATACCCCGTTTTTTTTTGCATCGAATTCAATCCGGACGAACAACAAGACAGACCATGCTGCAGGCAATCAGAGAAAAGGCCCAGGGGTGGATCGCCTGGACAATCGTGATCCTCATCAGTATTCCCTTTGCGCTGTTCGGCATACAGCAGTATCTCGGGGTCAGCGCCGACCCGGTGGTGGCCTCGGTCGATGGCACCGACATCACCGTCCGGCAGCTCGAGCGCCGGGTACGCGAGTTCCGCGACTCGATGCGCCAGCGCCTGGGACCGGCCTTCAATGCCGATATCTTCTCCGACAAGCTGCTCAAGCCGCAGGTGTTGCAGGCGATGATCGACGAGACCCTGCTGCGCCAGGCGGCCGACGACTGGGGCATGCGGGTGAGTGACGAGCAGGTGGCGGCCTCTATCCGCTCGTTGCCCGGCCTGCAGAACGGCGGCAAGTTCGACATGAGCCTGTACGAGGCCACGGTGCGCAGCCGGGGGTTGACCAAGGCCGGCTTCGAGGCCCTGGTGCGCGAGGAGATGATCCGGGCGCAGCAACAGTCGGGCATTCGGGATACCGCGATCGTCACCCACACCGACCTGGCCGAGCAGGTACGCCTGGGCGAGCAGCGGCGGCAGATTCGCTATGCACGGATTCCCGCCGAAGGCTTTCTCGATGTCGCGGCGGTCAGCGACGAGGAGGCCCGGCAGTACTACGAACGCTCGCAACGTGACTTCCAGGTGCCTGAGCGGGTCAAGCTGGCCTGGATACAGCTGGACGTGAAGGAGCTGGCCGACGAGGTGCCGGTGGACGAAGAGAAGGTGCGCCAGTATTTCGAAGACCACCGCGGCGAATTCGTTGCCGAGCAGGAACGCCGGGTGAGGCACATCCTGATCCCCGTCGAGGGTGACGAGGACAAGGCGCGCCAGCAGGCCGAGCAACTGGTCGAACAGTTGCGCCAGGGGGCAGATTTCGCGGCGCTGGCCAAGGAACATTCCAAGGATCCGGGGTCTGCTGCCGACGGTGGCGACCTGGGCTGGGTCAACCGCGGGGTGATGGTCAAGCCCTTCGAGGACGCGGTGTTTGCGGCCAAACCGGGCGAGATCACTGGCCCGGTCAAGACCGAGTTCGGCTATCACATCATCGAGGTCACCGATGTGCGCGGTGGCGCCGAGGCCAGTTTCGAGCAGGTACGTGACAAGGTCGAGG
Source organism: endosymbiont of unidentified scaly snail isolate Monju (assembly GCF_000801295.1). Taxonomy (NCBI): domain Bacteria; kingdom Pseudomonadati; phylum Pseudomonadota; class Gammaproteobacteria; species endosymbiont of unidentified scaly snail isolate Monju. The sequence goes on along the minus strand of NZ_AP012978.1, from coordinate 1,500,975 downwards.
CGGCCTATCGTCGCGCCCAGGCCGAGGAGATCTATTTCGAACGCCTTGAACGCCTGGCGGACCTCGTCTATGAAACGCCCGACAGCCTGGCCCCGGCGGCCGAGGCGCTGGGGCTGAAGGTCCAGCACAGCGACTGGATCACGCGCAGTGGTGACCTGCCGCCGGCGATCGATTCGCCCAAGGTGGTCAGCGCGGCCTTCTCCGACGACGTGCTCGGCGAGGGCAACAACAGCGACGTGATCGAGCTGGCGCCGACCCACGCGGTGGTGGTGCGCGTCGAGGAGCACGAGGAGGCGACGGTCAAGCCCTTCGAGGCGGTCAAGGACCAGGTCCGCCAGGCCGCTGCCCGTGCCCGGGCCTCGGACAAGGCGCGCGCCGAAGGGGAGAAACGGCTAGCGGAACTGCGCGCAGGGGCTGACCTCGAGGGCCTGGCCAAGGCGAATGGCTGGGAGCTGAAGCAGGCCACGGTCGGTCGGCGAGGTGGCGAGGGTGCCCCGGCCGAGGTGGCACGCGCCGCCTTCGACGCACCGCGCCCGGCCGATGGCAAGCCCGCCCATGGCGGCGTGGTCTCGGCCAATGGTGATTACTTCCTGATCGCGGTGGACCAGGTGATCGATGGCGATCTCGATGCCCTCGACAAGACCCAGCGCGAGCAGCGCCTGGCGCGGCTGCGGCAGGTCCTTGGCAGCGCCGAGTTCCGGGGCGTGTTGCAGGCGCTGCGCGCCCGTGCCGACATCGAGGTGACGCTCAAATAGGCAACCCGTCCCCGGGCCGAACCGTTCGCGGCGAGGACGCCGCTCCTGCCGTAGGAGGCCCGTCCCCGGGCCGAACCGTTCGCGGCGAGGACGCCGCTCCTGCCGTAGGAGGCCCGTCCCCGGGCCGAACATTCGCGGCGAGGACGCCGCTCCCACAGGTTCGCAGGAGGCCCGTCCCCGGGCCGAATACAGGAATGGGCGGCCTGCGTAGAAGGCGATAGAATCGCCCCCAGGTGTCGCAACCCCGGCAGGCCATGAAGATTCAAGTCAGCGAGCTGATCGTCCGCTTTCTGGAGCGTCTGGGCATCGATTGCGTCTTCGGCATGCCGGGAGCGCACATCCTGCCTGTTTACGATGCCCTGTATGACTCCTCCATTCGTACGGTGCTTGCCAAGCACGAGCAGGGCGCGGCCTTCATGGCGTGTGGTCATGCGCGGGTCAGTGGCGGCATCGCTTGCTGTATCACCACGGCGGGGCCGGGGGCCACCAACACCGTCACCGCGGTCGCCAGTGCCTATGCCGATCGCCAGCCGCTGCTGCTGATCACCGGCGAGACCTCCACCCACATCTTCGGCAAGGGCGGCCTGCAGGAGAGTGCGGGCGAGGGCGGGGCCATCGATCAGTGCACCTTGTTCGAAGGCATCACCCGCTACCGGCGCCTGATCGAGCGCACCGACTACCTGGCCAATGTGCTCAACCAGGCGGCGCGTGAGCTGCTGTCGGACACCCCGGGGCCGGTGTTGCTCAGCCTGCCGTTCAACGTGCAGAAGGAACAGGTGGACGAAGCGATACTCGACCAGGTGGTCACATCGAGGCCACTCAATGGCATCCATGTGCGGCACGAGCAGATCGACGCCCTGGCCGACCTGTTGCTCGATGCACGCAACCCGGTGATCGTTGCCGGTTACGGCTGTATTCGCTCGGGCGGCGAGGCCCTGGTCGAGCGTCTCAGCGAGACCCTCGACATTCCGATGACCACCAGTCTCAAGGGCAAGGGGGTGATCGCCGAGAACTCGCCGCGTTCGCTGGGCAGCCTGGGGGTGACCTCGACCGGCTTTGCCTACCGTTACATCGTGGATCATGCGGATTCGGTGATCTTTCTCGGCGCCGGTTTCAACGAGCGCACCAGCTATCTCTGGGACCAGGCCCTGCTCGCCGGCAAGCGTATCGCGCAGGTGGACAACGACCCGCAGCAGCTCAACAAGGTATTCAAGGCGGATGTGGCGGTGATCGGCGATATCCGTGCGGTCCTCGATGGGGTGCTCTCGCGCATCGGCCAGCAGGGCGGGGCACGCAGCCGCGCCACCGGTACCCGCGCACCACATGTGCCGGCCAGGCGCCGTGAGGCCGGCACCAGCGAGATCTTCCGTGCCGGCTTCTCGGTGGTCGAGCGCTTCTTCCGGCGCCTCCAGGCCGAACACCTGCCGGGGCTGATGGTATTCGACGACAACATCATCTTTGCGCAGAATTTCCTGGATGTGACCGAGGGCGTGCGTTTCTTTCCCAACAGCGGCATCTCCTCGCTGGGGCATGCCATCCCGGCGGCCATCGGTGCGCGCTTCGCCCGCGAGGTGCCGGCCATGGCCATCCTCGGCGATGGCGGCTTCCAGATGTGCTGCATGGAACTGATGACCGCGGTGAACTACGACATCCCGATCACGGTGGTGATGTTCAACAACGCCACCATGGGGCTGATTCGCAAGAACCAGGCACAGAACTACGCGGGCCGTTACATCGACTGCGATTTTGTCAATCCAGACTACCGGCAACTGGCGGCCAGCTTCGGCATGGCCCATCACTGCATCGCGCGCCCGGACGAGGTGGACGCGGTGTTCGAGCAGGTCGATTTCGTCGCCGGGCGCACCCTGATCGAGATCGTGCTCGAGCGCGACGCCTTCCCCAATTACGATTCGCGCCGGCACTGAGGCGGTATGGCGGAGACGGCGTTCGAAGCGGCCCGCCAGCGGCTGGGCATGAGCACGGCGGAGGCCGTGGATCACGACACCTTGTTGGCTCGTCTCGAACAGGCGCTCTGGGCCGATCCCAGCCGTGAACTCGAAAGGCTCTACCAGGCCTGTTGTCGCGAGGCAGCAGCGCGTGAACGCGCGGTCGCCCATCGGCTGGTCGTGGTGGTGCCGGTCGCCGACCGGCCGCGCCAGTTGCGGCACTGTCTCGAGAGCCTCGCCGAGCACCAGCGGGGTTTCGCTCATGCCGGTGGCGTGTCGATGCTGGTGGTCGAGGACTCGCTCGATCTCGCCAACCGGCGCGCGCACGCCGACCTGGTGCGTGAGATCGCCGCGGCCGGGCTGGATGCCCATTACCTGGACACGGCCGCGCAATGGGCGTTGATCGAGCCGCTGCAGGCGACGCTGCCGCTGTTTCTGGGCCGGCAGCGCGCCGAGGCCATGGGGCACAAGGGGGCCTCGGTGACGCGCAACATCGCCATGCTGTGGCTGGCTCGCCAGGGATTCACACGGCCGCTGTTTCATTTCATCGACAGCGACCAGGTGTTCCATGTCGATCCGTTTGCCGCGCGGCCACGCTACCTGCTGGATCATGCACGCCATATCGACCGCCTGTTCCGCACCCATGACATCGAGGTGCTGACCGGCAAGGTGGTGGGTGACCCGCCGGTCTCGCCGGCTGTGATGGCCGGTACCTTGTTGCAGGATCTCAATGGCATCCTCGAGAGCGCCTTGCCAGCTCCCGGTGCGGCCTGCGGCTTTCACGGCGAGACGGCCGGTGCCGGGCACGGTGCCTATCACGATATGGCGGCCCTGTTCGGACTGGATGCCGCGGCACAGACGTTCGAATACGCCTGTCCGCTGGACGGAGCGCATACCCATGTCGATACCTTGCAGGCACTGGGGGAGCGTTTGTCACGGTTTTTCGATGGCGAGCACCCGACCCGCGTCACGCCGTTCTCGCCGGTCGATGTCGAGACCAGCCTGTCCCCGGCGCGTACCGTCTATACCGGCAATTACGTGTTCAACCGCGCGGGTCTGCGCCACGGCATCCCGTTTGCCGCGCTCAAGCTGCGCATGGCCGGCCCCACGCTCGGCCGGCTGTTGCAGCAGGAGCTGGGCGAACGTTTCGTGCAGGCGGCCCTGCCCCTGTTGCACCGTCGCGCCGAGCCGCAGACCGGCAGCGCGGAATACCGCCCCGGCGTGCGTCATGAGGGCGCGTTGGTCGAGCTGTCGGGCGAGTACCAGCGCCAGTTCGTGGGTGACCTGATGCTGTTCGGCATCATCGAGCTGGTCGGCGCAGGCTACCCCGCCCATCTGCCGAAGGGGGACCGCGTCGAGGCCCTGTTCGATAACGTGGGCGAACGCCTGTTGGGCGAATACCGGCAGGTACGCGAGCAGGTGATGGAGCGGCTCGCCACCTTCGAGCGTCGGCTCGATGGCCACCACCGGGTAGAGGACAGACTGTTTGAGCCCTACCGTCACTTTGCACGGCTGGTACGGCACAATTACGCGCCGCAGGCCGCTGCCGTTCGTGCCCTGGAAGATCCCGCCTTTCGCGCAGACTGGATACGCCGCCTGGCTGTTGCCGTCCGCGAGCTCCCGGCCCAGCAGGCGCGCTGGGCGGAGATCGTCGGTTGAGAACGCCTTCGGTCTTTTCAGCCTGTTTTCAGCTTCGCCCGCTATGCTCACCTCCATCAGTCGCAGGAGGTAAGTCATGAGCACATTGACCATCAAGGTATGGGATCCGCTGGTCCGCATCTTTCACTGGAGTCTGGTGGCCGGGTTCTTTGTCGCCTATCTCACCGAAGACGATTTCATGACCCTGCATGTCTGGGCGGGTTACCTGGTCGGCGGACTGGTGGCCTTCCGTATCGTCTGGGGATTCATCGGCTCGAAACACGCCCGGTTTTCCGATTTCGTCCGTCCTCCCGGAGAGGTGATCGCCTACCTGAAGGCAGAGCTCGCCGGACGTGCGCGTCGCTATCTCGGACACAACCCGGCGGGTGGCGCCATGGTCGTGGCCTTGCTGCTGTCGCTTGTCCTGACCGTCGTCACCGGCCTGATCATCTACGGCGGGGACGAGTGTGCCGGGCCGCTGGCCAGCTACCTCTGTGGTACAGGCGAGGCATTCGATGAACTGGGCGAAGAGGTACACGAGTTCTTCGCCAATCTCACCCTGCTGCTGGTGGTGCTGCACGTCGTCGGGGTGGTGCTCAGCAGTCGCCTGCATGGCGAGAACCTGGTGCATGCCATGCTCACAGGCCGCAAGCCGGCAAATACGGGCGAAACGAAAGGGGATGACGTATGAAGACAGGAGTTTTTCTTGTCAGTGCCAGTCTGGTGCTGGCGCCGTTCGGGCTGGCCTGCGCGGCGGGTGCCGATCGGGAAGGGGTCATACAGCAGTATGTCCAGGCTGCCGAAGGACAGGTCGATGTGGCTGCCGGTGAACGCCTGTGGATGACAGAAGGCGTCAAGGGCCGTTCCTGCACGACCTGTCACGGCAGGGACCTGACCCGCCCGGGAAAGCACAAGCGTACGGGCAAGCGCATCGAGCCGATGGCGCCGTCGGTCAATCCGAAACGTTTCACCGATCCGAAAAAGGTCGCCAAGTGGTTCAGGCGCAATTGCAAGTGGACCCTGGGAAGGGAGTGCACGGCGGCCGAAAAGGCCAACCTGTTGAGCTGGCTGAATTCACTTTGATTGGGAGGTACCGGCAATGAAGAATTTTCGCTCTTTCGGCATGACCGCCGCGGTGGCCCTGATTGCCGGGCTGTCGCTCCAGGCCTGTGCCGATGACGACTGGGGCCGGGGCTGGTGGAAGCGCGCCGATTTTGCGCCGCTCAACGATCCGCAGTACGTCTCCGAATGTGGCGACTGCCACATGCCGTACCAGCCGGGTATGCTGCCGGCCGCTTCCTGGCGGCGTATCATGAACGGACTCGAAGATCATTTCGGTGACAATGCGGAACTCGACGAACCGGTGCGGCAGCATATCCTTTCGCTGCTGGAGAGCAACGCCGCCGATCGCGTGGACACGGGGCGCTCGCCCGGCGTGGCGCGCTCGCTGGCCGGGCAGGCGCCGTTGCGCTTCACCGAGACCCGCTATTTCCGGCGCAAGCATCATGAGATTCCGCAGCGTCTGGTCAGCAACAACCCCGATGTCGGCAGTTTCGCCCGCTGTGATGCCTGTCACCTCAAGGCGGACCAGGGCAATTACGATGAACACCAGGTGCGTATCCCGGGTGTCGGCTACTGGGATGACTGAACATCGGATGCGCGCCGTCTTGCTGGTGATGCTGATGATCCTGGCGCCTTTCGCTGGTGCGGATGACGACGAGGCCGATTACGAACAGGCGCGTCGCCTGTTGGCCAATGGGCAGATCCTGTCACTTGCGGAGATCGTCGAACGGGTCGATGTGCCACCAGGTGCGCGCCTGCTCGATCTGGAACTCGAGAACGAAAACGGGCACTGGAATTACGAGCTCGAATACCTGATCGACGGGCAAGTGCAGGAGTTCAAGATCGACGCCGCTACCGGAATCGTGCGAGAAGAAGAGGAGCACGACTGATGCGGTTGTTACTGGTCGAGGACGACAGGGAGTTGTCGGCACGCCTGATCCGCCGGCTGAGTGACGAAGGCTACCTGGTGGAGCAGGTGGGGGATGGTGAACGTGCCCTGCGCATGGGAGAAGACAACGACTATGCCCTGGTGATCCTCGACATCGGCCTGCCGGGGCTGGACGGTATGGAGGTCTTGCGTCGCTGGCGTGCGCGGGGGCGCAGCATGCCGGTACTGATACTGACTGCACGTGATGGTTGGCGGCAGCGCGTCGAGGGCCTGCGTGCCGGGGCGGACGATTACCTGGGCAAGCCCTTCGAGCCCGAGGAGCTGCTGGCGCGGATCGATGCCATCGTGCGGCGTTCGCATGGCCAGCCGGCCGACCGGCTGGTGGTGGCGAGGCTGGAACTCGACCGCGAGCGTCACTGCGCGATCTTGCCCGATGGTCGGGAGGAGCACCTGACGGGTACCGAGTTCCGACTGTTGCAAGCCCTGATGCTCCGCGCCGGTCGGGTGGTCAGTCGCGAACAACTGGCCATGGCCGCCTTTGAAGACGGTGATCAGGTCGGCAACGGCCTGGAGGTCTACATCCGGCGCCTGCGCCGCAAGTTGGGTGCCGAGCGCATCGTCACCCGGCGCGGCCTGGGCTACCTGATGCCCAACGGGCGGGAAGGGGTGGCGTGATCTCGCTGCGCAGGCAACTGTGGCGCAGCGGCGTCCTGGTGGTGGTGCTGCTCTCGCTGGTGTTCTGGGGAGCCGGGCGCTGGGCCATGCACGACGGTGTGGTGACCCTGATCGGCAGTCGTCTGCAACATGACGCCGAAACCCTGGTCTCGGCGCTCGACTGGTCCACCGGGCGGCTGGTGTTCGATGAACATGTGCTGGCCGGTCCCTACCTGCAGCCCCGTTCGGGGCACTACTACGTGGTGCGTGTCGACGAGCGCCGCTTCCAGTCGCGTTCGCTCTGGGACGAGGACCTGCCGTTGCGTCCTCTGCGATCCGGCGAGGTGGAAACGGCCGTGGTAGCGGGACCGGGTGGCAAGCTGGTATTGCTGCGACAGGCGGCCTACCGCAAGCAGGGACATCTTATCTGGGCAGTGGTGGCTGAAGACATCGAGCCGCTGGAAGAGGCGATGGAGCGGCTCGACCTGGTGTTCGTGGTCATCACGCTGTTGGCGGCATTGATATTGCTGTTGCTGCAGCGCTGGCATATCCGTCGCGCGCTGCGTCCGCTGGCCGGCGTGCGGCGACAGCTCGACGAGCTTGCCGAGGGCGGGCGCGAGTGTATCGACCAGCCGGTTCCCGAAGAGATTCAGCCCCTGATCGACGCGCTCAACCGCATGGTGCGCTCGCTGCACCAGCGCCTGCAACGCTCGCGCAATGGCCTGGGCGATATGGCGCACGCGCTGAAGACGCCGCTGAACCTGCTGATGCAGGACATCGCCTCGGTGGCACCGGATGCCTTGCGCGAGCGCCTGAAGGGACAGGCCTCCCGCATCGGCGAGATCGTGGAACGCGAACTGCGGCGTGCGCGCATCGCCGGCAGCGGACCGACCGGCGAACAATGGCAGCCGGGTTCCGATCTGCAAGATCTGGTCGAGGTGCTGGGACGCATCCATGAACAGGTCGCCATCGAGCTGGTCGTACCCGAGACCTTGCGTGAACTGCCGCTGGACCGGGAAGACATGCTCGAACTGGTCGGCAATCTGCTCGACAACGCCTGCAAGTGGGCGGCCTCGCGTGCCGTGCTGCGCCTGTCGATCGAGCAGGGCAGTTTCTTGCCCGTCATCGAGGACGATGGTCCGGGTGTGCCCGGGCCGCAACGCGAACGCCTGCTCGAACGCGGCCGCCGTCTCGACGAGCGGGTCGAAGGACACGGCCTGGGTCTGTCCATCGTGCGCGAGATCGTCGACAGCTACGATGGCCGGCTCGAACTCGATGACAGCGAACTGGGCGGTCTGCGCGTGGTGGTGCGCTTGCCATTCTGATGGCCCGGGCGCACGGGCTCGCCCTGTGATGGGCAGGGCACGGCGTGCCCATCAAATCCTCGGACCCGGTTTCGATGGGCTTGTCCATCCTGCGGGTTGGGCGGACCGTTCGCGGCGGGGACGCCGCTCCTACGGGTAGGAGGCCCGTCCTCGGGCCGAACACCCACGGCAGGAGGCCCGCCTCGGGCCGAATGTTCGCCGCGAGGACGCTGTTCAGCCAGGACGACCGTCGACGCGGGGGCGTGCCAGCATCGGCAGGTAGATGAGTGCGAAGTGGGCGAAGGCCAGCATCCACAGCGTCTGCGAAAGCCCGATCCACAGGGTGTAGTGCGCGCCGTCGAGCAGTGGCAGCAGCACCCGGCTCAGCGCGCCGGCGGCGAGCAGTCCCAGGAACCAGCGGATGGCCGGTGGTGGCGAGAACACGTTGCGCCCGGTGTGTCCCAGGGCGACCCGCGACATCATGCCCAGGGTCATCATGCCGATGCCGCCGTAGGCGAAGGCGTGCAGGGCGATGAAGGGGGAGACCTCGCCCCATACCGAGAGCACGCGCAGGCCGAAGCCGGCCACCAGCGCGCCATAGCCCAGGAATAGTGACCACAGCAGCGGCTTGCGCCAGATGCCGGGGGTGTGCCAGTCGACCAGGCGCAGGGCATGCATGCAGAACAGGGGCAGGCTGAGCAGGCCGATGACCATTGTCTGCCCCGGCAGGAAGACCTCGAACACCGCCCAGACCAGCACACCGAACAGGCTGGCGATGTCCAGCCAGCGGCGGTTGCGCGGGACGAAGTCCTCGTCCACGCCGCGTTCGATGAAAAACGGCACCACCCGGCGAGCCATCATGAATACCAGTGCGAGGATGAGGTACAGCCCGCCATAGAGCCCCCACTGGATGCCTTCGGCCAGGTAGCCCAGCGCGCCGGCGTAGAAGCTGGCGCTGGCGGCCAGCATCAGCATCAGCTTGGCGAGGATGCCGACCTGTTTCCATTGCCGTACTCGCAGCACCGGGCGGGCCACGCCGTAGAGCAGGGCGCACAGAAACGCCAGGTCGGCCGCTGCGGCCAGCCATAGCCCGTTGCCGGGGACATAGAAGGCCACCCGCGCGCCCAGCCACAGGGCAAAGGTGACGGCCAGCGAGGGGCCCTTGAGGCTGGGCTGGCCGGTCCAGTTGCTCACCGCAGTGAGCAGGAAGCCGGCCACCACCGCCATGGCGTAGCCGAAGACCATCTCGTGACCGTGCCAGACCACCGGCGGCAGCGCCGGAGGCGAGGCATGGCGTCCGAAGACATAGGTCGCCATCCACAGGCCGACGGCGGTGATGCCGAACAGGGCCGCGCCGCTGAAGAAGGGTCGGAAGCCGAGCTGGAACAGGGCGAAGCTCGGCGGCGGGGTACGGGGGTCGATCTGCAGCATGGGACTACCTCTCTGTGATCTGGCTATTATCCGACATTGGGGCGCCAGCGGGGTGCCGGGGGGTCGGCGAGGCCGGTTGGGGCAGGGGGAGGGACAACAGGGCGGCACCTGCCAGCATGCCGGCCGACCACCACAGGCAGCCTTCGATGCCTTGTTGCTGGTAGATCAGCCCCGAGAGCACGGTGCCGGCCAGGCGCCCGCCGGCATTGGCCATGTAATAGAAGCCGACGCGCAGGGCCACGTCGTCCTGCTCGGAATAAGCGAGTATCAGGTAGGAATGGACCGCGGAATTGACCGCGAAGACCAGGCCGAACAATGTCAGGCCGCCGATCAGCACCACGTGGGGGGGCAGGCCCTGGTCGAGTGCCAGCGCCATGCCGGTCGGCACCAGGGCCAGGGTCGCAACCCAGTAAAGGGCAGTGCGCCCGCCGGGCAGGCGCCGGCGTCCGCGCAGCAGCCCGGGAGTGGTGGCTTGTACCAGCCCGTAGCCGATTACCCACAGGGCGAGGAAACTGCCCACCTGCCAGAAGTCCCAGCCCAGGCGGTCGTAGAGAAACACCGGGAGGGCCACCACGAACCACACGTCACGCGCGCCGAACAGCAGGAAGCGCGCGGCCGACAACCAGTTGACGGCCGCCACCCGGGAGAAGACCTGGGTGAACCGGGGTTTCGAGCGCATGCGTCCGACACCGGCGGGCAGCAGCCAGGCGGTGATGGCCTTGACCGAGGCCTTGGCCGACATCTTGTTGAGATCCTTGGCGATGCCCGAGAGCGCCTGTGCCGCCATCACCCAGGGCACGCTCAACCAGGCATCGGGCGCGGTCAGCATCAGCAATGCCACTATCTGCAGGGCCATGCCGATGTGCATGGTCAGGTTGAGCCCGATGCGCGCACCCAGCCAGCCGCCTACCAGGTTGGTGACCACGCCGAAGAACTCGTAGAAGAGGAACAGCATGGCCACCTCGAAGGGCGAATAGCCCAGCTGGTGGAAATACAACACCACCAGCATGCGGATGGCGCCGTCGGTGAGGGTGAAGCCCCAGTAGCCGGCGGTGATCACCGCGTAGTGGCGTGTGGCGGCTTGCATGATCTCTCGCCGGGATTCAGCTGAACAGGCGCTGCCACCAGCGCTGGCGGTTGCGCGGGGTGGGGGCATCGTCGATCACCTCGGTGGGGCGCTCGAGGCTGATGATCCAGCGCGGCGGGATGGTCATGCCGCTGCTGCCGCAGGACGAGCCCAGGTTGTTGGGGTCGTACACCTTGACCAAGGTGGGGGATTCGCGGTCGTCCACGTAGACGATGCCGCAATAGTCGTGGTCGTGATCGGTGTGCAGCAGCTGGTCGAGTTCGCTCAGGGCATGGCGCAAGCCGTCGCCCTTGAGCGGCAAGGCCGGCAGTTCGCTGCCCACCTGGTAGAAGTACCAGGCCTTGCCCGAGCCGTTGAGGGTCTCCCACAGGCGGTCGAGGTCTTCCCAGCGCAGGATGCCGGTGAACCGTCCGTTGAGCCGTCGGGAAAAATCGGATGCCTTGTCGCTCATGCTGCCTGTCCTGGTGTACCGCGCACGCGCGCATTGTAGCGAGCACTGGGCCATTGATGAATGCAGGATATCCATCTGCGATACGGGAGTGGGTTCCAGGGCGTGCGCTTGGTCGGTTCGCGGCGAGGACGCCGCTCCCACAGGCAGGAGGCCCGTCCGCGGGCCGAACACTCGCGGCGAGGACGCCGCTCCTGCAGGGGACCATCCCTGATCCGTTCCCCCTTGTGCCTGGCCGTCCGATCGCGCAGTATCGCGGCCCGTCGTACTTGCTGGGAGAGGACCATGGGTTTCCGGCCCCGGGGGCTGTTGCTGGACATGGACGGGGTGCTGTACCACGGCAGCCGGCTGTTGCCTCATGCCCGGCGCTTTCTCGAGGCCACGGCGCATCTGCCGCGGGTGTTCGTCACCAACAATCCCATCCGTACCCCCGTGGAAGTGGCCGACCACCTCGCCGCGCTGGGCCTGCCACGATCCGATCCGGCGGATGTGCTGACCAGTGGCGTGGCCACCGCCCGCTGGCTGGCGCGCGAGCGACCGGGGTTTCGTTTCTTTGCCGTAGGTGCGGATGGTCTGCACCGGGTGCTGGCCGAACACGGTACCGAGGATGCCGAAAACGCCGAGTTCGTGGTGGTGGGCGAGGGGCCGGGACTGGACTATGACACGCTCTCCCGCGGCATCGATTTGATCCGCAACGGTGCGACCCTGGTCTCGACCAACCCCGACCCCAGCGTGGATGCGGTGGTGGCGGGCAGGCACCGCGTGTTGCCGGGCGGGGGCGCCCTGGTTGCGCCTTTCGAGGTGGCAACCGGTCTGCGGGCCACCACCATCGGCAAGCCCGAACCCCTGCTGTTCGTTATGGCGCTGGAACGCCTGGGGCTGTCGGCGGCCGAGTGCGTGATGGTCGGCGACCGGCCGGATACCGATATCGCCGGGGCGGCGCGCGTCGGACTGCGCTGTGCGCTGGTTCGCACTGGGCGATTCCTGCCGGGGGCATCCTGGCCGGCGGGGGAACCCCCACCCGATTGGGATGTCCCTGATCTGCGATCGCTGCTGCTGCGCTGGTGGCGGGACGGGGTTCTGGAGCAGCGGTAAGGATTCGCGATTATGGGAATTGATCACACATTGATCACCGGATTTTTGACGGTTCCCCTTGGGCATGGGGATAATGTCCTAAATTTTTGAAATTAAAACCTTCAATACAACTCCTGACGATACACGAGGCCCCGGCCGGAAAACGGCGGGCGGACCCTCCCGACCTGAACAACGAGAATCATGAAACTCGGGATACCCAAAGAAACATTGACTGGAGAGGCGCGCGTCGCCATCACCCCGGAAGTCGCCAAGTCGCTCATCGGCAAGGGCTTTGAAGTCTGTGTCGAACGCGGTGCCGGCGAAGGCGCGCACTATCACGACGACACCTATGCCGAGGCCGGCGTCACGCTGGTCGATCGCGCCGAGGCGCTGGCCTGCGACATTGTCGCCAAGGTCCGCCGACCGACGGTCGAGGATGCGGCACAGATGCGCGAGGGCGCGGTGTTCATCGGCATGCTCGAGACCTGCGGGGAGGACGAGGTGGCCTCCACATTGCGCGCCCGTGACATCGCCGTGCTGGCACTCGAGCGCATCCCGCGCATCTCGCGCGCGCAGTCGATGGACGTGCTCTCCTCGCAGGCCAACATCGGTGGCTATCGCGCGGTCATCGAGGCGGCCGCGCGCTACGAGCGCTTCATGCCCATGATGATGACCGCCGCGGGCTCGGCCAAGCCGGCGCGCGTGGTGGTGCTGGGTGTCGGCGTGGCCGGCCTGCAGGCGATCGCCACCGCGCGGCGCCTGGGGGCCGAGGTCTATGCCTATGACATCCGCCCCGAGACGCGCGAGCAGATCGAGTCGCTGGGCGCCAAACCCATCGACCTGGACATCGGCGAAGAGGGCAGCGGCGAGGGCGGCTACGCCAAGGAGCTGTCCGACGAGGCCAAGGCGCGCCAGCAGCAGTTGCTGGCCGATGAACTGGCCCGTGCCCACATCATCATCACCACCGCGCAGATCCCCTGCCGTCCCGCGCCGCAGCTGGTGGCGCCCGAGGTGGTCGAGCGCATGCGCGAAGGCTCGGTGATCGTGGACATGGCCGCCGGTTCCGGCGGTAACTGCCCGCTGTCCAGACCCGACGAGATCGTCACCGAGCACGGGGTGATCATCGTCGGCCATACCAATTACCCCTCGATGATGGCGACCGATGCCAGCGCGTTTTTCGCGCGCAACATCGCCAACCTGCTGGGCATCATGGTGGACAAGGGCGAGGACGGCTCGCTGAGCCTCAAGGACCTCGACGAGGACGAGATCACCGCCGCCGCTCAGTTCAAGCCGCAAACGAGCGAATGAGAGAAGATCATGCCTGACACACTCCTAGCACTGTATGTATTCGTCCTGGCCTGTTTCATCGGCTATTTCGTGATCTGGGGCGTCACTCCGGCGCTGCACACGCCGCTGGTGGCGCTGACCAATGCCATCTCGGGCATCGTCATCATCGGCGCGCTGCTGGTTGCCGGTGCCGAGGAGGCCTCGGGCTTGACCGAGATCATGGGCTTCTTCGCGGTCCTGCTGGCCTCGATCAACGTCTTCGGCGGCTTCCTGGTAACCAAGCGGATGCTGGCGATGTTCAAGAAGAAAAAGAAGTAAGGGGACGACATGGAAATTTCAGCCAATACCCAGGCCCAGGCATACCTGGTCTCGGCGGTCCTGTTCATCCTGTCGCTCAAGGGGCTGACCCATCCGGCCTCGGCGCGACGGGGCAACTTCCTGGGCATGATCGGCATGGTGATCGCCATCGTCGCCACCCTGATGGGCAGCGAGGTGCAGTCCTACGGATTCATCGTCGCCGGCGTGCTGGTCGGCGCGGTGATCGGCGGCGTGCTGGCCGCGCGTGTGCAGATGACCGCCATGCCGCAGCTGGTGGCGGCCCTGCACAGCTTCGTCGGCATGGCCGCGGTGCTGGTGGCCGTCGGTACCTTCATCAACCGCCAGATCACGGGTGACCTCAATGCCGTGCTGATGAGCGAATTGTCGGCTGGCATCGTGATCGGTGCCATCACCTTCTCGGGGTCGGTGATCGCCTTCGGCAAGCTTCAGGGCCTGCTCTCCGGCGCCCCGGTGCGCTTCACGGGCCAGCACGCATTGAACGCCGCCATCGGCGTGGTCACCCTGCTGCTGGCGATCCACTTCGCCATGACCGGCTCCATGCTGTCGCTCACCGTCATGACCCTGCTGTCCTTTGTGCTGGGCTTCACGCTCATCATCCCGATCGGCGGGGCCGACATGCCGGTGATCATCTCCATGCTCAACAGCTACTCGGGCTGGGCCGCGGCAGCCACCGGTTTCACCCTGCACAACAATCTGCTGATCATCGTCGGCGCACTGGTCGGCTTCTCGGGGGCCATCCTGTCGTACATCATGTGCCGCGCCATGAACCGCTCCATCATCAACGTGGTGTTTGGCGGTTTCGGCAGCGACGCCGGGGGTGGCCCGGCCAGTGCCGGCGCGGTGGCGGCGGACAAGGGCGTCAAGTCGGCCTCGGTGGAAGACGCCATCTACTGGATGGAAGACGCCAACCGTGTCATCGTGGTGCCCGGTTATGGCATGGCCGTGGCCCAGGCCCAGCACGCGCTCAAGGAGCTGATGGAAATGCTCGAGGAGCGGGGCGTGGAGGTCAAGTTCGCCATCCACCCGGTGGCCGGCCGCATGCCCGGGCACATGAACGTGCTGCTGGCCGAGGCGGACATCCCCTACGATCACGTCTTCGAGATGGACGACATCAACCCCGAGTTCGCCTCCACCGACGTGGTGCTGGTGGTCGGCGCCAACGACGTGGTCAATCCCGCCGCGCGTACCGACCAGTCCAGTCCCATCTACGGCATGCCCATCCTCGAGGCCGGCAAGGCACAGCACGTGTACTTCCTCAAGCGTTCCATGCGACCGGGCTATTCCGGCGTGGACAACCTGCTGTTCTACCAGGACAACGTCTCGCTGATCTTCGGCGACGCCAAGGACACCATCGAGGGCATGGTCACCGCGCTCAAGGGCAGCGCTCACTGAGCGAGGTGTTCGCCGGCAACACGATGAACCCGCTGGTCTCCAGCGGGTTCTTTCGTTTCAGGCGCCGACCCGGCCGGCGGCGAGGACCGCCAGGGCGTTGGCGCTGGTCTGCCGCGCGATGGCCTCGCGGGTCTCGGGGCGCAGTTCGGCCAGCACGTCCAGGACCTCCGGCAGCCATTGCGGGCTGTTGCGCTGATAGCGGTGGGCGGCGCCGCTCATGTCGGGGGCGTCGGTCTCGAGCACCAGGTCGCTCAGCGGCAACCGGGTGGCCAGTTCGCGCAGGTGGCGCGCATTGGGCAGGGTGAGCATGCCGCCAAAGCCCAGGCGAAAGCCCAGCTCGCGGTAGCGGGCCGCCTGTTGCAGACTGCCGTTGAAGGCATGGCAGACCCCCCCGGGCAGCTTGTAGCGTTGCAGGGTGGCGAGCACCGCATCGTGTGCCTTGCGCACATGCACGACCACCGGCAGCCCTTCGCGCTCGGCAATGGCGAGCTGGGCCTCGAACAGGGCCTGCTGGCGTGCACGGTCGAGCTCGCGCAGCTGGAAGTCCAGTCCGATCTCGCCGATGGCCGCCGGCCGGCGTTCGCGCACGAAGTCTTCCAGGGCCAGCAGGTCCTGTTGCGGATCGTGTTCCTCGAGCAGTACCGGGTGCAGGCCGATCGCCGGATACAGGTCGGGATCGCCGGCGCACAGCGCCCACACGCCCTCCCAGCCGGCACGCGTGATGGCGGGAATCAGCAGGTGACGCACCCCGGCGGCGCGCGCGGCGGCCAGCACGCTATCGCGGTCGGGATCGAAGGCCGCAACGTCCAGGTGGCAATGGGTATCGAACAGTTCCATGCGCCGATTTTACGGGTATGATCGGGCGGCGTCCCCGTGGGCGGGGCGTTCGACCGGATGAGGTATCTCATGCGCATAGGACACGGTTTCGATGCCCATCGTTTCTGCGAGGGCGATGCGGTGGTGATCGGCGGTGTGCAGATCCCGCACGACCGCGGCATGGCCGCGCATTCCGATGGCGACGTGCTGATCCATGCCATCTGCGATGCCCTGCTCGGGGCGCTGGGCGAGGGCGACATTGGCCGGCACTTTCCCGATACCGATCCCGCCTACCGCGGCATCGACAGCACCCTGCTGTTGCGCGAGGTGATGGCACGGGTACACGCGGCCGGCTACCGGCTGGGCAACCTGGATGCCACGGTGATCGCGCAGGCGCCGCGCCTGTCGCCGCACATCGAGGCCATGCGCGCACGCCTGGCCGAGGTGATGGCGGCCACGCCCGCGCAGATCAACATCAAGGCCACCACCACCGAGAAGATGGGGCACACCGGGCGTGGCGAGGGCATTGACGCGCACGCGGTGGTGTTGCTGTTGTCGGCCCATGCCTGAATCGGGGAGTGCCCCGGCTGCCACCCTGGTCTTTGCCGAGGACGTCACGCGCGACCTGCCTGGCGCACATGGCGGGGCGCCCCTGTGTGGCCGGCTCAAGGCCGAGCCCGAGGACTTCCAGGTCGAAGAGATCCCGCTCGATAACCCGGAGGGCGAGGGCGAACACCTTCTGCTGGGGGTGCGCAAGCGCGGCCTCGACACCCTGGAGGTGGCACGTCGCCTGGCGCGGCATGCGGGGGTGCATCGGCGCGCGGTGGGCTTTGCCGGACTCAAGGACCGGCATGCGTTGACCTGGCAGCGCTTCAGCGTGCATCTCCCCGGCAGTGAGGTGGACTGGTCCGCATTGGACGACGACAGCCTGTGCATCGCCGTGCTGGGCCGCCGGCGGCGCAAGCTGCGACGTGGCGAACTGGCGGGCAACCGTTTCACGCTGCGGCTGAGGGCGATCGCCGGTGATCGCGAGGCGGCCGAGGCCGTGCTCGCTGCCTGCCGTCACCAGGGTGTCCCCAATTACTTCGGGGCGCAGCGCTTCGGGCGTGGGGCCTCCAACCTGATCCGCGCCCAGGCCCTGTTCAATCGCCGCCTGCGCCGCCTGCCGCCGGAACAGTTGCGCATGGTCACCTCGGCGGCGCGCAGCTACCTGTTCAACGCGGTACTGGCCGAGCGCGTGCAGGCCGGGGACTGGGATCGCGCCCTGCCCGGCGAGGTGCTGCTGCACGCCGTCGAGGGGCGTGCCCTGCCGTTCTCTGCCGGGACCGGTGAACTGGAAGCCGCCGTGGCACGCGGCGAATGGCATCCCAGTGGCCCCCTGCCGGGACGTACCGGGCACTGCCTGGCGCCGCAGGCGGAAGCCGCCGAGCGCGAGGCGGCGGCGCTGGCGCGTCCACCCTTTCCGCAATGGATCGACTGGCTGGCCGGCCACGGCTTCGACGCCCTGCGCCGTTCTCTGCGCGTGTTGCCGGAAGGACTGGACTGGGACTGGGAGCACGATGCGCTGGTACTGCGTTTCGCCCTGCCGCCGGGCAGTTATGCCACGGCCCTGGTGCGCGAGTTGATGGTCCCCGAGCGCACCTGAGTACCGGGATTGCCATTTTCAATAGTCGGGGTGTCCCTATCGACCCCCGGCCGGCGCTGGGGCAGAATGGCGCGGTTTCCATCACGGGGCGGGACTGAATGATCCGCAAGATCCTGATCGCCAACCGCGGCGAGATCGCCGTCCGCATCATCCGCGCCTGCGCGGAGATGGGCGTCCGCTCGGTGGCCATCTACACCGAGCCGGACCGCTTTTCGTTGCATGTCAAGAAGGCCGACGAGGCCTACAGCCTGGGCGCCGATCCGCTGGCCGGCTATCTCAACGTGCATCGCATCGTGAACCTTGCGGTGGCCACCGGTTGTGACGCCATCCACCCGGGTTACGGCTTCCTCTCCGAGAATGCCGAGTTCGCCGAAGTGTGCGCGCGGCGCGGGGTGACCTTCATCGGCCCCTCGGCCGAAGTGATCCGGCGCATGGGCGACAAGACCGAGGCGCGCAAGGCCATGATTGCCGCCGGCCTGCCGGTCACGCCCGGTTCCGACGGCAACCTCGCCAATGTCGAAGAGGCGGTCGGGCTGGCGCGCGAGCTGGGCTACCCGGTGATGCTCAAGGCCACCTCGGGTGGCGGCGGGCGCGGCATCCGCCGCTGCGACAACGAGGAGGAACTGCGCCGCAACTACGACCGGGTGATCTCCGAGGCCACCAAGGCCTTCGGCCGTGCCGACGTGTTCATGGAGAAGTGCGTGGTCGATCCGCGCCACATCGAGGTGCAGGTACTGGCCGACCACCATGGCAATGCCATTCATCTCTACGAGCGCGACTGCTCCATCCAGCGCCGCAACCAGAAGCTGATCGAGATCGCGCCCTCGCCGCAGCTCGACGAGGCGCAGCGCCAGTACATCGGCGGTCTGGCGGTGATCGCCGCCAAGGCGGTGGTCTACACCAATGCCGGCACCGTGGAGTTCCTGCTCGACGAGAACGACCGTTTCTACTTCATGGAGATGAACACCCGGGTGCAGGTGGAGCACACCATCACCGAGACCATCACCGGGGTGGACATCGTCGAGGAGCAGATCCGCATCGCCGCCGGCCTGCCGTTGCGCTTCGCCCAGCACGAGATCCAGCGTCGCGGCTACGCCATGCAGTTCCGGGTGAATGCCGAAGACCCCAAGAACGACTTCCTGCCCAGCTTCGGGCGGATTTCGCGCTATTACGCGCCGGGCGGCCCGGGGGTACGTACCGACACCGCCATCTACACCGGCTACGAGATCCCGTCGCACTTCGATTCCATGCTGGCCAAGGTGATCGTCTGGGCCCTGGGCTGGGACGATGTGGTGGCCCGCGGCGAGCGCGCGCTGCGCGATATGGGGTTGTCGGGCATCCGGCACACCATCCCCTATTACCTGGAGATTCTGCGCCATCCGGATTTCCGCTCCGGGCGCTTCGACACCAGCTTCGTCGAGTCGCATCCCGAGTTGCTGAACTATTCGCTGAAGCGCAACCGTCACCAGCTCGCGGCGGTGCTGGCGGCGGCCATCGTGGCGCACACTGGACAATGAGGCATCGAGGCCCATGAGCAAGACACAGATCACCGACGTCATCCTGCGCGACGCCCACCAGTCGCTGATCGCTACCCGCCTGCGCACCGAAGACATGCTGCCGGCTTGCGAGCGGCTGGACGCCATCGGCTACTGGTCGCTGGAATGCTGGGGCGGGGCGACCTTCGACGCCTGTATCCGCTTTCTGGCCGAGGACCCCTGGGAGCGCCTGCGTCGTCTGCGCGAGGCGCTGCCCAACACCCGCCTGCAGATGCTGCTGCGCGGGCAGAACCTGCTCGGCTACCGGCACTACTCGGACGATGTGGTGCATGCCTTCGTGCAGGCAGCGGCACGCAACGGCATGGACGTGTTCCGCATCTTCGATGCGCTCAACGACACCCGCAACCTGCGCACCGCCATCGAGGCCACGCTGGAGGCCGGCAAGCACGCGCAGGGCACCATCTGCTACACCGTCAGCCCGGTACACGACATAGCCGGCTTCGTGAAGATGGGCCGCGAGCTGGCGGCCATGGGCTGTCACTCGATCTGCATCAAGGACATGGCCGGCCTGCTCACGCCCTATGCTACCGGCGAGCTGGTGCAGGCGCTGAAGGACGCGGTGGACCTGCCGCTGCACCTGCATTCGCATGCCACCGCCGGTCTGGCCGAGATGTGCCACCTGAAGGCCATCGAACACGGCTGCGAGCACATCGACACCGCCATCTCGGCCTTCGCCGGCGGCACCTCGCACCCGCCCACCGAGAGCCTGGTGGCCGCGCTGCGCGGCACCCGTTTCGACACCGGGCTGGACCTGCCGGCTCTGCAGGAGATCGGCATGTACTTCTACGAGGTGCGCAGGAAGTACCGCCAGTACGAGAGCGAATACACCGGCGTGGACACCCGGGTGCAGGTCAACCAGATCCCTGGCGGCATGATCTCCAACCTGGCCAACCAGCTGCGTGACCAGAACGCGCTCGACCGCATGCAGGCGGTGCTCGAGGAGATCCCCCGGGTGCGCCGTGACATGGGCTATCCGCCGCTGGTCACGCCGACCTCGCAGATCGTCGGCACCCAGGCGGTGCTCAATGTGCTCACCGGCGAGCGCTACCAGACCATCACCAAGGAAGTGAAACTCTACCTGCAGGGCGGCTATGGCCGGGCCCCGGGGGCGATCGACCCCGAGCTGCAACGCAAGGCCATCGGCGAGGAGACGCCCATCGACCACCGCCCGGCCGACGACCTGCCGCCGGAACTCGACCGCCTGCGCGAGGAGATCGGCGACCTCGCCGAGAGCGAGGAAGACGTGCTCACCTACGCCATGTTCCCCGAGATCGGCCGCCAGTTCCTGCAGGCGCGCCGCGACGGCACCCTGCAGCCCGAGCCCCTGCAAGCGCCGGGCGAGGAGGGCAGCAAAACCCCGTCCACCGCGCCCACCGAGTTCAACATCCTCCTGCACGGTGACTGCTATCACGTCAAGGTGACCGGCACCGGCCTCAAGGAAGAATCGCAGCGACACTTCTATTTCACCGTCGATGGCATTCCCGAAGAGGTGCGGGTCGAGACCCTGAGCGAGATCGTCCTCGAGGGCGGCGCCCAGGGCGCGGTCAAGAGTTCGATCGTCGGCAAGCGCCCGCGTCCGCAGGGGCGGGGCGATGTCACCACCAGCATGCCCGGCAACATCGTCGATGTGCTGGTCAAGGAGGGCGACGAAGTGGTCGCCGGTCAGCCATTGCTGGTCGCCGAGGCCATGAAGATGGAGACCGAGATCCAGGCCCCGGTCAGCGGCGTGGTCGAGGCCGTCTATGTGAGCAAGGGCGATGCGGTGAATCCCGACGAGACGCTGATTGCCATCCGGCCGGGAGATTGAAACGGCTGCGGGTGCCGAGTTGGCCGTGAATCAGCCGCCATCCACTTCGTGTCCCAGGGCCTCGGCGACCAGTTGGTTGAGACTCGTGCCCCGTGCCCGGGCCACGCGGACGGCACGGGCGTGCAGATCGCCCGGGATGCGGACATTGAAGCGTCCGGAGAAGCGTTTGCGTGGCTCGATGCCCTTTTCCCGGCACATCTCCAGAAAGACACGCAGCGAGGCCTCGCCTTCACGCCGCAGCCCTTCGATGTCGCTGGCGTAGAAGTCGGCGCCGCCGTTCAGATCGACGAACTCGCCTCGGAACATCTCGATGTCCGGGTCGTACTGGATGACGGCGTGGTACCCGTCGATCTCCATCAGGTTCTTCTGTTTCATGGTCTGACTCCGTTGTCGTACAACCATTTCCGGATACTGGCGACGGCCCCCTTGTCCGTGCAGGGCGAGGGGTGAGGGCGGTGAAAGACCCGGATCTCGCCAAACAGGAACACCCCGATGCGGGAACCTTCGCGCTCTTCGATCTCGGCCCCCAGGTCAATGAACAGGGCTTCGATATCACGCCAGGCGATGTTGCCGCTTACCGGCCGTGCGAAAATCCTTTTCAGCGTCCTTGCATGCTTCCGTTTCATTGCCTTGATGGTACCAGAAAACGGTACTTTCAGGGCTGCTTGTAGTCATTGCAGTTTGCTCCGGCTGTCGGCGCTCAATCGGTGGGGGACGTCACCCAGGAAGGCCGATCAGGTATATTGCATGGCTTCCGAGGCGGTATCCGGGAGGCGGTGATGCAGGACAGTGCGGTGCCGGTGGCAAAGGACCTGGTGCTGGTCGGGGGCGGGCATGCGCATGCGGGGGTGATCCTGCGGCTGGGGATGAAGCCCGTGCCCGGTCTGCGGGTGACGCTGATCACCCGTGACATCCACACCCCGTATTCGGGCATGCTGCCCGGGCACATCGCCGGTTTCTACGACTACGACCAGTGCCACATCGACCTGCGACGGCTGTGCCGCTTCGCGGGAGTTCGCCTGTATCACGGTGAGGTCGAGGGACTGGATCTGGACGAACACCGGGTGTGGCTGCCAGGGCGGCCGCCGGTGCCCTGGGACCTGCTGTCGATCAACACCGGCTCGCGGCCACGCCAGTCGGATGTGGCCGGGGCGGCGGAGCATGCCATCCCGGTCAAGCCGGTTGATGCCTTCCTGCGCCGCTGGCAGGCCCTGCGCGAGCGGGTGTTGTCCTCTGACGGCCCCTTCCGCATCGCAGTGGTCGGTGGCGGGGCCGGCGGGGTGGAGCTGCTGCTCTCGGTGCAGTACCGCCTGCGCGAGGATCTGGCGGCACGGGGCGACGACCCGGCGCGCCTGCACTTTTCCCTGTTCACCGCCGATGCCGAACTGCTGGCCAATCACGCGCCGGGGGTGCGGCGGCGTTTCGTGCGGGTGCTCGCCGAGCGTGATGTGGACGTCCTGACCGATGCGCAGGTGGTGGCGGTGCGCGCCGATGGTCTGGACCTGACCGATGGCCGGAGCTTTGCCGCCGACGCGGTGCTCTGGGCGACCAGCGCCAGCACGCCCGACTGGCCGGCGCGCGCGGGACTGGCGATGGATGCCGAGGGTTTCATCCGTGTGGACGACTGCCTGCGGAGTGTCTCGCACTCCGAGATCTTCGCCGCCGGCGATGTCGCCAGCCTGCCCGATCCGCGTCCCAAGTCCGGGGTGTTCGCGGTGCGCCAGGGGCCAGTGTTGCACCACAACCTGGTGGCCGCCGCGCGCGGCCGGTCGTTGCGCCGTTATCGTCCGCAACGGCATTTCCTGGGCCTGATCACTACTGGCGACCGTCATGCCATCGCCTCGCGCGGCCCCTGGTCGGCCGAGGGCGACTGGCTGTGGACGGTGAAGGACTGGATCGACCGCCGCTTCATGCGCATGTTCGACCAGTTGCCCGCGATGCCCGAGCCGGAGACGCCCGCACCGGCAGAGGGGCTGGCTGACGCGGAGCTGCGTGAGACGCTGGCCAACCTGCCCATGCGTTGCGGCGGCTGCGGTGCCAAGGTGGGCAGCACAGTGCTGGAACGCGCGCTGGCGCGCCTGCCGCGCGAGGGTGGCGAGGGCATTGTCGCCGGCGGGCCCACCGATGCCGACGACGCGGTGGCCTTCGCGGTGCCGCCGGGGCGTCTGCTGGTGCAGAGTGTCGATTATTTCCGTGCCTTTCTCGACGATGCCCATGTCTTCGGAGCCATCGCCGCGAACCACGCCCTGGGCGACCTGTACGCCATGAACGCAGCACCGCATTCGGCGCTGGCGATCGCCACCGTGCCCTTCGGGCGCGAGGCAGTGATCGAGCAGACCCTGTTCGAGCTGCTCGACGGCGCGCTCGGTGTGCTGCACGAGGCCGGCGCGGTGCTCGCCGGCGGGCATTCCAGCGAGGGCGCCGAGCTGGCCTTCGGGCTGGCGGTCAACGGCCTGGCCGATCCGGATCGGCTGCTGCGCAAGGGCGGACTGCGCCCGGGCGAGGTGCTGATTCTCACCAAGCCGCTGGGCACCGGCACCCTGATGGCCGCCGACATGCGGCACCGTGCGCGTGGCCGTTGGGTGCAGGGTGCCATCGAACAGATGCTGCGATCGAATCGCGAGGCAGCGATCATCCTGCATGGGCAGGGGGCCAGCGCCTGCACCGATGTCACCGGCTTCGGCCTGCTCGGCCACCTGCTGGAGATGCTGCGCGCCTCGGGCTGTAGCGCGCGCATCGACCTCGCGGCGCTGCCGGTGCTCGATGGCGCGCTCGAGACCCTGGCGATGGGCATTCAGTCGAGCCTGGCCCCGGAGAACCTGCGCCTGCGTCGAGCCGTTGTCGACCTTGAAGCAGTCAGGAACCACCCCCGCTATCCGCTGCTGTTTGATCCGCAGACCGCCGGCGGCCTGCTCGCGGGCGTGCCCGCCGGCGCCGTGGACGACTGCCTGGAATACCTGCATGCCGCCGGTTACCAGGCGGCGCGTATCGGCGAGGTGCTTGCGGGTGAGCCGCAGGTCATGGTGGATCAGGGGTGAAGCACGCGATACGGGAACTCGAAGCCGGCAGGCAGGTGCCATGGCCCGCGTGGCGCCTGCTGGCGCTGCTCCTGTCGGCGCTCGCGGTGCTGGGCCTGGTGGTGTGGGGCGTGGCGGGGGTGATCCGCGAGCGCGCACTGGGCGAGCTGGCGCGCACCGCCGAACAGCGACTGGCGCTGTATGCTGCCAACCTCGAGGGGCAGCTGGCGCGTTACGAGTCCATTCCGGCCCTGCTGGCGACCCACCAGCGTCTGCTCAAGGTACTGCGCCAGCCCGACAACGCCTCGGCCCGCCAGGCGCTCAACGAGTATTTCGAGCAGGCGGCGCGGCGTACCGGCGCACTGGACATCTACCTGATGGACGCGCAGGGCCTGACACTTGCGGCCAGCAACTGGGCGCAAGAGCGTACCTTCATCGGCCGCAACTTCGGTTTTCGTCCCTATTTCCGCCAGGCCATGCGCGGGGAGGCGGGGCGCTACTATGCGCTGGGCAGCACCTCGCGGGTGCGCGGCTATTACTTTTCCTACCCGGTCCTCGAACTGGGACGCCCGGTCGGCGTGGTGGTGCTGAAGATGGATATTGCCCATCTCGAGCAGGACTGGCGCAACCCGCGCGAGACGGTGCTGGTGGTCGATCCCGACGGGGTGGTGTTCATCGCCTCGCAGGCGGACTGGCGTTTTCGTACCCTCGGCGTCCTGCCGCCGGAAGTGCTGGCGCGCATCCGTGACAGTCATCGCTACCCGGGTGTCGAGCCGGCGCCGTTGCCGCTGGCGGCACGTACCGGCCCTCGTGGCACCTACCTGGTGCAGCGCACCGACCGGCCGGCGGCACCGACCCTGCTGGTGCGCGAGCTGGCGATGCCGGCGCAGGGCTGGCGCATGCTGTTGCTGACCCCGACCGACGAGGTGGGGCGCCAGGTCTCCAGCGCCATGGCGGTGACCGGCGCGGCGGGGGTGGCGCTTCTGCTGTTGGGCCTGCTGTGGTGGCAGTCGCGTGCGCGGCGCCTGGAGCGGGCGCGTTGCGATGCCGAGGCCCGGGCGGCGCTGGAGCGCGCGCATGGCGAACTCGAGCAGCGGGTGGTCGAGCGCACCGCCGATCTGCAGCGCGAGGTGGAGGAACGGCGACGTGCCGAACAGGCTCTGCGTCGTGCCCAGGACGAGCTGGTACAGGCGGCCAAGCTGGCCATGCTCGGCCAGCTCTCGGCAAGTATCAATCACGAACTCAACCAGCCGCTCAGCGCCATTCGCAGCTATGCCGAGAACGCCCGCCTGTTGCTCGAGCGCGGGCGTGACGCCGAGGTGGCCGGCAACCTGGAGCAGATCGCTCGCCTGGTCGAGCACATGAGCCGCATCAGTTCCCAGCTCAAGCTGTTCGCGCGCAAGTCGGACGGTCACCGCCTGCCGGTGTCCTTGCGGCAGGCAGTGGAGGTGGTGCTGGAACTTTTGCAGCCGGACCTGCGGCGCGCCGGGGTACAGGTCGAGCTGGGAGAGGGGCTGGACGCGTTGTGGGTGCTGGCCGACGCCACCCGCCTGGAGCAGGTGTTGCTGAACCTGGTCGGCAACGCCCAGCACGCGCTGGAAGGCGAGGCCGATCCCTGCATCCGCATCGATGCCCTCGCGGAGCAGGACCAGGTGCAGATCCGGGTGCGCGACAACGGGCCGGGCATTGCGCAGGAGCACCTGGCGCAGATCTTCGACCCCTTTTTTACCACCCGCAAGTCCGGCCTCGGGCTGGGGCTGGCGATCTCGCAGCAGATCGCGGATAACATGGGTGGCCGGCTGGAGGCACGTAACGTGCCGGATGGCGGCGCCGAATTCATACTCACCCTGGAACGGGCGACAGCGCAATGAGCGACGAGCGGATACCGGTCCTATTCATCGACGACGAGCCGGCGGTGCGTGCGGCCAATGTGCAGACCCTGGAGCTGGCCGGCTTCGAGGCGCAGGGTCTCGAAAGTGCCGAGGCCGCGCTGGACGTCCTCCGCGACGACTGGCCCGGCGTGGTGGTCAGCGACATCCGCATGCCGGGCATGGACGGTATGGGGCTGCTCTCGGCGTTGCGCATGCGCGACCCGGACCTGCCGGTGATCCTGATCACCGGGCACGGCGACGTGGCGCTGGCCGTCGAGGCCATGCGTGCCGGTGCCTACGATTTCATCGAAAAGCCGTTCCCGGCCGAACGCCTCGTGGATGCCGTGCGGCGTGCCGCCAGCCGGCGTGCGCTGGCACTGGAGAACCGCCGCCTGCGCCGTGAGCTGGAGATGCACAGTGCGCCGGGTCCGCGCATCGTCGGCAACAGCCCGGCCATGCAGCGCCTGCGTCAGACCATCGCGCGCCTGGCCGATACCGATGCCGACGTGCTGATCCTGGGCGAGACCGGCACCGGAAAGGAGCTGGTGGCGCGCGCCCTGCACGAGCATTCACGGCGACGGGCGCATCACTTCGTGCCGGTCAACTGCGGGGCCATCCCCGAGAGCCTGATCGAGAGCGAACTGTTCGGCCATGAGGCGGGGGCCTTCACCGGGGCACGCTCGCGGCGTATCGGCCGCTTCGAGCACGCCAATCAGGGCACGCTGTTTCTCGACGAAATCGAGAGCATGCCGATGGCAGTGCAGGTGCACCTGCTGCGGGTGTTGCAGGAGCGCAGTGTCGAGCGTCTGGGCTCGAACACGCCGGTGTCGCTGGACCTGCGGGTGGTGGCCGCGACCAAGGTGGATCTGCGCGAGGCGGCAGGGCGTGGCGAGTTTCGCGAGGATCTGTACTACCGCCTGAACGTGGTCACCCTGGAGATCCCGCCCCTGCGTGAACGCCTCGAGGACATCCCCCTGCTGTTCCAGCACTTTCTGCTGGTGGCCTCGGCGCGCTACGGGGCCGAGTCGCCTCCGCCGGACCCCGGGCAGATGCGTGCCCTGCTCAGCCATCCCTGGCCGGGCAATGTACGTGAGCTGCGCAACCTGGCCGAGCGCTACGTGCTGCTCGGCGACCAGGTGGGGCATGACCTCGAGCGCCTGTTGCACGGGGCCAGCCAGGAACCGGCGCTGACCCTGCCGCAGCAAGTGGAATCCTTCGAGAAGTGCCTGATCGCCCAGCAGCTCGCCATGCACAATGGCCGCCTCAAGGACGTGATGGCCGCGCTTGGCATTCCGCGCAAGACGCTCTACGACAAGATGCGCAAGTACGGCCTGGACAAGAGTCAGTACAAGGCGCAGGGGTGAGATTCCGCCGATTCGGAAGGGCCTGACTGGCGGAATTTCGCCGGTTTTTCGCAGGCCTGGCCGGGCGAGCCCTTGCCACGGCCGCTTCTGGTGGGCCGGTGGGCGGCTGGCCCGGTCCTTGCTCGTGATTGGGACAGGTCGTCGTCTGGCGTCCGCACGAGAACAAACCAGGAGGAATCCCATGAAAAAATCGTTCGTCTGTCTGACCGCTGCTGTGGCGCTGGCTCTGGGCAGTGCTTCCGCGCTCGCCTCGGAGGGCTGCGACAAGGGCGAGATCGTCATCAAGTTCAGCCACGTGACTGCCGCCAAGGGGCATCCCAAGGGCGAGGCCGCCGCGCTGCTGGCCGAGCGGGTGAACCGCGAGATGGATGGCAAGGTCTGCATGCAGGTCTATCCCAACAAGCAGCTCTACAACGACAAGAAGGTGCTCGAGGCACTGCTGCTCGGTGATGTGCAGATGGCGGCCCCCTCGTTGTCGAAGTTCGAGAAGTACACCAAGCAGTACCGCATCTTCGACCTGCCGTTCATGTTCAAGGACATCGACGCGGTGGATCGTTTCCAGAACTCGGAAACCGGGCAGAAACTGAAGAACGCCATGCGCAAGAAGGGACTGCAGGGGCTGGCCTTCTGGCACAATGGCATGAAGCAGATGTCGGCCAACCGGCCGCTGATCCACCCCTCGGATGCCAGGGGGCTGAAGTTCCGCATCATGAGTTCCGACGTGCTCAAGGCCCAGTTCGAGGCACTGGGCGCCATCCCGCAGAAGATGGCCTTCTCCGAAGTCTATGGTGCCCTGCAGAGTGGGGTGGTGGATGGTCAGGAGAACACCTGGTCGAATATCTACACCAAGAAGTTCTTCGAGGTGCAGGACGGCGTGACCGAGACCAACCACGGCGTGCTCGACTACCTGGTGGTGACCTCCACCGAATTCTGGGATGGGCTGCCCTCGGATGTGCGCAACCAGCTCGAGCGCATCATTGCCGAGGTGACCGCGGAGCGAAACAAGGTCTCTACCGCGATCAACGAGCAGAACAAGCAGAAGATCATCGCCGCCGGCAGCCCGGTGCGCACCCTCACGCCCGAACAGCGGCAGGAGTGGGTCGAGGCCCTCAAGCCGGTGTGGAAACAGTTCGAGGGTGATGTCGGCGCCGACGTGATCGCCGCGGCACAGAAGGCCAACGAGGGTTGAGTACAAGACTCTTCCGGCCTTTCCCCCCGGGGACCCTCTGATCCCGTTCCTCCCCCGCTTGCGGGGGAGGTCAGGAGGGTGAGATCTTGAGCAGACCGATGCGCCAGCGCCTGTCACGATGGATCAACACGTTCGAGGAGACCGCCATTGCGGTCATCCTCGGCTTGATGGTGGCAATCACCTTCGCCAACGTGGTGGCGCGCTACCTGTTCCATTCCGGCATCCTCTGGGGCCTGGAGGCGACCACCTACCTGTTCGCCTGGCTGGTGCTGTTCGGCATGAGCTATTTGGTCAAGCACACGGCGCACCTGGGGGTGGACGCGCTGATCAACATCCTGCCACTCCGTGTCCAGCGCCTGGTCGGTCTGCTGGTGGTGGCCATCTGTCTCTTGTATGTCGGCCTGCTGCTCAAGGGGGGCTGGGACTACTGGAGCAAGTTTGCCTTCAAGCTGAACTTCCTGGAGGTCGAGGACATTCCCTTTCCTGTCTGGTTGCAGGCACTGTTCGGCCTGGTCGAGGACGGTGACCCGCGCTACGAGAACCTGCCGCGCTGGATACCCTATTTCATCCTGCCGTTCGGCATGGCGCTGATGGGCCTGCGTTTCGTGCAGGCGGGGTGGCGCATCTGGCGGGGTGAGCAGCGCATGCTGATCGCCAGCCACGAGGCCGACGACCTGATCGAGGACATCGAGGAAGACATCGCCGAGCACCCGGACCTGCCGTCCAACGACAGCCCCGGGAAGAGGAGGAAGCGCTAGATGGCCGCGGCATCGCTGTTCCTCGGAGTGCTCCTGCTGCTGGCCATCGGTGTGCCCATTGCGGTGGCGCTGGGCCTGTCGAGCATCCTGTTCCTGCTCTACTATTCCGACAGCTCGCTGGCCAGCGTGGCGCAGACCCTGTTCGAGGCCTTCGAGGGGCATTACACCCTGCTGGCCATCCCGTTCTTCATCCTGGCGTCGTCCTACATGGCCACTGGGGGGGTGGCGCGTCGCATCATCCGTTTTGCCATCGCCACCGTGGGGCATGTGCGCGGCGGCCTGGCGATCGCCGGCGTGTTCGCCTGTATGCTGTTTGCCGCGCTCTCGGGTTCCTCGCCGGCCACGGTAGTGGCCATCGGTTCGCTGGTGATCGCGGGCATGGTCAAGGTCGGTTACAGTCGCGATTTTGCCGCCGGGGTGATCTGCAATGCCGGCACCCTGGGTATCCTGATCCCGCCGTCCATCGTGATGGTGGTTTATGCCGCCGCCACCGATGTTTCGGTGGGGCGCATGTTTCTTGCCGGTATCATCCCCGGCCTGCTCGCCGGTTTCATGCTGATGGTGGGCATCTATGTGGCGGCGCGGGTGAAGAATCTGCCCGCGCAGCCCTTTGCGGGGTTTGCCGAGATCTGGGCGGCGGCGCGCGAAGCGGGCTGGGGCCTGTTCCTGATCGTCATCATCCTGGGCGGTATCTATGGCGGAGTGTTCACGCCGACCGAAGCCGCGGCGGTGGCCTCGGTGTATGCCTTTTTCATCGCCAATTTCGTGTATCGGGACATGGGGCCGCTGAAGGACAGGCCTCGCCGCAGGCCGGGTGAGGGGCGCCTGCACGCCCTGGCGCGCAACACCGCGGAGTTCTTCGTCTACCTGCTGCCGGCGATCTTCCATCGCGACCATCGCCACGCCCTGCTCGAAGGCGGGAAGCTCACCATCATGTTGCTGTTCATCATCGCCAACGCGCTGATCCTCAAGCACGTGCTCACCGAGGAACGCATCCCGCAGGAGATTGCGCAGGCGATGCTCGATGCCGGTTTCGGTCCGGTGATGTTCCTGGTGATCGTGAACCTGATCCTGCTGATCGGCGGTCAGTTCATGGAGCCGTCGGGGTTGATTGTCATCGTCGCTCCGCTGGTCTTCCCCATCGCCATGAAGCTGGGTATCGATCCCATCCACCTGGGCATCATCATGGTCGTGAACATGGAGATCGGCATGATTACTCCACCGGTGGGGCTGAATCTCTTCGTCACCGCAGGGGTGGCGAAGATGCCGGTGCTGGGGGTGGTGCGCGCGGCCCTGCCGTGGCTGGCGATCCTGTTCCTGTTCCTGATCCTGATCACCTATGTGCCCTGGTTGTCGACGGTCGTGCCCAACACCCTGATGGGACCGGAGATCGTCATCGGGCGTTGATCACTGCGGGGCCCGGAACCGGTCGGTTTCGGTAAACAGGTCCCGGGGGTCAGGCAATTGAGCCAACTGGCCCAGGTCCACCAGGTAGTCGAGCAATTGCAGACGTTCCATGAGGATGTCGCGCAACAGGTCCAGTCGTTCGCGCTGCTTCACCCGCAATTCGGCATCCGGTGAATAGGGCAGCGAGGGCAGGGCCATGCGGGCATGACGCGCGAGGCGCGACAGCGAGCGCTCAAGTGTATTCAGGTGGTAGAGATGGGCCTTGAGAATGGCGCGGTGCTGGTGCCAGCGACGTATGATCTGGTCGATACGTTGTCGCAGGCGGGTTCGTATCGCCTGGACCTGATCCTCGTAGAGCGAACGTTCCAGCCGGACCAGTTCTTCCCGGTGTGCCGGGCGCTCGAGTGGCATTCGCACGCGGAAGCCGATCACCGTGCCCTGGTCGGTGCGGCTTGCTGCTGTCTCGTTTCTCTCGATATAGAGGCGAGCCTCGAGATCGTCTTTCCAGTCGCGCTGGAAATCGGCACGTTGTTGAAAGAGCCTTTGCAGCGCGAGGTCGGGATGTTGAGAAAGGGTTCTGGCCAGCAGTTCGCTGTGCGGTTTCAATTGCAGTTCCGTGAGCTGGTTGAGCAGCAATTGCCACGAAGCGGGCATGGCCATCGTGTTATCCGGTTGTGCCTGTAGTCGCTCACGGGTTTGCTTCAAGAGAAGACGGAGCTGTTCGACCTGCTCCCGGGTGGCGAAGCCGGCGCGTAACGCTCCGCGGAGCTGCGCGAGTTGCTGCTCGACCAGTTGCACCTTG
This sequence comes from endosymbiont of unidentified scaly snail isolate Monju, assembly GCF_000801295.1. NCBI lineage: Bacteria > Pseudomonadati > Pseudomonadota > Gammaproteobacteria > endosymbiont of unidentified scaly snail isolate Monju. Next base: position 1,469,437 of record NZ_AP012978.1, on the reverse strand, counting down.
GCTTTCAGCCAGTCGGTGAGCACCCGGGTGCGTAGCTGGTCGACGAGATAGTGGCGTTCCTGGGCGGCACGTTCACTCATGTCGCGCAGCAGCTGAAGAAATTGTACCCGGCGTTCGAGTACGGTCTTTTCGTGACGTCTTTGTGCCTCGCGGCGACCGTTGGCAAAGAGATCCCAATCCAGGCCATAGCGCAGCAGGTCGCGGCCGGAGTCCAGGTTGTGATTTCCTTCCAATCTCAGATAGACGCCCTTGAAGGGCGAGATTTCGGACAGCAGACGGTTGTAGCGCTTGCTCGTGGCGAGCGCCTTCTTCCATTGCATTTCGGCCGAGCCGGCTGGAACGGGGGCTCCTTCGAGATAATGCTTCCCGAACCGGGCGTCCAGTCCCGTTGCCATCGCCGGATCAATACCGATCATCAGAAAGGTCAGCAGGATCAATCGTCGCATGTCTTCCATCCGGTTTGCTCCCGGTATCGCCAGAGACATTGCTGAACCCGGTTGGCCGGCCCGTCTGGTGGCGCCCAGCGTGCATCCGCATCGGTGGCCAGGGACGTTCTGGCGACAGCGTCAAACGGAGATGACGCAGCCGGTTGCGGTGGCTGTATCCACCGTGGAAATTGATATCGGTATCGCCTCGTATGTGCCTCAGGCTGTTGTAACTGCTGCTCCATTGCAGGGTCAGATGCCGCAATCCACGCAGTTCGATGCCGTCGAAGACGTTGCGGTGACTGCGGGCGATACGCAGTGAACCGCCCCGGGTTTCCCGGAGACTCCATTTCTTGAGAGGATAGAGTCTATGGATACGAGCAAGAGATATTCCCCTGAGGTCCGGGAACGGGCGGTTCGCATGGTGTTTGATCATCAGGGCGAGCATGATTCCCAATGGGCGGCGATGACCTCCATCGCGGCCAAGATCGGCTGTACGCCGGAGACGCTGCGCAAATGGGTGAGACAGGCCGAGCGTGATCAAGGACTGCGTGAGGGTCTGACGACGTCGGAGCGCGAGCGGCTCAAGGCCTTGGAACGGGAGAACCGGGAGCTGAGGCGGGCCAACGAGATTCTGAAGACGGCGTCGGCTTTTTTTGCCCAGGCGGAGCTCGACCGCAAACTGAAGAGATGATCGCGTACATCGACGATCACAGGGATCGTTACGGGGTCGAGCCGATCTGCGCGGTGCTGCCGATCGCCCCGTCCACCTACTATGAGCACAAGGCCCGTGAGGCCGATCCACAGCGACTGCCGCGGCGATTGCAGCGGGATCGCGCCCTGTCAGACGAGATTCGACGGATCTGGGAAGAGAACTTCCAGGTGTACGGTGCCAGGAAGGTATGGCGGCAGCTCAACCGGGAAGGCATCGAGGTAGCCCGCTGCACGGTGGAACGTCTGATGCGTGTCATGGGGTTGCGGGGTGTGGTGTGAGGCCGCCGTTGCCGGACAACGATCGGCGACACGACGGCGGAACGACCACTGGACCGGGTGAAGCGGCAGTTTACTGCCACCCGCCCGAATCAGTTGTGGGTGGCGGACATTACCTACGTGGCGACTTGGACAGGGTTTGTCTATGTGGCGTTTGTCGTGGACGTCTATGCCCGACGGATCGTGGGCTGGCGTGTCTCCCGGTCGCTGAAGACCGACCTGGTGCTGGATGCGCTGGAGCAGGCGCTATGGTCGCGCCAGGACACAGAGGGCCTGGTGCACCACAGTGACCGAGGCTGTCAGTACCTGTCGGTGCGCTACACGGAGCGCCTGGCCGGGGCCGGCATTGATGCCTCGGTCGGTAGCCGAGGGGACTCCTATGACAACGCTCTGGCAGAGACGATCAACGGTCTGTACAAGGCCGAGGTTATCTACCGGCGAGGCCCCTGGAAGCATAGGGAGGCGGTCGAATATGCCACTTTGGAGTGGGTGGACTGGTTCAACCACCGGCGGCTGCTGGAGCCTATTGGCAACGTGCCACCGGCGGAGTTGGAAGCGGCGTATTATCGCCAACAGAAAGAGTCTGCCAAGGCGGCCTGACTCAAACAAAACAGTCTCCGGAATATCCGGGGCGGTTCAGTCCAGCACCCTGCGGATGGCCGCGCTGTCATCTTTCCCGTCGTCTGCAACGACGCCATAGAGTGTCAGATCGATCTCTACATGGTTCCCCGCGGCAAAGGCCCGGGCGTGCGGCCATCTGGGCAACTCCAGTGCCCCCTCGGCAAGCAGCATCACATAGAAAAACAGCAGTACCGACACCAGCATGGTGAGGTCTGGCATGAGGGGGGGCAGAGGGTGCGGGACGGCGATGTGGTCCTGTTGACTGGACTGTTTTTGCCCGCCTTTTGACCAGCTCTGATCCGCCAGGTGGAAAGATGCCTTGATCTTGATCAGCGAGCCGATCCACTGGTTGTACAGCATGAGGGGAATGGTGAGCAGACTCACCGGGTGTCCGCGCAGTGCGATGACGCTGGTCTGCAGCGTCTTCACGATGAGTACCCAGGCGATGTAGAAGGGTAGATAGATGAACGACTTGGACAGGCTGAGTATGGTGGCGCCGGTAATACCGGCCAGTCCGGTCCACATGTTGATGCGCTGGTCGAATATGCACCACCAGATGAACAGGCCGGTTCTACGCCATCCCAGTTTGAGCGCACGCAGGTTGTTACGCAGGGTATTGCCGTACCAGCGATAGGGCAGCGACATGCTGATCTTCAGGAAGCTGTCGTCCCGTGATTCCAGGGAGTAGGCGATGACATCATGCAGGTAGAGCATGTTCCAGCCGTGTTTCAGCAGGTAGAACCAGGTGCTCTTGCCGTCTCCCATCAGGAAGCGGAAGCGGCCGTGCATCCAGTGGTCGAGATAGTCATTTTCGATCTGCTGGATGAAGTCTTCCTGGGCAATGATGGCGGTCCGAAACATGGAGAAACGGCCGGTCAGGGTCAGGACCTTGTTGGATAGGGCATGGGACTTGAACAACAGATGCCGTTGTCCGAATTTCAGGTTGAACCACTCCTTGTACAACAGCGAGCGGGTATTGATGAAGGCTGCCTCGTTGGTGGTGGCTGCCCCCAGGTCGCGGAAGCGGGTGAAAAAGGGCAGGGCGATCGCCAGCGAGCGGGGAGGCAGATAGGAATCGCCGTCCATGAAGATGGTGACACTGTTGTAATCGCCATCGTATCGGCGAGCCAGGGCGCGGAGTGCATGGCCCATGGCGATGCGTTTTCCCTGTTTCTGGCGTTGCAGCACCAGTTCCACATTGTGGTGATAGGGATGGGCCTTGTAGGCGGCATAGACGGCCTTGTCGTCCTCGTCCGACCCGGTTGCGACGATGAAGGTGGCCGTGATCTCTATTTCCGCCAGGTTGGAGAACAGCGAGTGGATTGCCTCCAGGGTCACCCAGGCCTCTTCACGGTAGGAGGGAATGATGAAAAAGATGTGACTGGGGTAGCGCTGATCCGGCGGGAGATCGTGGGTAAGACGCCGAAGTCGCGGGTACCGGAAGAATTCGTAGATGACGGCCCGGATGTAATGGGTGATCGCCCAGCCGTAGCGCCAGCTGGCGAAGATTCCCAGTACGATGAAGGTTTCGTTCTTTATGTGGTAGAAATACGGCCACATGGCATAGAGGATCGCCACAGCCAGGGAGAGATAGACAATGGCCGGGACGATGAGGGAGTAGAATCCCTCGGTGTTGCCGATCCTCCGGTTGATACGGAAGAGTACGGGACTGCGCGTCGGCATATCAGGGCGAGGGCAGCAACCAGCGCCACGAGAAGGTCTTGACCCAGACATTGACCCGCAGGTGGGCGGGGAGGCGGACCTTCGGATCGTCCAGGGTCAGCTTGACCAGGGTCTCGTTGAGGCTGGCTTCCTGCGAGATGGTGACTTCGGGGTTGACTGCGCTGTATCCCAGTGCGGTGATGGTGGCGCTGTATTCACGCCGAAGGCGGGGAACCACCACGGTTGCCTTCATGCCAGGTGACAGCTTGAGTGCGCTTTCCACCGGAAGCGAAAGCAATACGTAGGGCGCCCGATCGTCCTGCAACAGCGCAATGGTGGTGGCCGCAGAGACCCGTTGCCCCTTCTGGATCCCGGTGTTGAAGACCAGGCCCGAACTGGGCGAGACCACGGGTCGGATATCTCCCTGGCGCCGCAGTTCCACCAGTCGCTTTTCGAGCTCCGTCAGTGCACGTTTGAGGGAGGTTTCTTCCGCGAGTGTCGAAGTCTGGCGGGTCTCGCTCTGCCTGCGTTCGCGCGCCAGTGCAATGCGGGCCTGCCGGTACTGATTTTCGATGTAGGCGAGGTCCTTGAAGGATATCAGGCGCTCCCTGTGGAGGCGTCGTGCGCGATTCAGCTCCTTTTCGCGCGTTTTCACCAGTTCCTCGAGTTCGTCGATCAGCGCATTGGTGATGCCGGCGCGAGCGGTTTCGACCAGGGCAAGCTTCTTGCGCAGTTCGATCTGACGCTGCTCGAGCAGCGCAATCTGCTGGTCATATTTCTCGTCCGCAATATAGGCGATGATCTCACCGGCCTTGACGGGTTGATTCGCCTGTTTCATCACCTGGGTGACCACGCCCACAGTGCCAGCGCTGACTTTAGTGAGGTTGCCCGTGATGACACCAACCCCCGATACCCGGTAGGTGGTGTTGTAGAAAAGGGTGGCCAGCAGCAGGACGAGAAAGAGGAAGGCGAAAACCAGGGTGAGGGCGCTGCGGAAACGGAAGCGCGAGATCAGTTCCTCGTTGTCCAGGTCCGCGAGATTCAGGGCTTCCTGGATAGGAGTGGAGACCTCGGGGGCAGTAACGACGGCGATCAGGTCCTCGACGTTGTCGAGCTTGCCTTCCACCGCCAGTTCCACGTAGTGGCGCAGGATGCGCCGGTTGCGCGGCCGGAGTTCATGGAACTCGAAACCGAAAACGTCACCGTGTTGTCCGGTGAACCGCAGTGCCTGTTGCAGTTCCAGGCGAGAGCCTTGCATGGGGAGGCGCAAGGTGGCGGAGACGACTTCTCCCGGGCGGATCTCCTGGTCGAAATCTTCCAGGCCGACCCCGGTCAATGACCAGTCACGTGTGCGATAGGCTCGTTCGCCGATGATGACGACCATCGGCAACGAGACGCGGTGTGATTTGCGCAGGTAGTTGGGTTCCGCCGTCAGCACAGTAGTAGCTACCATGACCCCCGTGGTAGCCGTCCCTGGTGCCCAGGTCAGTCGTTATGGTGTCCTCTCTCCTGGTTTCATGGTTGATATCCTGGCAATCTCTGGGTGAATGACTGAGTTCCTGAGCACGCAGGCGAAACGGAACCCGGTTTCGTTGGGCTAGGACTTCTGCATTGTGTAACGCGTTATGACCGTTTTATGACGCTGATGTTCAGGTCATCCCGACAATGTGGTACCCCGAGTCCACGTACAGCACGTCCCCGGTGATGCCCGAGGCCAGGTCCGAGCAGAGGAAGGCCGTGGCGTTGCCGACCTGCTCGATGGTGACGTTGCGGCGCAGCGGTGTTTTCTTTTCGGCCTCGGCCAGCATGCTGCGGAAGTCGGAGATGCCGGAGGCGGCCAGGGTGCGGATGGGGCCGGCGGATACGGCGTTGACGCGAATCCCCTCGGGCCCCAGGCTGTCGGCCAGGTAACGCATGTTGGCCTCCAGCGAGGCCTTGGCCACGCCCATGACATTGTAGTTCGGCACGGTGCGCACCGAGCCCAGGTAGGTCATGGTGACGATGCTTGCGTTACGGCCCTGCATCAGCGGGCGCGCCGCCTTGGCCAGGGCTGCCAGGCTGTAGGAGCTGATGTCGTGGGCGATACGGAAGCCCTCGCGGGTGACGGCGTCGATGTAGCTGCCCTCGAGCTGATCACGCGGGGCGAAACCGATCGAGTGGACCAGGCAGTCGAGCGCGCCCCAGCGTTCCTTCAGGGTGTCGAACACCGCGTTGATCTGTTCGTCGCTGGCCACATCCAGCGGCAGCACGATGTCCGAGCCGAATTCCTCGGCGAAACCGCGTACCCGCTTTTCCAGCTTTTCGCCCTGGTAGGTGAAGGCGAGCTCGGCACCTTCGCGGTGCATAGCCGCGGCCACGCCGTAGGCGATCGAACGGTTGCTGGCGACGCCCACGATGAGCGCTTTCTTGTCGGCGAGAAAACCCATGAATCCTTACCTGCTCTGGTAGATTGATCGGCGCTGGCGGTCGTGGGCGGAGAATGCGATGATCCGCCTCGAATCGCCGTGTACGGAAACCGATAAATTACCTGAAAGCCGCACCTTGTTCAAAAGACTCGGCCACAATCCGTTCCGCCTGCTCCTGCTGCTGGCCCTGCTGGTGCTGGGCGGCTGCGGTGATCCACCATGGAACGACCCCTGGCCCTCGGAAGATGTGTCGGGGTCGGTGTTCTTCAGTTCCTTCGCTGAGCGGCCCAAGTACCTGGACCCGGCGCGCTCCTACAGCTCCAACGAATGGGCCTTCATCTCGCAGGTCTATGAGCCCCCTCTGCAATATCATTACCTGAAGCGCCCCTACGAGCTGGTGCCGCTGACCGCCGATGGCATGCCCGAGGTGCGACGGTACGATGCGGCGGGCCGGCTGTTGCCGGCGGACGCGCCGGCCGACCAGGTGGCCACGACCGAGTATCTGATCCACATCCGCCCGGGGATCCGTTACCAGCCGCACCCGGCGTTTGCGCGCACGGCCGATGGTAGCTATCGCTACTGGCCGTTGCGCGAAGAGGACCTGGCCGAGCGTTACACCCTGGCCGATTTCCCCGAGACCGGCACCCGCGAGCTGGTGGCGGCGGACTATGCCTACCAGATCAAGCGCCTGGCCTTTCCGCCCAACCACTCGCCGCTGGCCGGGTTGCTGGCCGAGCATATCGAGGGTTTCGCGGCGTTTGCGAAAGCGGCAGCCGAGCAGGCGCGGCGGGATCGTGCCGCCGGGCGCCTGTGGACCGACCTGCGCCCGCTGCAGATGGAGGGGGTGCGGGTGATCGACCGCTATACCTACAGCATCCGCCTGAAGGACAGCTACCCGCAGTTCATCTACTGGCTGGCGACCAACTTCTTCGCCCCCATGCCCTGGGAGGCGGAGCGCTTCCATGCCCAGCCCGGCATGACCGAACGCAACATCACCCTCAACTGGTACCCGGTGGGCACCGGCCCCTTCATGCTCACCGAGAACAACCCCAATCTGCGCATGGTGCTGGAGCGTAATCCCAATTTCCACGGTGAGCGCTATCCCGCCGAGGGCAGCGAGGCCGACCGTGCGCGTGGTCTGCTCGACGATGCCGGCAAACCGATGCCGTTCATCGACAAGGAGGTCTATGCCCTGGAGAAGGAAGCCATCCCGCGCTGGAACAAGTTCCTCCAGGGCTATTACGACAGCTCGGGCATCGCCTCGGACAGCTTCGACCAGGCAGTGCAGCTCGCTGCCGATGGCGACGCGCGCCTGACCCCGGAGATGCGCGAGAAAGGCATCGCCCTGGACACCGCGGTGGAGACCTCGATCTACTACATGGGCTTCAACATGCGCGACCCGATGGTCGGTGGCGATCCCGACGACCCGGCCGACCAGGAGCGTGCGCGCAAGCTGCGCCAGGCGATCGCCATCGCGGTGGACTGGGAGGAGTTCATCGCCATCTTCAACAACGGGCGCGGCCTGCCGGCGCACGGGCCGCTGCCGCCGGGGATCTTCGGGTACCGCGAGGGCAGGGAGGGCATCAATCCCGTGGTCTATCGCTGGCAGGACGGCAAGCCGGTGCGGCGCTCCATCGAGGAGGCGAAGCGCCTGCTGGCCGAGGCGGGCTATCCCGATGGGATCGATCCGCTCACCGGCAACGCCCTGGTGCTGTACTACGACACCGCGCTCTCGGGGCCGGGCAGCAAGTCCATCCTGCAATGGTACGTCAACCAGTTCCGCAAGCTGGGGATCTCGCTGGTGGTGCGCGCCACCGACTACAACCGCTTCCAGGAAAAGATGCTCAAGGGCACCGCGCAGATCTTCAGCTGGGGCTGGAATGCCGACTATCCCGACCCCGAGAACTTCCTGTTCCTGCTCTACGGCCCCAACAGCAAGGTCGAGCACCACGGCGAGAACGCGGCCAACTTCGCCAATGCCGAGTTCGATGCCCTGTTCGAGCGCATGAAGAACCTGCCCAACGGTGCCGAGCGACAGCAGGTGATCGACCGCATGGTGGCCATTCTGCAGACCGAGTCGCCCTGGCTGTTCGGCTACTATCCCAAGGCGTTCAGCCTGCACCATGTCTGGTACCACAACGCCCTGCCGCACCTGATGGCCAACAATACCCTCAAGTACAAGCGCATCGGCGGTGCCTTGCGCGCCCGCCGGCAGAAGGAATGGAACCAGCCGGTGACCTGGCCGCTGTGGACCCTGCTGGGTCTGCTGGTGCTGTCCGCGGTGCCCGCGATCCGCGATTACCGGGCGCGTGAGAGGAGACGTGCGCGATGATGGCCTATATCGTCCGCCGCGTGCTCTATGCCATCCCCATCCTGGTCGGGGTGAACCTGCTCACCTTCCTGCTGTTCTTCGTGGTCAACTCGCCAGACGACATGGCGCGCATGCACCTGGGGCTCAAGCGGGTCAGCGACCAGGCGATCGCCGAGTGGAAGGCGGAACGCGGCTACGACAAGCCGTTGGTGTGGAACGCCGAGGCCGAGGGACTGGACAAGCTGACCGACACCATCTTCTTCGACAAGTCGGTGCGCCTGTTCGCCTTCGACTTCGGCCAGTCCGACAGCGGGCGCAACATCGGGCACGACATCGCGCAGCGCATGTGGCCCAGCCTGGCGATCGCGATACCCATCATGCTGGTGGGACTGGCGGTGAACATCAGCTTCTCGCTGTTGCTGGCCTTCTTTCGCGGCACCTACCTGGATTTCTGGGGCGTGGTGCTGTGCGTGGCCATGATGTCCATCTCGGGCTTGTTCTACATCATTGGCGGACAGGTGCTGCTGGGCAAGCTGCTCAATCTGTTCCCCATCTCCGGCTATGCGCCAGGGCCTGATGCCTGGCGCTTCCTGGTGCTGCCGGTGATCATCGGCGCGATCTCGGGCATCGGTTCGGGCACGCGCTGGTACCGTACCCTGTTCCTCGAGGAGGTCGGCAAGGACTTTGTGCGCACCGCGCGCGCCAAGGGGCTGTCCGAGCGCGCCGTGCTGTTCGGTCACGTGTTGCGCAACGCCCTGATCCCCATCCTGACCGGCGTGGTGGTGGTGATCCCGACCCTGTTTATGGGCAGCCTGTTGCTGGAATCCTTCTTCGGCATTCCCGGGTTGGGTAGCTACACCATCGACGCGATCAGCCGCCAGGACTTCGCCATCGTGCGCGCCATGGTGTTCCTCGGCGCCGTGCTCTACATCCTGGGGCTGCTGCTGACCGACATCTCCTACACCCTGGTCGATCCGCGCGTGAGGTTGCAGTGATGGTGTTCCAGCCGGTCGTGCTCGCTACCGACGCGCTCATCTACCTGCTGCTGGCACTGGCGGTGGGGTTCGCGCTGTACGCGCGCCGCCATGAGCACCTGCGCGCACCCTGGCGGCAGGTGGCGGCCAGTCGCACCGCCATGGGCGCGCTGGTGGTGCTGGCGGTGTATGTGTTCATCGGCCTGCTCGACACCGTGCATTTCCGGCCGCTGCAGGGACAGGATGCGCAGGGCCGGCCGCGTTATGCCACCGAGGTGCTCAGCCTGCTCGACCTGATCACCACCCCCCTGCGCGAGCATCGCGAGAAGACCTATTCGGCACCCTTCGCGACACACCTGCACATGCGCGAGACCATCGAACTGCCCGACGGGCGCAAGGTGCGCGACTACCCGCGCCTGAAGTGGGGCGGGGCGCACCTGGCCGCCCGGCGCGCTTGCGGCACCTGTTCCGCGCCCCCGAGCTGGCCGCCCTGCGCAGCGCCGCCTGGACCGGGTTGGTGATGGCCCTGCTGCTCGGTCTGGTGCTGACCCTGGCCGGGGTCTGGCACCTGCTGGGCACCGACAAGGTGGGGGAGGACGTGTTCTACCAGTCGCTCAAGAGTGTGCGCACCGGGTTGGTGATCGGCACCCTGACCACCCTGGTGATGCTGCCGGCGGCGGTGCTGCTGGGCATCATGGCCGGCTATTTCCGCGGCTGGGTGGACGATGTCATCCAGTACCTCTACACCACGCTCAGTTCGGTGCCCGGGGTGCTGTTGATCGCCGCCGCGGTGCTGATGATGCAGATCTACATGAACAATCACCAGGCGGAATTCAACAGCCTGACCGAACGCGCCGACCTGCGCCTGCTCTTCCTGTGCCTGATCCTCGGAGTGACCAGCTGGACCTCGCTGTGCCGCCTGTTGCGTGGCGAGACGCTCAAGCTGCGCCAGCTCGAGTACGTGCAGGCGGCACAGGCCTTCGGGGTCCGGCACTTCACCATCCTGGCGCGCCACGTGCTGCCGAACGTGATGCACATCGTGCTCATCGTGGTGGTGCTGGACTTCAGCGGCCTGGTACTGGCCGAGGCGGTGCTGTCCTATATCAACATCGGGGTCGACCCCAACACCAACAGCTGGGGCAACATGATCAACAGCGCGCGCCTCGAGCTGGCACGCGAGCCGGTGGTCTGGTGGTCGCTGGCGGCCGCCTTCGTGTTCATGTTCGTGCTGGTGCTGGCGGCCAACCTGTTTGCCGACGTGGTGCGCGATGCCTTCGATCCGCGCCTGAAGGAGAGCACATGAGCGATCTGCTGCTGGAGGCCCGGGGCCTGCGCACCTGGCTGGGGCCGGAGGACCAGCCGGTGCGCGCGGTCGACGGGGTGGACCTGGCGCTGCGGCATGGCGAGACCTACGTGCTGGTGGGCGAGTCGGGCTGCGGCAAGTCCATGATCGCCTATTCGCTGATGCGCCTGCTGCCGCCTTCCGGGCGCATCGTCGCCGGTGAGGTACTGCTCGAGGGGCGTTCCCTGCTGGACCTCACCGAGGCGGAGATGCGCCGCGAGCGCGGCGGCAGCATCGGCATGATCTTCCAGGAACCCATGACCTCGCTCAATCCGGTGATGAGCGTCGGTCGCCAGGTGGCCGAGGCGGTGCGGCTGCACGACCCGGAACATGCCGCGAATCCACGTCCAAGAGTGATCGAGCTGTTCCGCCAGGTTGGCATCTCTGATCCCGAGCACCGCGTGGACGAATACCCACACCAGCTCTCCGGCGGCATGAAGCAGCGGGTGATGATCGCCATCGCCCTGGCCGGCCGCCCCAAGGTGCTGATCGCCGACGAGCCGACCACCGCGCTGGACGTGACCATCCAGGCGCAGGTGCTGGAGCTGCTGCGCGACCTGCAGCGCGAGACCGGCATGGCCATCCTGTTGATCACCCACGACCTGGGCGTGGTCGCGGAGATGGCCGATCGGGTGGGGGTGATGTACGCCGGGCAGCTGGTGGAGACGGCTGGCGTGCACGAGTTCTTCGCCAACCCGCGTCATCCCTACAGTCGCAAGCTGTTCCGCGCCATACCCGGGGCGGACAAGCGGACGCAGGGCCTGGACGCCATCCCGGGTAGGGTGCCGCCGCTGGACCGGACCTTCACCCGCTGCCGTTTCCTCGATCGTTGCGAGGCCCGCCAGGCGGTCTGCGAGGGGGCAGCGCCGCCGTGGCGCGGTGAGGCCGAAGACGGCTATCGCTGTCACCTGGCGGTCGAACAGATCGCCCTGGGGCCGCCTGCTGCTCGTGACGAGGGCGCCGCGCCTGCCAGGGCGGCGGAGCCGTTGCTCCGCGCGCGCGGCCTGCAAGTGCATTTCCCCATCCGCAAGGGCGTGCTGCGTCGTGTGGTGGGGCAGGTGCGTGCGGTCGATGGCCTGGACATCGACCTCTGGCCCGGGCGTACCCTGGCACTGGTGGGTGAATCGGGTTGCGGCAAGACCACTGCCGGCAAGGCGTTGCTGCAACTGCTGCGGCCAACCGGTGGCAGCGTGCGTTTCGATGGCGTTGAGTTGACCCGCTTGCGGGGCGAAGCCCTGCGCCGGCTGCGCCGCCAGTTCCAGATCATCTTCCAGGACCCGGCCTCGTCGATGAACCCGCGCATGCTGGTCGAGGACATCGTCGCCGAGGGCATGGTGGCGCAGGGCATTGGCGCCTCGCGCGCCGAGCGCCGCGAGCGTGTCATCGAACTGCTGGACCAGGTTGGGCTGTCGGCCGCGGCACTGCGCCGCTATCCGCACGAGTTCTCCGGCGGCCAGCGTCAGCGCATCGCCATCGCCCGCGCCCTGGCGGTCGATCCACGCCTGATCGTATGCGACGAGCCGACCAGCGCGCTGGACGTGAGCGTGCAGGCCCAGGTGCTCAACCTGCTCGAGGGGCTGCAGGACGAACTGGGCCTGGCCTACCTGTTCATCACTCACGATATCTCGGTGGCGGCCTACCTGGCCGACGAGGTGGCGGTGATGTATCTGGGGCGCATCGTCGAGCTGGGTGCGGCCCAGACGGTCCTGGAGGATCCGGCACACCCCTATACCCGGGCCCTGCTGGCGGCGGTGCCGGTGCCCGATCCGGAGCATCGGCGCACGGTCATCCGCCTCGAGGGCGACCTGCCGTCACCGGCCGCACCGCCGCCCGGCTGCCATTTCCACGAGCGGTGTCCGCGGGTGATGCCGCGCTGCCACGAGGCCTATCCGCCACTGCGCGAGCTGGCGCCAGGGCATTGGGTCGCCTGCTGGTTGTACGAAGACAAGGAATAAGCCGTGAAGATCGCACTCTGGATTCTGGCGATCCTGTTGCTGGCCGGTTGTGGCGCCCGCTACGAGGTGATCGAGGACTTCGTCCCGCCGGCGGACCGCAAGGCGCGGGCCTGCATCGCCGGCTGCGAGCAACAGCGCCAGGCCTGCGAAGCCGCCTGCGACCACCGCTTCCAGGCATGCAGGGAGAGGGCAGAGGCGCGCGCCCACACCGACCTGCCGGCCAGGCGTCGGGCCTATCTGGACCGGCTGGACATCTACCTGCGCGAACGTGAACTCTGGCTGGACGAGCAGGCCTTGCAACTGCGCCAGCGCCAATTACTGGAGGCGCGCATCGCGCAACTGGAGCCCCGCTGCACCCGGGATGAGCGCTCCGGCTGCAGCGAGCTGAACCGCCTGCGCCGCGAAAGGGATGCGCTCGTGTTGCCGGATCCGCCGGAGCGCCCTGCGGAACCGACGCTGGAATCCCTGGTGGCACGTTACCAGGCCGATTGCCGGCGTGACTGCGACTGCGATGCGAGCTTCCGCGCCTGTTACATCGGCTGCGGGGGCGAGGTGCGCAGCCGCCGGGTGTGCGTGGCCAACTGCGACGAGCAGGAATAGGGGGCAGGACGTGGCAAGCGTGTTGCAGCTCTTTTCTGTCATTGTGCAAAGTGGGCTGGTTTGCCCGCAGGAATCGTTCCCGAGTCAGCCGGAGGGTTCGCGGCGGGGACGCCGCTCCCACAGGCAATGTAGGAGGCCCGTCCCCGGGCCGAAGGTTCGCGGCGGGGACGCCGCTCCCACAGGCAATGTAGGAGGCCCGTCCCCGGGCCGAAGGTTCGCGGCGGAGATGCCGCTCCCACAGGTAATGTAGGAGGCCCGTCCCCGGGCCGAAGGTTCGCGGCGGGGACGCCGCTCCCACAGGTAATGTAGGAGGCCCGTCCCCGGGCCGAAGGTTCGCGGCGGAGATGCCGCTCCCACAGGTAATTCAGACACTGCCTGTCCATGGCCATGCAGGTCTGGTGTACCCGCAGCAGGTGATCTGGCAGGTGTCGAGGGCTGGGACCGCGTATGCCCCCGAGTGGGTGTCATCGCTATCCATGTGCCCCATGCTGGCCGATAGTCGCCAAGCGGGGGGCAGGCTTGCAAACGAGGTGTCTCAGCCCGCGCTGCCGGGATAGACGACCAGGCGTTGGCCGGGCCGGATGTAGCGTCCCACCTTGTTCCAGCGCTTGAGATCACGTACCGACACCTGGAACTTGCGTGCGATGGTGTAGAGTGAGTCGCCCTTGCGGACCCGGTAGCGGATACGCGGGCCGTGGCGCACGGCGATGCCCTGCTGGCGGTCGCTGGCCTGGCCGGCGAGCGGAATGCGCAGGATGCGTCCGGTACGGATCAGGTGACCGCGCAGGCCATTGGCCTGGCGGATCGCGCTCACGCTCACGCGGTAGCGCCGGGCGATGCGGATCAGGCTGTCGCCCTTTTTCACGCGGTGTTCCGCCCAGTGTCGCCACTGGCGTTTCGGCAGGGCCGCCAGCGCCTCCTTGAAAGCCGCCTGGCGCTCGACCGGGATCAGCAGGGTGGCGGGCCGGTCGGGCGGGGTCACTCCGCGCGGGTAGGCCGGGTTCAGACGCAGGAACTCGGCCAGGGGGACCTCGGCCAGCCTGGCGGCGACCGCCAGGTCCAGTGGGGCGTCGATTTCGATGGTGGCAAATTGCGGCCGATCGGCGAGTGACGGCAGGGCAATACCGAAGGCGTCGGGATCGGCGACGATGCGCGCGATCGCCAGCAGGCGTGGCACGTAGGCGTCGGTCTCGTCCGGCAGGTCCAGTTCCCAGTAGGCGATCGAGCGCCGTGCCCTGGTGGCGCGGCGAATGGCCTGGCGCACCGTACCGATGCCGCAGTTGTAGGCGGCGAGCGCGTGCAGCCAGTCGTCGTCGAGTTGGCGGCGCAGGATCTCGAGGTATTTCAGGGCGGTCGGAGTGGCGGCGAGCACATCACGCCGCCCATCGTACCAGCGGTCTCTGCGCAGCCCCAGCATGTGCGCGGTGCCCGGCATGAACTGCCACAGTCCCGCGGCGCCGTTGGGCGAATAGGCCCGGGGCCGGAAACCGCTCTCCACCATCGGCAGCAGGGCGATCTCGCCCGGCATGTCGCGGGTTTCCACCTCGTTGGTGATGTAGTACAGGTAAGGTGTGGCGCGGTTGAACAGGGCGCGCAGCGCGGCCGGGTGGCGGCGCAGGCGGTTCAGCTCGGCCTCGATGCGCGGGTGTTCGAGACCCTGGAAGCGGAAGCGCCGGCGCAGCCGTTCCCAGAGGTCGGCAGGGGGGGCGGGAACGTTTGTCGGCAGCTCCCTGTCTGCCGACGCCGTTTCGACATCGACCGATGGGGGTGTCGGCATTGCCCCGTGCGCGGGCGGGGGGCTTTCGTTTCAGGGGCTGGCGGGGTATCGGGGCGCACCGTGGGCTCGCCTGGCGGGAGCACACAGCCGGTCAGCGACAGCAGGGCCGCGAGCAGGGCCAGGCGAGCGGCCGGAATCAGCCATTGCCGGAAGCGGCGGCTTTGGTCAGAATCGAGGGCTATGGCGGTGTCCGGCGCGCAAATCATGGCGCGGGACTATACGAAATCCAGCGGGATCCAACCACTCTGATGCACACCACTCCCACCTGTGAAGGGGCCTCCCCCGAATTCCGCCAGGCCCTGTGTCAGTGGTTCACCGGCGAGGCTGGACGCCCGTTGTTGCAGGCCGAGCAGGCCCTGTTGAGGCGCTTGTCGGAGGGGCTGTTCGGTTACTACCTGGTGGACATTCAGGGGGTGGCCGGCGACCTGTCCGGCGTGGCGGATTGCCCGGTGCGTGAAAAGCTGCGCCTGGGGACGGGCGATGACACCCTGGATATTCTCGCCGAGGGCGAGCGCCTGCCGCTGCGCACCGATGCCATCGACGTGGCCGTGCTGCACCATGGGCTGGACTATGCGCTCGATCCGCAACAGGTGCTGCGCGAGGTCGAGCGCGTACTGATTCCCGAGGGGCGGGTGCTGATCGTCGGTTTCAACCCTTTCAGCTTGTGGGGGATATGGCGCTGGTTTCTCAAGCGGCGTGGCCAGGTGCCCTGGTGCGGGCATTTTCTCTCCTACCGCCGGGTGGCCGACTGGCTGGGTCTGCTGGGTTTCGATATCGAATACACCGATGTCACCGGTTTCGGTCTGTCATTGGCGCACGTTGCGCTGGGCGCGGGACCACCGGGACGCTTCGAGCGGTTGGCACGGCGCCTGTGGCCGATGTTCGCCGGGGTCTACGTGATCCGCGCAGTCAAGCGGGTGTCCACCGTGACCCCGATCCGCCCGCGCTGGCGGGCCTTGCGCGTGCTTTCGCCGCGTGGGGTGGTCGAGCCCTCCGCGCGCGGTTCGATGAAACGGGAAAACGACACGACATGAACAAGCCGGTGGAACTCTTTACCGATGGCGCCTGCAGGGGCAACCCCGGTCCCGGAGGCTGGGGTGCCCTGCTGCGCTATGGCGACGTGGAAAAGGAACTGTGGGGCGGTGAGCCGGAGACGACCAACAATCGCATGGAGCTGATGGCGGTGATCCGCGGTCTGGAGGCGCTGAGGCGGCCCAGCCGGGTGATCGTCACCACCGATTCGCAGTACGTGAAGAACGGTATCACCCAGTGGATCCACAACTGGAAACGCAATGGCTGGAAGACCAGTGCGAAGAAGCCGGTGAAGAACGCCGACCTGTGGCAGCGCCTGGAGGAGGCCGCCGGTCGCCATGACATCGAATGGCAGTGGGTGCGCGGGCATACCGGGCACGCGGAGAACGAACGCGCGGATGCACTGGCCAACCGCGGTATCGAGGAGATGGAAGGGTGAGCGAGGCAGGCAAGCGCCAGATCGTGCTGGATACCGAGACCACCGGCCTGGAGCCGGCGCAGGGGCACCGTATCATCGAGATCGGCTGTGTCGAGCTGATCGACCGGCGGCTCACCGGCAACAATTTCCATGTCTACCTGCAGCCGGATCGCGAGATCGATGCCGGCGCGGTCGAGGTGCACGGCATCACCAACGAGTTCCTGGCCGACAAGCCGCGCTTTGCCGACATTGCCGAGGAGTTCATCGCCTACCTGCGTGGGGCCGAGGTCATCATCCACAACGCACCGTTCGATGTGGGCTTCATCGACGCCGAGTTCGCGCGCCTGCCGGAGGGGCCGCGCATGGCCGAGTTGTGCGAGATCACCGACACGCTGGTGATGGCGCGCGAGATGCACCCGGGGCAGCGCAACAGCCTGGATGCCCTGTGCGGGCGCTACGACATCGACAATGCGCATCGCACCAAGCACGGCGCACTGCTCGATGCCGAGATCCTGGCCGATGTGTACCTGGCCATGACCGGTGGCCAGAAGACGCTCAGCCTGGAGGGGGAAGAAGACGGTGAGTCGAGCGAGGGCGAGGCCTCGGGCATCCGCCGTCTGCCAGCCGATCGTCCGCCGCTGCGGGTGGTGCGCGCCAGCGCCGAGGAGCTCGCGCGCCATGAACAACGGCTGGCTGCCATCGACAAGGCCTCGGGCGGCAAGACCCTGTGGCGTGCCGAGGGCTGATGCCGCTCACTCCCGCCCTCTCCCCGGAGCGGGCAGGGGGCAAGTTCGTGGTGCTTCTCCCCCTCGGCCCCGGGTTCCGGCCCTTTCCCCGGAGGGGAACGAAAGAGAGGCCGGCTATCTCCTTGTCTTTCTTCGCTGCGCCCCTTCAGCGCAGCAGCAGCTGCGCCTCGTCCTGGTTGTTGTCGATGCGGCCGTGCAGTTGCCAGCCGCTCTCCGGGGCGCTGAGCTGGATCACCCAGTTGACCCGCGCCATGTCGGCAGGCAACTCGGCCCGATAGTGATGGGGCCCGGCGGGAACCAGGTCAAGCAGCAGGTCGTGATGGGCCTGGGTGGGGTGGCGCAGGGCGATCTGTAACCGACCCTGGGCCTGTTGCGAACGCGTTTTCAGGTTCAGATCGAGCAGGTGCTTGGCCTGCGAGATGCGGATATCGGCCTCCACGCCCAGGTTGCGAGCCCGTTGCAGGGCCTCGGCATCCAGGTGGATCGCCAGGCCCTTCTTGTAGTAGTTGTCCACCACCAGGCCATCGTTACTGTCGATCGCCAGGTTGATGGTCACGATCGAGGCGACGATGGCGGCCAGCGGGATACTGATGAGAAACCAGGGCCAGAACTGGCGATACCAGGGGCGGGGCAGCAATTCGTCTGCAGTGCGCATGGCGTTGTTCTCCTGGAAATCAGGGTTCATCGGGATACGGGGCCGAGGAAGCGGGCCGGTTCATGGCGGAACAGCTCGTGCCTGTCGCGGGCGAGCACATTGAAGAAGATCTGGGTGGAGCGCGAATGGATCGATTCGGGATCGACCTGGACGCGCACCGGCACGTCAACCACGTCGCCGCTCTCGACATGCACCACCAACGGCGACTTGCCGACCAGCGAGATGCCTTCGATGCCCTCGACAGTGATCTCGAAGTCGTGTGGATGCTGGTCCATGTTGATGACCTTCAACCGGTAGACGTTCTCGATCAGGCCCATCTGGTTTTCGGTATAGAGGGCGCTGCGATCGCGGATGATGTCTATCTCGAGCGGCGTACGCGACAGGATGGCCCAGAACAGCAGGCCGGTGACCAGCGTCAGGATGCCGATGTAGACGAACAGCCGCGGGCGCAGGATATGCGTGGGCTTGCCTTCCAGCGCATTCTCGGTGGTGTAGCGGATCAGCCCCTTGGGCTTGCCGATCTTCTCCATGACCTGGTCGCAGATATCGACACAGGCGGCGCAGCCGATGCACTGGTATTGCAGGCCGTTGCGGATGTCGATGCCGGTGGGGCAGACCTGGACGCACAGGCCGCAGTCCACGCAATCGCCGGTCTTCTCGCCGTCGGCGGCGTTCTTTTTCGGTTTACGCGAGCGCGGCTCGCCGCGCTTGACGTCGTAGCTGATGACCAGGGTATCGCGGTCGAACATGGCGCTCTGGAAGCGCGCATAGGGGCACATGTAGATGCAGACCTGTTCGCGCAGGAACCCGGCGTTGCCATAGGTGGCGAAGCCGTAGAAGAAGATCCAGAAGGCCTCCCAGGGGCCGAGGTTCCAGGTGATGAAGTTGTGTGCCAACTCGCGGATGGGCGTGAAATAGCCCACGAAGGTGAAACCGGTCCACAGCGAGAAGGCCAGCCAGAGCGCGTGCTTGGTGATCTTGACGCGGTAGTAGTGGGCGTCGTGCTTGCCCTGGTCGAGCTTGCGCTGCTTGCGGCCGTCACCCTCGATCCAGCGTTCCATGAGCATGTAGATCTCGGTCCAGACCGTCTGCGGGCAGGCATAGCCGCACCACAGGCGCCCGGCCAGGGAGGTGAACATGAACAGGGCGATGGCGGCGATGATCAGCAGTGCCGACAGGTAGATGAAGTCCTGTGGCCAGAACACCAGGCCGAACAGGTAGAACTTGCGGGCCGGCAGGTCGAACAGCACGGCCTGGTGACCGTCCCAGTTGATCCAGGCCACGCCGTAGTACAGGCCCAGCAGGACCACCATGGCGGTGTTGCGCAGGGTGGCGAACAGGCCGTGCACCTCGCGCACATAGACCTTCTTGTGCTTCTGGTAGAGTTCGCCGCCGTTGGCGTCGGCGGTGTGGGTTGCGTCATTACTGCTCAACGTCGTTACCCTCGGTGCTGGTAGGAGCCTGTTCGTGACAGGGTCTGCGGAAGTAACAGGTCAGGGCGCTGCTGATCGAGGTCAGCAGCCAGAAACCGAAGAAGCCCAGGGTGTAGCCGGCCAGTCGTGAAAGGCCGGTGATCTGGTGCAGTTCGGCCAGGGTGCGTGGATCGAAGACCGCGAAGAAAAGGATCGTCGCACCCGCGGCGGTGAGGAACGAAGGCCACAGGATGGAAACGATCTTCTGCACCAGCGGGATGGACTCGGTCGGTGTCTTGGTCACGGGCAAAGTGGCCACGGCGGTGCTTCCCTGGTCGATGATGATGGATGTCGGGTGGGCCGGGCGGAGAGTTCTCCGCCCGGCACGTGTTACCAGTGTATTACTGGTTGGAGAGGCTCTTCACGTAGACTGCGAGAAGGTGGATCTTGTCCTCGCCAAGCAGCTTCTTGTGCGCCGGCATGACGCCCTTGCGACCCTCGCGAATGCTCTTCTCGATGGTCTTGGGGCTGCCGCCATAGAGCCAGATGTTGTCGGTCAGGTTGGGCGCGCCCAGGGCCTGGTTGCCCTTGGCGTCCAGACCATGGCAGCCGACACAACCCGCCGAGGTGAACAATTGCTTGCCTTCCTCGGCGGCGGCCTGGTCGGAGGCACGACCGCTCAGGCTGAGCACGTACTGGGTCAGCTTGGCGATCTTGTCGTCACCCAGGTGGGCATGTGCGGGCATGCCGATGCTGGTACGGCCATCGGTGATGCTCTTGACGATGTCCTCGGGCTTGCCGCCATGCAGCCAGTCGTTGTCGGTAAGGTTGGGGAAACCCCGTGCGCCGGCAGCGTCCGAACCGTGACACTGCATGCAGTAGGTCAGGAACAGGCGCTTGCCCATCTCGCGTGCTTCCTTGTACTCGGGCTTGCTGGCCAGCTCGGCCACCGGTACCGCGGCGTACTGCTTGTAGATGGGGTCGTACTTGGCGTGGACCCGCGCCATCTCCGCCTCGTACTGGCTGCCGTGGGACGACCAGCCGAGGATCCCCTTCCAGTTGCCCATGCCGGGATACAGGATGAGGTAGATGACAGCGAACACCAGGGTGCCGTAGAACAACCACAGCCACCAACGGGGCAGGGGATTGTTGTATTCCTGCAGATCGCCGTCCCAGACATGGCCGGTGACGTCGCCCTGGGCCGATTCGCCGGCCCGCTTCTTCATGGTCCAGCGGATCAGCCACCAGCAGGCGATGATGTTCAGGCCGCTGAGGACGATGATCCATCCACTCCAGAATGCACTCATGACAGATTCTCCTTGTTGGATGCGTCTTCTGCCTGAAGCGCTTCAACGGACTGCTGATGCAGGGTCTCGTCGGCGAACGGCAGGTTGGCAGCCTCGTCGAAGGCTGGACGACGGTTCTTGCTGTAGGCCCAGAGGATGATGCCGATGAAGGTAAACAGCATCACCGCGGTATGCCAGGCCCGGATGTCGTTGAGCGTGATGTCGAACATGCCGGGTCCTCCTTACCACTGCTTGGAAGCCAGGCCGAGACCCTGCAGGTAGGCCACCACGGCCTCTGCCTCGGTCTTGCCGGCGACTTCCTTCTGGGCGTTGGCGATCTCTTCATCGGTGTAGAGCTCGCACTTCGGACAGGTGGCCGCGATGACCGTGTTCAGGGCACGCATCTTGGCCGCGGTGTCCTTGCCGTCCAGCTTGTTGTCGAACAGCCAGGTGAAGGCGGGCATGTTGGACTCGGGCACCACGTCACGCGGGTTGTAGAGGTGCGCATAGTGCCAGTCGTCGCTGTAGCGACCGCCCACGCGGGCCAGGTCCGGGCCGGTGCGCTTGGAGCCCCACAGGAAGGGGTGGTCGTACACCGACTCGCCCGCGACGGAGTAGTGGCCGTAGCGCTCGGTCTCGGCGCGGAAGGGACGGATCATCTGCGAGTGGCAGGTGTGGCAGCCCTCGCGGATATAGATGTCGCGGCCTTCCAGGCGCAGGGTACTGTACTTGTGTACCCCCGGCGCCGGTTCGGTGGTGTCGCTCATGAAGAACAGCGGAACGATCTCCACCAGGCCGCCGACACTGACCACCAGCAGGATCAGGATGGCCAGCAGGCCGACATTCTTTTCGACTACTTCATGTGACATGACTTGTCCTCCTGTCAGGCTGCGGCCGGGACGGTGTCATCGACGGCCTTCGCGTCGGACACGGTCTTCCAGGTGTTGTAGGCCATGATCAGCATGCCGGTGAGGAACAGCAGGCCGCCGAGCAGGCGCACGTAGTAGAACGGATAGGTCCGCTCGACCGACTCGATGAAGGAGTAGGTCAGGGTGCCGTCCGCGTTGACGGCGCGCCACATCAGACCCTGCATGACGCCGGCGATCCACATGGCAGCGATGTAGAGCACCACGCCGATGGTGGCGATCCAGAAGTGCAGTTCGACCAGCTTGGTGCTGTACATGGACTCACGCCCGAACAGGCGCGGGATCAGGTAATACAGCGAACCGATCGACACCATGGCCACCCAGCCCAGGGCGCCGGAGTGCACGTGGCCGACGGTCCAGTCGGTGTAGTGCGACAGGGCGTTGACGGTCTTGATCGACATCATCGGCCCCTCGAAGGTGGACATGCCGTAGAACGACAGCGACACGATCAGGAACTTCAGGATCGGGTCGGTGCGCAGTTTGTGCCAGGCGCCCGAGAGGGTCATGATGCCGTTGATCATGCCGCCCCAGGAGGGTGCCAGCAGGATCAGGGAGAAGACCATGCCCATGGTCTGGGTCCAGTCGGGCAGGGCGCTGTAGTGCAAGTGGTGCGGACCGGCCCACATGTAGGTGGAGATCAGCGCCCAGAAGTGCACCACCGAGAGGCGGTAGGAATACACCGGCCGGCCGGCCTGCTTGGGCACGAAGTAGTACATCATGCCGAGGAAGCCGGCGGTGAGGAAGAAGCCCACCGCGTTGTGGCCGTACCACCACTGCACCATGGCATCGACGGCGCCCGGGTAGAAGCTGTAGGACTTGGTCAGGGTAACCGGGATCTCGACGCTGTTGACCACATGCAGCAGGGCGATGGTCAGGATGAAGGCGCCGTAGAACCAGTTGGCCACGTAAATGTGCTTGACCCGGCGTTTGGCGATGGTGCCGAAGAACACGATCGCGTAGCTCACCCAGACGACGGTGATGAGCAGGTCGATCGGCCATTCGAGTTCGGCGTATTCCTTGGTGGTGGTGATGCCCAGCGGCAGGGTGATGGCGGCCAGCACGATGATCGCCGTCCATCCCCAGAAGGTGAAGGCGGCCAGCTTGTCGGAGAACAGCCGGGTCTGGCAGGTCCGCTGCACCACGTAATAGGACGTGGAGAACAGGGCCGATCCGCCGAAGGCGAAGATGACCGCGTTGGTGTGCAACGGCCGGAGCCGGCCGTAACTCAGCCAGGGGATGCCGTGGGTGAGGTCCGGAAAGGCCAACTGTGCCGCAATGATCACGCCGACGAGCATCCCGACGATGCCCCAGATGACGGTCATGATCGCAAATTGCCGCACGACCTTGTAATTATAGGTTTCTGCTTGCATTTGCGTCTCCCAACTCCCAAGTGAAAAGGGCTTCGGCGACAAAATTGCCGCCTGAGCGGGAGACTAATCCGATGGGCAATTCCGTCCTTGACCCAGATCAAATGGAACTGAACACGATATAAGGGAACACTTTATGTCGCGCTCCCTTTGAGGTGGGTCAAGAAGAGCGGTTCAGAGAGGCGTGGCAGGGCGTGTGGTGACGCAGCAGTTGCTTGAGATGATCCAGGTCCTTGATCTTCACGTGCTTGCGATCGACCTCGAGGACGCCCTGTTCCTGGAAGCGGGTGAACAGTCGGCTGACCGTCTCCAGCGCCAGTCCCAGGTAGCTGCCGATGTCCTGCCGTGACATGGCCAGGAAGAAGTCGGTGGGCGAGAAGCCGCGGCGGCGGAAACGCTCGGACAGGCTGAGCAGGAAGGAGGCCAGGCGCTCCTCGGCGGTGCTGTTGTTGAGCAGCGAGATCATGTTGGCCTCGGCGCTCACCTCGCGGCTGAGCAGACGCAGCATCTGGTGCTGCAGGCCGGGAATGGCGGTGGCCAGGTGCTCGAGCTTCTCGAACGGCAGCTCGCACACCGCGGTGGTCTCCAGGGCCTTGGCGAAACAGCCGTGCTGGTTGTCCTGGATGGCGTCGAGCCCGAGGATCTCGCCAGGCAGGTGGAAGCCAATGACGTGCTCGTCGCCGGCCGGGGTCTGAGTGAAGGTCTTGACCGCGCCGGTCTTGACCACGTACAGGCTGCGGAACTGGTCGCCCGGCCCATACAGCAACTGGCCGCGCTGGATGGGCTTGTTACGCTTGACGATATTCTCCAGACGTTCGACATCTTGCGATTCGAGCCCGTAGGGCAGGCACAGGGTGGCCAGGCTGCAATTGGCGCAAGCCACTTTGATGCCATCGATCGATACGACCTTGGATTTCTCGCCCATGGATTGCTGATCCTGCTGTGACTCGTGCTTCAGATTTTGGCGTGAACCACAGCCATATGCCAGCTTTTTCGGCATAAAAAAGGCCGCAGTCCGGGGACGGCGGCCTTTTCCTTAACCCAGATTGATTTTTCGGGGCGGTCTCAGCGTTGCTGAGGTGCCGGGGGCTGGGGTTGTTGCTGTTGTGGCTGGGGTGCCGGCTGCTGCCGGGGCGGTTGCGGCGGATAGTAGCCGGGCGGTGGCATCATGGGCATCATCGGGCGATAACCCGGTCCGCCCCAGGGAGCGCCGTAGGGGGTGCCGTAGGCCGGTGGCGGGGGCGGCGGATAACCATAGCCATAGCCGGGATACCCGTACCCGTAGGGGGCGTCGTAGCTGGAGGTGTTGCCGCTCCAGTCGGTGTCTCCCGTCCCCCGGAAGTTGCCACGGGTGTTGCCGCGGCCCTTGAAATTCATGCCGAACTCAGCCTGGCCCTCGCCGGTGCCGTCGCCGACGAAGTCGCCGCTGCCACGGCTGTTGCCGTAGCCGGAGCCGTTGTTGCCCCAGGGCCCCCAGGAACTGGCCTGGGCGGACGACAGGGTCAGTGCAAGGGTGCCGACCAGGGTCATGGCACCCAGGGTCTTCGCGATCATGCGCATCGATAAATACTCCTGACTTTGTGGTTTGTTTCATGGCGCCGGCCTGGATGTCCGGTGGCGTCATCGTCCCTGTTGGACAAAAAATATAGTCCAGATACCTGGGGGTCGCCAGCCGAAATGCGTCCGGGTTTTGTCGTTAAGCATCTGTTGATAAAGTAATTTTGGTGGTGTCCAATGCGACTTGATTTATGTCGTTTTTTGCGGTGTGCGTGGCGGGTCTGATTCGGGCAGAGGGGTGGGGGCTGTCTCCGGGTCGAACCGTTCGCGGCGGGGACGCCGCTCCCACATGCAGGAGGCCGTCCCCGGGGCGAAAGGCACTGACGCCGGCAGCGATTCCTAGTACACTTGTCTCCCGTCCGTAACCCTTTCCACGAGCTGTCTCTTTCGGCCACATGACCAAGTGCATCTTCATCACGGGCGGTGTCGTCTCGTCCCTTGGCAAGGGTATTGCCGCAGCTTCCCTGGGGGCGCTTCTCGAAGCCCGGGGCCTCTCTGTCACCATGATCAAGCTCGATCCCTACATCAATGTGGATCCGGGCACCATGAGCCCCTTCCAGCATGGCGAGGTATTCGTCACCGAGGATGGCGCCGAGACCGATCTCGACCTGGGGCACTATGAGCGCTTCATCCGCACCACGATGGGGAAGAACAACAACTTCACCACCGGCCAGATCTACGACCAGGTGATCCGCAAGGAGCGCCGCGGCGAGTACCTGGGCGCCACGGTACAGGTGATCCCGCACATCACCAACCAGATCAAGGAATGCATCCGCGTGGGCGCGGGCGGGGCCGACGTGGTGCTGGTGGAGATCGGTGGCACCGTGGGCGACATCGAGTCGCTGCCCTTCCTCGAGGCCATCCGCCAGATGGGCGTGGAGCTGGGCCGCGAGAATGCCATGTTTGTGCATCTCACCCTCGTGCCCTATATCCGCACCGCCGGCGAGATCAAGACCAAGCCCACCCAGCACTCGGTCAAGGAGCTGCGCTCGATCGGTATCCAGCCCGATGTGCTGATGTGTCGTGCCGAGCAGCCCATCCCCGAGGGCGAGCGGCGCAAGATCGCGCTGTTCACCAATGTGCCCGAGCGCGCGGTGATCTCGGCGGTGGATGCCGACAGCATCTACCGCATCCCCTTGCTGCTGCGCGAGCAGGAGCTCGACGACATCGTGGTCGAACAGTTGCGCCTGGAGGTGCCTCCGGCCGACCTTTCGGAATGGCAGGCGGTGGTCGATGGCCTGACCTACACCGAGGGTGAGGTGGACATCGCCATGGTGGGCAAGTACGTCGATCTCACCGAGTCGTACAAATCGCTCAACGAGGCGCTGATCCACGCCGGCATCCGCGCGCGGCGCAAGGTCAACATCCACTTCATCGATTCCGAGGAGCTGGAGTCCGATGGCACCCTGACGGCGCTGCACGACATGGACGCCATCCTGGTGCCCGGCGGCTTCGGCGAGCGCGGGGTCGAGGGCAAGATCGCCGCTGCGCGGCACGCACGCGAGAACGGCATCCCCTATCTGGGCATCTGCCTGGGCATGCAGGTGGCGGTCATCGAGTACGCGCGCCACGTGGCCGGGCTGGAGGGTGCGCACAGCACCGAGTTCGTGCGTGACACCCCGCACCCGGTGATCGCACTGATCACCGAGTGGCTCAATCCCGACGGCACCGTCGAGCAGCGCAGCGAGAACACCGACCTGGGCGGCACCATGCGCCTGGGCGCACAGCCCTGCAAGCTGGCCAAGGGCACCATTGCGCGCCGGCTCTATGGCAAGGACGTGATCCGCGAGCGCCACCGTCATCGCTACGAGTTCAACAACGGCTACCGGCAGGACCTGGAAGACGCCGGCCTCAAGGTCGCCGGCACCTCCATCGACGGCCGCCTGGTGGAGATGGTCGAGATACCCGATCACCCCTGGTTCGTGGCCTGCCAGTTCCACCCCGAGTTCACCTCCACACCACGCTACGGCCATCCGTTGTTCAGCGGTTTTCTCGAGGCCGCGCTGGCGTATCGTGAAAAGCGCCTGGGCGCCTCGCAGGCGGTGGAGACAGCATGAAGCTCTGTGGATTCGAGGTCGGCATCGACCGGCCCCTGTTCCTGATTGCCGGCACCTGCGTGATCGAGAGCGAGCAGTCGGCACTGGATGTGGCCGGTCGTCTCAAGGAGATCACCGACGCGCTTGGTGTGCCCTTCATCTACAAGTCGTCCTTCGACAAGGCCAACCGCACCTCGCACGAGAGTTTTCGCGGACCGGGGCTGGAAGCAGGCCTGCGCATCCTGCAACAGGTGAAGGAACAGATCGGCGTGCCGGTGCTCACCGACGTGCATGAGGACACGCCGCTCGACGAGGTGGCCGAGGTGGTCGACGTGTTGCAGACCCCGGCCTTCCTGTGCCGGCAGACCAATTTCATCCAGAACGTGGCGCGCACTGGCCGCCCGGTGAACATCAAGAAGGGACAGTTTCTCGCGCCCTGGGACATGGCCAAGGTGGCGGCCAAGGCGAAAGCGACCGGCAACGAACAGATCATGGTCTGTGAGCGCGGCGTGAGCTTCGGCTACAACACCCTGGTCTCGGACATGCGCGGCCTGGCGGTGATGCGCGAGACCGGCTGCCCGGTGGTGTTCGACGCCACCCACTCGGTGCAGCAGCCGGGCGGGCGTGGCGACTGCTCGGGCGGCGAACGTCAGCACGTGCCGGTACTGGCGCGCGCGGCGGTGGCCGCCGGCGTGGCCGGCCTGTTCATGGAGACCCATCCCGATCCCGAGCGCGCGCTCTCCGACGGCCCCAATTCCTGGCCGCTCGACCGCATGCGCGAGCTGCTCGAGACCCTGGTCGCGCTCGACCAGGTGGTCAAGGCGCGCGGCTTCATCGAGGCGACCCTGTAGCGCTGGCTGCCGGATGGCAAGGTTTATCGAAATAACAATAGGTTTTCAGGAGTAGTGCATGTCTGAAATCATCGAAGTCCGGGCCCGCGAGATCCTCGATTCGCGCGGCAACCCCACCATCGAGGCGGATGTCATCACCGCCGACGGTGCCATCGGCCGCGCTGCCGCGCCGTCCGGTGCCTCTACCGGCTCGCGCGAGGCGCTGGAACTGCGCGACGGCGACAAGTCGCGCTACCTGGGCAAGGGCGTGCTCAAGGCCGTGGGGAATGCCAGCGGCGAGATCGCCGACCGTCTGCGCGGCATGGAGGTGAGCGACCAGCAGGCCCTGGATACGGCCATGATCGAGCTCGACGGCACCGAGAACAAGTCGCGCCTGGGCGCCAATGCCATCCTCGCCGTCTCGCTGGCCGCCGCGCACGCCGCCGCGCAGGAGCAGGCCATGGCCCTGTATCAGCACCTGGGTGATGGCAATTACCGCATGCCGGTGCCGATGATGAACATCATCAACGGCGGCGAGCACGCCGACAACAGCGTCGATCTGCAGGAATTCATGATTCTGCCGGTCAACGCCGGCTCGATCCGCGAGGCGGTGCGCTTCGGTGCCGAGGTCTTCCACGCCCTCAAGTCGGTACTCGGCGGCCGTGGCCTGGCCACCACCGTGGGCGACGAGGGGGGCTTTGCGCCCAACCTGCGCTCCAACGAAGAGGCCATCGAGGTGATCCTCGAGGCCATCGAGAAAGCCGGCCTGAAGCCGGGCGAGGACATCTACCTGGGCCTGGATGCGGCCAGCTCCGAGTTCTACAAGGACGGCAAGTACGTGCTGGCCTCCGAGGGCAAGTCCTTCGACGCGGCCGGCTTCGTGGATTTTCTTGCCGGTTGGGTGGACCAGTATCCCATCATCTCCATCGAGGACGGCATGGACGAGGGCGACTGGGACGGCTGGAAGCTGCTCACCGAGCGTCTGGGTTCGCGTGTGCAACTGGTCGGCGACGACCTGTTCGTGACCAACACGCAGATCCTGCGCGAGGGTATCGACCGCGGCATCGCCAATTCCATCCTCATCAAGTTCAACCAGATCGGCACCCTCAGCGAGACGCTGGCGGCGATCCGCATGGCGCAGGATGCCGGCTACAGCGCGGTCATCTCGCACCGCTCGGGTGAGACCGAGGACACCACCATCGCCGACCTGGCGGTGGCCACCGGCACCGGCCAGATCAAGACCGGCTCGCTGTCGCGTTCCGACCGCGTGGCCAAGTACAACCAGCTGATCCGCATCGAGGAATCGCTGGGCGACGAGGCAGTGTGGGCCGGCAAGGAGGCCTTCCCCTGCTTCTGACCCGACGCGCCGGTACCGGAACGACCGCCGAAAAGGCCCCCGCGGGGGCCTTTGTGCGTCCTGCGCAGGGAGGCGGGCACGCATGAGCTGGCCGATCCGGCTCGTGATCGCGCTGTTGGCCGTGCTGTTCCTGATGCTGCAATACCGCCTCTGGGTGGGCGAGGGCAGCCTGGCCGAGGTGCGTGCGCTCGAGCACCAGCTGGCCGACCAGCAGGCGCGTATCGAGGCGTTGCGGGCGCGCAATGCCGCCCTGCGCGCCGAGGTCGAGAGCCTGCGCAAGGACGCCGATGCCATCGAGGCGCGGGCGCGGCGCGAGCTGGGCCTGATCCGCGAGGACGAGACCTACTTTCAGTTGATCGAACCGGAAGCGGGGGCAGGGCATGAGTGAACCACGACGCTGGGCCGTGATCCCCGCCGCCGGGGTGGGGCGGCGCATGGGCTCGGACATCCCCAAGCAGTACCTGCCGCTGGGCGGGCGGACCGTCATCGAGCACACTGTCGAGCGCCTGCTGCTGCACCCCGGCATCGATGGCCTCTACATCGCCCTGGGCGAGCAGGACGCCTGGTGGGAAGACACCGAATACGCCATGCACCCCGATCTGGTGCGGGTGCCCGGCGGGACAGAGCGGGTCCACTCGGTGCTCAATGCCCTGCTCGCGCTCGAACGACGCGCTGCCCCCGACGACTGGGTGCTGGTGCACGATGCCGCCCGTCCCTGCGTGCGCCGCGAGGAGATCAGCCGCCTGATCGAACGGGTGGAGGCCAGCGACGCGGCCGGCGGCCTGCTGGGCGTGCCGGTGCGCGACACCATGAAACGCAGCGGCGAGGACGATCGGGTGCGCCGCACCGTCGAGCGCGAACACCTCTGGCACGCCTTTACTCCGCAGATGTTCCGCCTGCGCGCCCTGCGCGAGGCCATCGAAGGCGCGCTCGCCGCCGGCGTGACCGTGACCGACGAGGCGAGTGCCATGGAATGGGCCGGACATGCGGCCCTGCTGGTCGAAGGACTCGCCAGCAACATCAAGATCACCCGCCCCGGCGACCTGGAATTGGCGGCCTTCTATCTCCAGGACGGCATCACGCCTCATTGAGGGGGGCAAAAAACCAACCACAAGGGACGCAAGAACCGCGCCTCTTCTGCAAGCCTTTGATGAGGGCGTTGGGAAACCTCCGGACAAGTTCCTCCCCTGCTTGCTGGGGAGGTCCGGAGGAGGCATAACTCCTTGTCCGTCAGGTCCCCCCCCAACCTCCCCCATATCATGGGGGAGAATGTGGACTTGTTCAGGGGTTCCTTGGTGCTCGATATTTGGATCGGGCTGGCTTATCTTTGTTTCCATCATGGCAGGCAGGAGCCATAACCTTCTGGGCAGGGTGCTGACACTAGTGCCGATTCGGGCGCCGAAGAGTGTCGTTCACTTTCGGCTGCCATGCAGCTGGTTGCAGATTGCGCGAGACGTTGGCTTTGCATTGTAGAGGTATCTTTATCTTGAAAGATGTAAAAGAAAAAAGCACAAGGTTGCTTCGTTCGATAGAAAGCGTCGGCCTGGGAATAGTTTCGATATCAACATTGATTGCCTTTGGGTTTGAAGTATCCTCCATGCTGGAGGTTGGCAGGGTGTCGCTGGCCGATCTCTTGTTGATGTTCATTTACCTTGAGGTGTTGGCAATGGTTGCAGTGTATCTGGAATCAGGAAAGCTGCCCGTGAGAATGCCTCTCTATATTGCCATCGTGGCTCTGGCAAGATATCTGATTCTGGATATGAAGAATCTGGATACCTGGAGAATACTGGGTATAGGCAGTGCAATTCTGCTGATAGCAGTAACGGTGCTGGTGATCAGATATGGTCACAGCAAGTTTGCATATCTCAATGAAAGTAAATCTGGCCAATCGATAGACGCAGACCCATAGACCTTTCCACCGAACAAGGTGACGCAATACCGGCCTTGTCGCGCCGTTTCCGGTGGCTGCTGCTCTGCTAACATACGCCCCTTTCCCGATCTGCCGACCCGCTCGCCTTGAACGCCGACTCCCTGCCGCGCTTCTTCGACGACTGCCTGATCCGCGATCGCCACGCCCTGCGGCGCATGGCACAGGCGCTGGCGCGCGATCCCGAGGCGGCGGATCTGCGGGCGCGTTTCGAGCAACGCCTGGCGCGCTCGCGTGCCCTGTTCGCGCAGCGTGCCGAGGCCCTGCCGCAGCCGCGCTTTCCCGAAGAACTGCCGGTGGTCGAGCGGCTCGAGGAGATCCGCGAGGTGAACCGCCCCGGGTTTCCCGGAGACTCCATTTCTTGAGAGGATAGAGTCTATGGATACGAGCAAGAGATATTCCCCTGAGGTCCGGGAACGGGCGGTTCGCATGGTGTTTGATCATCAGGGCGAGCATGATTCCCAATGGGCGGCGATGACCTCCATCGCGGCCAAGATCGGCTGTACTGCGCAAATGGGTGAGACAGGCCGAGCGTGATCAAGGACTGCGTGAGGGTCTGACGACGTCGGAGCGCGAGCGGCTCAAGGCCTTGGAACGGGAGAACCGGGAGCTGAGGCGGGCCAACGAGATTCTGAAGACGGCGTCGGCTTTTTTTGCCCAGGCGGAGCTCGACCGCAAACTGAAGAGATGATCGCGTACATCGACGATCACAGGGATCGTTACGGGGTCGAGCCGATCTGCGCGGTGCTGCCGATCGCCCCGTCCACCTACTATGAGCACAAGGCCCGTGAGGCCGATCCACAGCGACTGCCGCGGCGATTGCAGCGGGATCGCGCCCTGTCAGACGAGATTCGACGGATCTGGGAAGAGAACTTCCAGGTGTACGGTGCCAGGAAGGTATGGCGGCAGCTCAACCGGGAAGGCATCGAGGTAGCCCGCTGCACGGTGGAACGTCTGATGCGTGTCATGGGGTTGCGGGGTGTGGTGTGAGGCCGCCGTTGCCGGACAACGATCGGCGACACGACGGCGGAACGACCACTGGACCGGGTGAAGCGGCAGTTTACTGCCACCCGCCCGAATCAGTTGTGGGTGGCGGACATTACCTACGTGGCGACTTGGACAGGGTTTGTCTATGTGGCGTTTGTCGTGGACGTCTATGCCCGACGGATCGTGGGCTGGCGTGTCTCCCGGTCGCTGAAGACCGACCTGGTGCTGGATGCGCTGGAGCAGGCGCTATGGTCGCGCCAGGACACAGAGGGCCTGGTGCACCACAGTGACCGAGGCTGTCAGTACCTGTCGGTGCGCTACACGGAGCGCCTGGCCGGGGCCGGCATTGATGCCTCGGTCGGTAGCCGAGGGGACTCCTATGACAACGCTCTGGCAGAGACGATCAACGGTCTGTACAAGGCCGAGGTTATCTACCGGCGAGGCCCCTGGAAGCATAGGGAGGCGGTCGAATATGCCACTTTGGAGTGGGTGGACTGGTTCAACCACCGGCGGCTGCTGGAGCCTATTGGCAACGTGCCACCGGCGGAGTTGGAAGCGGCGTATTATCGCCAACAGAAAGAGTCTGCCAAGGCGGCCTGACTCAAACAAAACAGTCTCCGGAATATCCGGGGCGGTTCAAGGCCATCGCCGAGCACCAGGTGGTGATCCTCTGTGGCGAGACCGGCTCGGGCAAGTCCACCCAGCTGCCCAAGATCTGCCTGTCGCTGGGGCGTGGGGTGGCCGGGCGCATCGGCCATACCCAGCCGCGGCGCATCGCCGCGCGCAGCCTGGCCGCGCGCATCAGCGAGGAGCTGGAACGCCCGCTGGGCGAGGCGGTGGGCTACAAGGTGCGCTTTGCCGACCGGGTGCAGGACAACACCCATATCAAATTGCTCACCGACGGCATGCTGCTGGCCGAGATCCAGGGCGACCGCTGGCTGAACGAGTACGACACCCTCATCATCGACGAGGCGCACGAGCGCAGCCTGAACATCGATTTCCTGCTGGGCTACCTCAAGCAATTGTTGCCGAAGCGCCCGGACCTGAAGCTGATCGTCACCTCGGCCACCATCGACCCGCAGCGTTTTGCGCGGCACTTCGATGATGTCCCGGTGATCGAGGTCTCGGGCCGCACCTACCCGGTCGATGTCCGCTGCCGGCCGCCGCCCGAGGCCGAGGAGGGCGGGGTGGATCGCCTGCAAGGGCTGCTCGATGCGGTGGACGAGGTGGCCGCCGAGGACCGCGGCGACATCCTGGTGTTCTTCTCGGGTGAGCGCGAGATCCGCGAGGCCGCCGAGCATCTGCGCAAGCATCACCCGCCGTCCACCGAGATCCTGCCGTTGTATGCGCGCCAGAGCCCGAGCGAGCAGGCGCGCATCTTCCATCCCGGCGGCGCGCGGCGCATCGTGCTGTCCACCAACGTGGCCGAGACCTCGCTCACCGTGCCCGGCATCCGCCACGTGATCGACACCGGCCTGGCGCGCATCAGCCGCTATTCGGCGCGCGCCAAGATCCAGCGCCTGCCCATCGAGCCCATCTCGCAGGCCAGCGCCGAGCAGCGCAAGGGGCGCTGCGGCCGGGTGGCGCCCGGGGTGTGCATTCGCCTGTATTCCGAAGAGGATTTCCTCTTGCGCCCGGCCTTCACCGAGCCCGAGATCCAGCGCACCAACCTGGCCGCGGTCATCCTGCAGATGAAGCTGCTGGGTTTCGGCGACATCGAAACCTTTCCCTTCGTCGATGCGCCGGATGCGCGCTACATCAAGGACGGCTACCGCCTGCTGCACGAGATCGGCGCGGTGGACGGTGCGCGCAAGATCACCCGCCTGGGACGCCAGATCGCGCGCCTGCCGGTGGACCCGCGCATCGGCCGCATGCTGCTCGAGGCGGCGCACACCGGCTGCCTGCGTGAGCTGCTGGTGATCGGCGCGGCACTGTCGGTGCAGGACCCGCGCGAACGCCCGCTGGACAAGCAGCAGCAGGCCGACGAGGCGCATGCCCTGTTCGCACACGAGGATTCGGACTTTCTCTCGCTGCTGCAACTCTGGGGCTTTCTGCAGGAGCGCAAGCGCCACCTCACGCGGCGCAAGTTCGAGCGCCTTTGTCGCCAGCACTTCGTCTCCCCGCTGCGCCTGCGCGAATGGGAGGACATCCATCGCCAGCTGCGCGAGCAGATGCACGCCATGGGCTACCGCGACAACAGCGAGCCGGCCAGCTACGAGACCGTCCACCAGGCCATCCTCTCGGGCCTGCTGAGTCACATCGGCCAGCGCGCGCAGGGGCGCGAGCGCGACTACCTGGGCGCGCGCAACAGCCGCTTCCACCTGTTCCCCGGCTCGGTGCTGTTCAAGTCGCGCCCGGCCTGGGTGATGGCCGCCGAGCTGGTGGAGACCACCCGCCTGTATGCGCGCACCGCGGCGCGCATCCAGCCGGAATGGATCGAGCGTCTGGCCGGGCATCTGGTGCGCCGCAGCTATTCCGAACCGCACTGGCAGGCACGGCGGGGGCAGGTGGGGGCCTACGAGAAGGTCACCCTCTATGGCCTGCCCATCGTGCCGCGTCGGCGCGTCAACTACGGGCCGATTGACCCGAAGACCTCGCGCGAGCTGTTCATCCGCTTCGGCTTGGTGGAAGGCGAGCTGCACACCCGCGCGCCCTTCTGGCGCCACAACCAGCGGCTGATCGCCGAGTTGCACGAAGAAGAGGCCAAGGCGCGGCGACGTGACATCCTGGTCGACGAAGAGGCCCTGTACGCCTTCTACGATCAGCGCATCCCCGAGGGCATCTACAGCACCGCCCAGCTCGAGCGCTGGCTGCGCCGCCACAAGGACCCGAAGATCCTGCACCTGCGTCCCGAGGACATCCGCCGTCGCGACCCGGGGCTGGACGAGGCGCAGTTCCCCGACGCGCTGGAACTGCACAGTGCGCGCCTGCCGCTGCGCTACCACTTCGAGCCGGGCAGTGAGGCCGACGGTGTCACCCTGGACCTGCCGTTACCTCTGCTCAACCAGCTCGCGCCGGGGCGCGTGGACTGGCTGGTGCCGGGTCTGCTCGAAGAGAAGATCACCGCCATGATCCGCGGCTTGCCCAAGTCGTTGCGTCGGCATTTCGTGCCCGCGCCCGACTTCGCGCGGCGCGCGCGTGAACGGCTCACCCCGAGCGACACCCCGCTGCGTCAGGCGCTGGCCGAGGTGCTGCACCGGCTCACCGGTGTGCGTATTCCCGAGGATGCCTGGGATGAGGACCGGCTCGACCCCTATCTGCGTCTGCGCATCCGTCTGCTCTCGGCCGACGGCCTGGAAGAACTGGCCGTCTCGCGCGATCTGGCCGCACTGCAACGCGAATGGGGGGAGCGTGCCGCTGCCGGGGCCGGGACCGTGGACGAAGTCTGCCCACTGGCGCGCGAGGGCCTGCGCGACTGGGACTTCGATGACCTGCCCGAGCGCATCGAGACCCGGCGCGACGGCCTCAAGCTGAGCCTGTGGCCGGCGCTGGTGGACGAGGGCGACAGCGTGGCCATTCACTGCCTGGACGCGCAGGCGCGGGCGCAGGAGGCCCACCATGCCGGGGTGCGCCGCCTGCTGATGCTGCGCCTGCGCAGCACCGTCAAGGACCTGCGCCGGCGTATCCCCAACCTGCAGACCCTGCGCCTGCAATACGCCAAGGCACCGGCGGACGCGGGGCAGGGCGGCAAGCCCCCGGCGCTGGAAGAACAGATCCTGGCACTCGCCTTCGACCGGGCCTTCCTTTCCGATGGCGAACTCCCGCGCGACCGCGCCGCCTTCCAGCGCCTGTACGATGCCGGGCGCGAACGGCTGGTCGAGACCTTCGAGCAGACCGTGGAGCTGGTCGCCGACATCCTCGGCCGCTATCAGGCCCTGCGCAAGACGCTATCGGGGCTGAACCAGCTTGCCCTGCTCGCCGCGGCACAGGACATGAATCGGCAGCTCGACGACCTGATCTGGCAGGGCTTTATCGAGCAGGTCCCCGCCGAGCGCTTGCAACAGTACCCACGCTACCTGCGCGCGCTGGAGCGGCGCATCGACAAGCTGCGCTCCGGCGGCCAGGCCCGTGATCAGGCCGCCATGCGCGAGATAGCCGGGCTGCTCGAACGCTGGCGTGTCCGGTATCAGCAGGTCAGGGAAAAGGGCCAGATCGACCCCCGG
The DNA here is from genome assembly GCF_000801295.1 of endosymbiont of unidentified scaly snail isolate Monju. NCBI lineage: Bacteria > Pseudomonadati > Pseudomonadota > Gammaproteobacteria > endosymbiont of unidentified scaly snail isolate Monju. The sequence continues at coordinate 1,433,676 of NZ_AP012978.1, read as the reverse complement.
CTGGAAGCCATCCGCTGGCTGCTCGAAGAACTGCGCATCTCCCTGTTCGCCCAGGAAGTCGGCACTGACGGCCCGGTATCGGTCAAGCGCATCGAAAAGCGTTGGCGGGAGCTGGGCTTGTAGGGCCGGTAGTGGCGCTTTCCTGTCCGGCCTGAACGCTTTTCGTCTCCCGCCGGGTCTCATGAGGACAGAGGTCAACACGGAGAGTCGTCATGCTTGCCATCGTGCGGTGGTTGTCGGTGGGTCTGCTGGCCTGGTCGGCCTGGGCTCTGGCGGGGCATATCGAACCGCCGGAGGGCCGGGAGCCAACCGAGTGGATGGGGCCGCAGTTGTTGAAACCGTCGGAGGCAGGTATCGGGCGACGCATCCCCGACCAGGTGCTGGGCACGGTGTTTGGTGCCAAGGCGTCGTTGCACGATCTGGGCGGGGAGCGCGGCACGGTGATCCTGGTGCGTGATCCGGAATGTCCGGTGTCGCGGATCTACGGGCCGCGGCAGGCGCGCCTGGCGCGTGAATACCAGCCCCTGGGCTTCCATTTCGTGGTGTTGTACCTGAACGACCTGTTGGCACCCGAGGCGATTGCTTCCGATGCGGCGGGTTTCGACGGGCCGGTGGTGTTCATTCGAGGGCATGCCTTCGACCTGGCTCGGGTGCTGGGGGTGCAGAGTACAGGCGATGTGTTCGTGCTGGATGCGGACCAGCGGCTGGTGTTCCGCGGCGCGGTGGACGATCAGTACGGGATCGGCTTCACCCGCGAGGTGGTGACGCGCCGCTATCTGGGTTCGGCGCTGGATGCCCTGCTGCAGGGGCAACCGGCGCCCGTGCCGGCAACGACCGCGCCAGGCTGCTTTATCGATGCGGCCCCCGATGCGCCGTCCGGGATGGAGTACTGGTCACCCGACGAGCAGGCGGGCTGAGCGTACATGGCGTAGAATCCGCGCCGTCTTCATCAATGAAAGCGGAGAAGCCATGACGGCCTGTCATTGTGGTTCTGGCCTGGCCTACGCCGACTGTTGTGGGCCCTTCATTGCCGGCGAACGCCCGGCGCCGACTGCCGAGGCGCTGATGCGTTCGCGCTATTCGGCCTACGTGGTCGAGGCTATCGACTACCTGGGCGAGACCCTGCATCCCGAGCATCGCAGCGACTGGGACCGCGCCGCCACGGCGCGTTGGGCAGCCGCCTCGCAATGGCTGGGGCTGGAGGTGGTGGCCACCGAGGGCGGCGGGCCGGACGAAGAAACCGGCATGGTCGAGTTTATCGCCCGGTTCACCGAAAACGGCCAGCCGCGCCGGCACCACGAGCGCAGCCGCTTCGCGCGGGTGGATGGCCGCTGGTACTACGTGGACGGCGAGATCCCCAAGCCGCAGACCCAGCGCAAGGAAGGGCCCAGGGTAGGGCGCAACGACCCCTGTCCCTGCGGCAGCGGCAAGAAGTTCAAGAAGTGCTGCGGACAGTGAACCGCCCCTTTGCCGAGTCCTGCGAGCAGAACCGGGCGCCCATCCTGGCGGTGCTGCGCGACTGGCTCGGTCCGGAGGTTCGCTCCCTGCTCGAGGTCGGTTCGGGTACCGGGCAGCACGCGGTGTATTTCGCGCCCGAGTTTCCGCATCTGACCTGGCAGCCCAGCGATCGCGCAGAAAACCTGCCGGGCATCCACGCCTGGCGCGATTACCGGCCCAGTCCCAACCTGCTCGCGCCGATCGCGCTGGACGTGGTGCGCGATCCCTGGCCTGTCGGACCGTTCGACGCAGTGTTCAGCGCCAATACCGCGCACATCCTGTACGAGCCCGAAGTCGTGGCCATGTTCGACGGGGCGGGGCGGGTGCTGCGCCCCGGCGGAGTCTTTCTGCTGTACGGGCCTTTCCATATCGACGGGCGGCCTACCGCGCCGAGCAATGCCCGTTTCGACCAGTGGCTGCGCGCGCAGGATCCGGGCATGGGGGTGCGCGATGTTGCCTGGCTGCGGGAGCTGGGGCAGCGGGCCGGGTTGGCGCTGACGCAAACCGTCGACATGCCCGCCGACAACAAGATCCTGTGCTGGACCCGGGAGCCCGCGGTCACGGACTGAAGGGGAAGGCCGTCACACCTGGGCGTGCCGCTCAAGCAATCTCGTGCCTGGCCGATGGCATTCCGGCGGGGGGCTTGCTAGGCTTCTCGCAGGTGTCCGGTAATGGCGCCCGAGGAATCAGTGTCTTGCAACAGCATCTTGAAGTGAAACATGGGTAGCGCGTCCTGGTCTGCCGCTGTGCTTGCCGCCAGCCTCTTGTTGTTGGGGGGAGCGGTGTCGGCCGACATCTACAAGTACCGGGACTACGACGGTCACATCTACCTGACCGACAAGCCCATGAAGGGCCAGTACAAGCTGCTCAAGCGCTACCGCACGCCGAAGAAGAAGTCTCGCCGTGCAGGGGGGTGATTCACTGGCCGCGCTGGAGCGTCGGCGCAAGGCGCTCCGCCCCTTGATCGATGCGGCCGCGCGTGCCGAGCGCCTGCGGCCCGAGCTGGTGCACGCGGTGGTCCGGGCAGAATCGGCCTATCGTGCCGATGCCGTCTCTTCCAGGGGCGCGCGCGGGTTGATGCAGTTGATGCCGGAGACGGCCCGCCAGTTGGGGGTGACCGATCCGTACGACCCCCGCCAGAACCTGCGTGGTGGCACACGCTATCTGCGGCAGTTGCTCGAGCGTTTCGATTTCGATCTGCGGCTGGCGCTGGCGGCCTACAATGCCGGCGAGAGCGCGGTCGCCCAGTACGGCAACCGGGTGCCGCCGTTCCCGGAAACGCAGGACTACGTCGAGAAGGTGCTGCGCTACTACAAGGAATACCGCGCCGCCGCGCAGCTCGCCCGGCGCTGAGCCGGCTCAGTCCTCGCCGATCACCCGCTCTTCGCGCGGGACGCTCAACAGCTTTTCTGCCTCCACCTGCGTCTTGGCGAAGATCATCCGGCATTCGCGGTGGGGATTGCTGCGGTCCATGCCGGCACGAATCTCGCGCGCCAGGGCACGAGCCTCGCGGTAGTTGTCCTTGGTGTCGATGTATTCCAGCTTCTTGGTGTTGTTGTCCGGATTGACGGTGACGTAATACACGAAATAGGGCATGGCGTTGTCGCTTTGGTTCGGCTGTTGAGTGATTGCCTGGAGCGCCCTGAACACGGCGCCTTCGTTCTCCTCCCCCACGCGTGGGAGAGGTCGGGAGGGGGAATCCAGGCTGACGTTGACTCTCATCTCCCCGCAAGCGGGGCAAGGGAATCGATCATTGGTCGTCTAGCCTAGCACGCGGCCGTGAAGGCAAAAACCCGCGAAAGCGTCTGGCGTACGGGGTATGACACTTCACTGGTGCCGGGCGGTTTCAACAAGACAGCGCCTGTCGTAGCCTCCAGCAGGCTGGTCGCAAGGTGGAGAACGAGGTGATCATGCGCGTGATCGAGCAGGATGATGTACAGAGTAACCCGCTGCTGGCCTTGGGGCTGGCGGTGTTCGCCCTGCTGGGGGTGGCCGGGACCTGGTTGTTCCCGGCGGTCCCCGAGCCTGCCGAACCGCGGGTAGAGGGCGACTCGAAGCCGGTGCCGGCTGCCAGGGATGAGCCGGCACCGGCCGTGTCGCATGGGGTCGGGACGGCCGGCGAGACGCTGTCGACCGAGCCGGTCGCCGCTGCACCGAAAACAGCGGCTCCGGTCGCCGCCGAGGCTGTGGCAGGTGGCGCGGCGCCGGCGCAATCCGCATTGCCGTCGACCTCGAGCGCCGCAGCCGACGACGCCCCCCGTTACCGTCCACCCGCGGCCTGGACCACGCCCCCGCAGGTGCCCGCCTGGCCCCGTGACTGGGGATCGCCCTCGGCCCCTGGCGGTCCCGGCTACTGGCCGGGCTACGGCATGGACCCGCGCGCGGCCTATCCGCCGTCGCGCTGAACCCTTGCGGCGGGGGATGCCCGTTCGCGGCGGAGACGCCGCTCCCACAGGTGGTGTAGGAGGCCCGTCCTCGGGCCGAACATTCGCGGCGAGGACGCCGCTCCCACCTGTCGGAGGCCCGTCCCCGGGCCGAACATTCGCGGCGAGGACGCCGCTCCCACCTGTCGGAGGCCCGTCCCCGGGCCGAACATTCGCGGCGAGGACGCCGCTCCCACAGGTGGTGTAGGAGGCCCGTCCCCGGGCCGAATATTCGCGGCGAGGACGCCACTCCTACGGGGGGTGAACTTCCCCGGCGATCCATGACGCCAGCCGTCGCTCACCCCAGTAATCGGCTCGCCAGGGCCAGCGGCCCGTGACGAAACCCATGTGACCGCCGCGAGGCGCGATCTCCAGGCGCACGCACTCGGGCAGTTCTTCGGCGTCGGGCGCGGTGTGCGGGAACATGAAGGGGTCGTCCAGCGCGTGCAGGATCAGCGTGGGGATGCGGATCTTCGGGATGAACTGGCGGCTGCTCGCCTGCTGGTAGTAGTCGTCTACCCCGGCGAAGCCGTGCAGGGGGGCGGTCACCTGGTCGTCGAAGGCGTGAAAGCTGCGCAAGCGGCGCACCTCGACCGACAGCGGACAGCTCAGGCGGGCGAACTTGCGCTCGAAGCTGCGTTGCAGGTGGCCGATCAGGTGGCGTTCGTACAGGCGGGACAGGCCCTGGCGCAGGCGCCGGGCCGCGTGATCGAGCACGAAAGGCACCGACATCACCGCCGCGCGGCGCAGCGGGACCGCCTCACCCAGTTCTCCCAGCAGCTTGAGCAGCACGTTGCCGCCGAGCGAGACGCCGACTGCCCCGAACACTTCGCCCCGTTCGTGCAGGTGGTGGATCAGCCACAGCGGGTCGTCGGTCTTGCCGCTGTGGTAGGCGATCGGCAGCCAGTTGGGTTCGCCCGAGCAACCGCGAAAGTGCATCAGGCAGGCGCGAAAGCCCCGGCGGCCCAGCTCGCGCAGGATGCCGCGCGCATAGTGGGAATGGATGCTGCCTTCCAGGCCGTGCAGGAACAGCACCATGGGCCCGTCGCGAGGCCCGTGCCAGCAGAGGTCGATGAAGTCGCCGTCGGGCAGGGAGACCCGTTCCCATTCGAGCGCGATGCGCGGACCGCGCCGGAACAGGGTGGGCCACAGGGTCTGGGCGTGCGCGCCGCGCAGCCACCAGGCTGGCCGGAACTCACTTTGTACCCGGGGCATGTTCCTGGCGCCGGTAGAGTCGGGCATAGAGACCGCCGCCCTGGATCAGCTGTTCGTGGCTGCCGTCCTCGACGATCTGGCCGTTCTCGAACACCAGGGCGCAATCGCCAGGCGTTGCCGCTGCCCACCCGAGAGGCGCACGCCGTCGCGGCCGATGTGTGTCTCCAGTCCGTCGTCCAGGTGGCGTACCACCTCGGCGAGCTGGGCGATCTCCAGTGCCTGCCACAGGTGTTCCTCGGGCAGCTCGCGTCCCAGGGTGAGGTTGGCGCGGATACTGTCGTTGAACAGTGCAGGCTGCTGCAGCACGGTGGCCACGTGTTCGCGCACCACGTCCAGGCCGATGCGTTCCACCGGCACGCCGTCGTAACGGACGGTACCCTGCTGCGGTATGTACAGGCCCAACAGGATCTGCACCAGGGTGGTCTTGCCGCCGCCGCTGGCGCCGACCAGCGCGACCTTCTCGCCGGCGGCGATGCGCAGGTTCAGGTGATTGAGCACCGGGGTCTCGCCGTCGTAGCTGAAACACAGGTCCTCGACCTCGATACTGGTGCTCAGGCGGCCTGCGAAGGGATTTTCGAGGTGGGGGTAATGCGGCTCCAGCCCCACGTCCATGAGCTTGTTGATGCGCCCGAGGGCGGCGCGCGCGGCATGCAGGGCGTACTGGATGTTCAGGATCTCCTGCACCGGGCTCATCATGAACCACAGGTAAGCATATACCGCCAGCATCTCGCCGATGGTCAGCCCCGAGTAGAGCACCATGATCATCGACAGGGAGCGGAAGGCGTCGAAGCCGAACAGGAATACCATGAACGACAGCCGGTTGGCGGCGTCGCTGCGCCAGGTGAAGCTGGCCGAACGGTCGCGGATGCCGGCGGCTGCCTCGATCACCCGCCGGATGTAATTCCGCTCGCGGTTGGCCGCGCGGATCTCGGCGATGGCGTCCAGCGTCTCGGCCAGGGTTTCCTGGAAGGCCTGCCAGGCGCGGTTTTCCTGTTGCTTGAGGTGCTTGACCTTCTGCCCGAAGCGGGTGGTGATCCAGATCACCACCGGGTTGAGCAACAGGATGAACAACGCCAGTTGCCAGTGCATCCACAGCAGCACCAGCGCGGTGCCGACCACGCTGAGCACGGCCACCACGAACTTGCTGGTGGTTTGGCTGACGAACTGGTCGATCGCATCCAGGTCGGTCACCAGGTGCGAGGCCACGGTGCCCGAGCCCAGCAGTTCGTATTTACTCATGGAGAATCGTTGCAGGCGCTCGAGCAGGTCGCGGCGTATGCGAAAGATCACTTCCTTGGAGATCAGCGTGAATTCTCGTGTCTGCCAGACGTTGAACACCAGTGTCAGAAAGCGCAGAAACAACGTCAGCAGCAGGATGGCGCTAATATAGAGCACCGGTCCCTGCCAGGCCTCGGGAAAGAGGCGCTGCATCAGGGCCACGGTGGCGCCGGGCTGGTCGAGCAGTACCTCGTCGACCAGCAGCGGGATCAGCAGGGGCACCGGCACCGAGACCAGGGCGCCGAGCACGGCGATCAGGTTGGCGGCCACCAGTTCGCGCCGGTGGCGGGTAATCATGGTGAGCAGTTCCGATAGGGTGTAGGTCTCGGAACGCAGAGCGGAGACGACAGGAGTGGGCATGAGGGCAGTATCCGGGGGCAGGGCAGGCAATTCAAGCGGTGCCAGGTGGTTGTGGTGGCTGGCGTGGCTGCTGCTGGCAGGGCCGGTGCTGGCCGGCGGCCTGTCGCTGGACGGTGATTTTACCCAGGGGGGCATGGCCGTCGGTCGTGGCCTGCCGCAGGGCGCGAAGGTCTGGCAGGACGGCAGGCCGGTGGATGTGGGGCCTGGCGGGATCTTCCTGCTGGGGTTTGCGCGCGATGCCAAGCCGGTCTCGGAGCTCAGGATCCGCTATCCCGACGGCCACGAGGAGAAACGCCGGCTGAAGATTGCCCGGCGCCAGTTCCGCATCCAGCGTATCAATGGCCTGCCTGCCAACAAGGTCACGCCGCGGACCGAGGCCGAACTGGCGCGTATCCGCCGCGAGACGGCGGCGGTGAAGAAGGCGCGACGCATCCTCAGGGAACGCGCCGATTTTCTGCAGGGTTTCACCTGGCCGGTGGAAGGCCCCATCTCGGGCACCTATGGCAGCCAGCGCGTCCTCAATGGCAAGCCCCGGCGACCACACTACGGCGTGGACATCGCCCGGCCCAAGGGGACCACGGTGGTGGCCCCGGCCGACGGGGTGGTGATCTTCGCCGATCCGGACCTGTTCTTCTCGGGCGGCACCCTGATCATCGATCATGGCCTGCGTCTGAACACTTCCTACCTGCACCTGAGCAAGCTGCTGGTCAAGGTCGGTGATCGGGTCAGAAAGGGCCAGCCCATCGCCGAGATCGGTGCCACCGGGCGCGCCACCGGGCCGCACCTGCATTGGGGCGCCAACTTGCGCGATGTACGCATCGATCCGCAATTGCTGGTGCCGCCGATGTCGCGACAGGTAGTTGAAGTGGGACGTAAGTAGCGTACCATAAACAAAATTATGTACACATAAAATATATGGAATAATGAGCATGAAGAAGCTGTTGACGGTGATGGGCATGCTGGCGCTGTCCCTGAGTGCCCAGGCGGACGATCTGTTGAGCCTCTATCAAAGGGCAGCCCAGAACGACCCCGTGATCCGCGCCGCCCGTGCGAGCCGTGATGCCGGCCACGAGGCCGAACCCCTGGCGCGGGCCAATCTGCTGCCCAACGCCAATCTGAGCGGCAATCTCGACTACACCTCGCAGGACGTGCAGGGTGCGCCGAATGACGACTACGCCAGCAATGCGCTCACCGTGCAGGTGGTGCAGCCGTTGTTTCGCCAGGACCGCCGGGTCGCCCTGTCGCAGGCGCGCGATCAGGTGAAGCAGGCCGATGCTGACTATACGGCTGCCGAGCAGGGCTTGATCCTGCGCCTGGCCGAGGCCTATTTCGGCGTGCTCTCGGCGCGCGAGAACCTGGTGTTCACGCAGGCCGAAAAGAAGGCCATCGCACGTCAGCTCGAGCAGGCGAAGGAGCGCTTCGAGGTTGCCCAGGTGGCGATCACCGACGTGCACGAGGCGCAGGCACGCTTCGACCAGTCCAAGGCCAGCGAGATCACCGCGCGCAACGCCGTGGACAATGCGCTGGAGGCACTGCGCCAGGTGGTCGCCGATGCCCCATCCCAGCTGGACGACCTGAAGGACGAGTTGCGATTGCTGCCGCCGAACCCGGCCAGCCTCGATGCCTGGAGCGAACTGGCGTTGCAGCACAACCCGGCGGTGCAGTCGGCGCGACTGGCCAACGAGGTGGCGCGCAAGGAGATTGCGCGGCGGCGCGCACTGCGTTATCCCACGCTGGCCTGGTCGGCGTCCCTGGGACGCTCACGCACCGATGCGGTGGGCGGACGTGACCTGGACACCCGCACCATCGGCCTGCAGCTGGCGGTGCCGCTGTACACTGGCGGGGCGCTGGTAACCGGTGCCCGCCAGGCGCGGCACCAGTTCATCGCGGCGCAGGAGAGCCTCGATGCCAAGCGTCGCGAGGTGGTGCGCCAGGTGCGTGACGCCTATCGTGGTATCCAGGCGGCGATCAGCCGCGTGGCCGCGCTCAAGGCCACGGTGCGCTCGGCACTCAGCGCCCTGGAGGCCACCGAGGCCGGTTTCGAGGCCGGTACCCGGACTCTGGTCGATGTGCTCAACAGCCAGAGCGAGCTGTTCCGCGCGCGGCGCGACTATGCTCAGGCGCGTTACGATTATGTGTTGAGCACCCTGCGCCTGCTGAGCGCTGCCGGCACCCTGTCGGTGGAGGATGTGAAGCGGGTCAATACCTGGCTCAAGCACTGACGGAACCCCTGAAGAAAGTCCACATGCTCCCACCATGAAATGGGGGTAAGAGGGGGCTTTCGCACCAGGGGCCACGCCCCCTCCCGACCTCCCCCGCAAGCGGGGGAGAGACTTGATCGAAGATCTCCCGGACTTGCTCGTGTGCGGGCGCCGCGTTCAGTCGCGGCGCTCGTAGTTGCGATGGGCGAACATCAGGGTGGTGATCTGTTCGGATACCAGGCCGATCATGAAGGTCAGCAGCGAGGTGGTGTAGAGCAGGGCGCTCATGTTGGTGAAGCGTCCCTCGGTGAGCAGGGTATAGGCATACCAGACCGAGGCGGCGACGAACAGCACCAGGCTGAGCGGGGCGAACAGCTTGAGTGGCGAGTACAGGGTGCCGATCTTGAAGATGATCAGCAGGAAGCGCAGTCCTTCGCGCCAGATGTTCAGGTGGCTTGTGCCGGTGCGGGCGCGCACGTCCACCGGTTCGTAGGCCACCGAGTAGCCGGAGCGGAAGAAGGCCATGGTCGAGGTGGTGGGATAGGAAAAGCCGTTGGGTAACAGGTGCAGGAACTCGCGAAAGCGGTCGGCGCGCACCACTCGCAGGCCGCTGGTCAGGTCCAGGACGCGGTGTCCGGTCATCCAGCTTGCCAACAGGTTGAAGATACGGTTGCCCAGGCCGCGCAACAGGCCGGCCTGCCCCGCGCTGTTGCGCGCGCCGACCAGCATGTCCAGGTCCTCGGTGTGGAAGCGCTCGAGCAGGTGCTCGACGTGTTCCGGCAGGTGCTGGCCGTCGGCGTCCATGAACACGAGGGTTTCACCCCTGGCGTGCCGCGCGCCGTCCTTGACTGCCGCGCCATTGCCCATGTTGTAGGGATGGCGGATGCAGCGGACGTCGAGCTCCTTGCGGAGCGTTGCGGTGTCATCCGTGGAGCCGTCGTCCACCACCAGGATCTCGGCCGACGGAAAGCGCTGTTTCAATTCGGGCAGCAGCTCGCGCAGGGAGGCCGCCTCGTTGAGCGCCGGGATGACGATGCTCAACCCGGCAGAAGTCCCTTCCTTATCGGTCACGATACAGCCCTCGTCTGAAAATCAGACAGGCGGGCAACTCTAAGTTGCCGACCGGCGCTTGTCGAGGGATCCGTTTCCGCTTGTCGGCCCGAAACTGTAGCTCTCTCACTACACCACAGGCGGGTGGCCGGAGAGTACGCTGCAGATCGCAGACCGGCCGCGCTGCCACTCCCATGCATGAGGGCGGTTGGTCGGAGGGGCCACCCGGCATGCCAGGCATCGACACCTGCGTCATCCTGGACGGAACAAGATGTGATTTCGCGTGAAATAGCGCAAATTCCCGAACGAACGTACCAAATGCCGATAACGGGAGCAGCCGGGTGAAATGTTCGGGCTAGTCCGGGCGCAGACACTCGCCATTGACCGGGTTGGCCGGGTCGAGCAGCCAGAGGTAGGCGGGGGCAATGGCCTCGGGCCGTTTCAGGGTGCTGCTGTCCTCGCCGGGAAAGACCCGCTTGCGCAAGGCGGTCAGCGTGGGGCCGGGGTCGATCCGGTTGACCCGGAGGCGGCTGTTCTCCAGTTCCTGCGCCCAGATGCGCGCCAGGCTGTCCAGCCCGGCCTTGCCGGCGCCATAGGCTCCCCAGAAGGCACGGCCCTCGGTGCCCACGCTGTCCACGGTGAAGATCACGCGTCCGCTGTCCGACGCCTCCAGCAGCCCGAACAGGGCCTGGGTGAGCAGGAAGGGGGCGTTCAGGTTGACTTGCATGACCTTCATCCAGTCTTCGGCCTCGTGGTCCTTGAGGCGTGACAGGTAGGGCAGCATGGCAGCGCAGTGCACCAGTCCGTCCAGGCGTCCGAGCTGGCTCTCGATGGTCTGCGCCAGCTGGTCGTAGTCGGCGGGCGTGGCGCCCTCTAGGTTGATGGGGTAGATGGCAGGCTGGGGGCCGCCGGTCTGTTCGATCTCGTCGTACACCGCTTCGAGTTTCTTCACCGTCTTGCCCGCGAGCACCACGGTGGCGCCGTGCGTGGCGCAGGCCAGGGAGACGGCACGGCCGATGCCGTCGCCCGCGCCGGTCACCAGGACGACACGGTCGCGCAGCAGGTTGGGGGCGGGTTGGTAGTCGGCGGGATACGACATGATACGGCGGCTCCAGGTAGGGAAAGGCAGGGATTCTACCGCAAGGCAGTGATTTCAGGGTTGGTGCGAAGCTCGCCAGGCGTCCCACAGCAGGCCCAGCGGCGAGGGATGCAGCAGGCGGTCGGTGGGGAAGTCATGGCGCCGCAACAGGCGGGCCGTTCGCCGGTGCTGTGCCAGCAGGGCACGCAGCGGGTAGTCGAGGGCGGCCTCCCGGTCCAGCCCGTCTTCGGCCGCTTGCAACAGCGAAATACCGGGTGTGCCGAGCCTCCGGTCTTGCAGCAGCTGCTCGATGCCGGGGATGGCGAACTCGTGGGGCAGGGTGCGGTGATGGCGTTGCAGATCCTCGCCCAGGCGTTGCAGGCGTGCCACGGTGCCCAGGTAGCAGCCGAGTGCCTCGATTGCCGGTGTCTCCTTGGTGGAGCCCGCGAGCAGGTACAGACGGCTGGCCTGTTCGTCACGGCATTGCCGGTGAAAGTCCTCGAGGTTGTCAGGGGCCCGCTGCATGATGCGTTGCTCGGTGGCGTCGAGGGCGCGCAGCATCAGGGGGCGGCAGTCGCTGCTCCGCGTCCACGGCGCCAGCACCCGGGACAGCGGATGCTGCACCTCGCCGTGCGCAAGGCGTTCGATCTCTTCGCGCCACCAGTCGAGCTTGAGTCGGGTCACCCCCGGATCGCTGGCGCGGCGCACCATGTTCTCCAGCAGGTCGAACCAGGCCAGCCAGGCGGCGAGGTGGTTGCGCTCATCCGCGCGGGCGAAGCGGACCAGGTAATAGGCTGCCGATCCCGGTGGTGTGGCGGCGTTGGGAAAGTGCCAGTCTGCGTTCACGTCGTCTCCGACTGTTCGAGCAGTTCGAGCAGGGCGCGCGGATGGTCGATGTCGAGCACGCTGCCCCAGTTCTCGACCGGATCGTCCGGGTGCAGATAGCCGAAGGTCGCGCCGATGGGCAGGCACCCGGCTGCGCGCGCGGCCTGCATGTCACGGCCCGCGTCGCCGACAAACCAGCAATGTTCCGGCGGCACGGCGAGCAGCTTGCAGGCATGCAGGATCGGCAGGGGATGGGGTTTGCGCTCGGGGCAGGTGTCGCCACTGACGATGGCCGGGGTGCGCTGGTCCAGTCCCAGCGCCCGCATCAGCGGATCGGTCAGCCACGAGGGCTTGTTGGTCACCACCCCCCAGGCGATACCGCGCTGTTCGAGCGTCTCCAGTACCGTTTCCATGCCGTCGAAAAGGCGGGTCTCGCGGTACAGGTTGTCCTGGTAGACCTGCAACAGGTGCTGGCGGCGTTCCTCGAAGCCGGGTTCCTCCGGCGCCATGCCGAAGCCCAGCTGGATCAGGGCGATGCCGCCGTGCGACACCACCGGGCGGATCTGTGCGAACGGCAGTGGCGGACGTCCGTAGTGGCGCAATGTCTCGTTGAGGGCATGCGCCAGGTCCGGTGCGGTGTCGGCGAGCGTGCCGTCGAGATCGAACAGCACGGCCGCGGGAAGGGGCAATGGGTTCACGGTGCTTACCTGATCGGTCGCGGGGCGGGGATCATGTTACCGTAGCCTTACCCTGTCAATTCGGGTGGCCGGACTTGATTCGCGTTTCGTCAGGCCGCATCTGCGTGGCAGGAAACGCTGGCAACCGGAGAGGCAACATGAAGGAACTGAAACCCCCGCACGATCCTGTCGAGGCCGTGGGGCAGGTCTATGAAAGGCTGTTCGAGGCCGTGGCCGAGGAATGGAAACAGATCGGCGATCGTACCGAGCCCGTGCTGCACGATCTGGTGGGCAAGGCGCGCGACAAGTTGTTCGCGGCCGAGGAGATTACCGGGGAGCAGGGACAGAAACTGGCCGAGTACCTGGAGCGCGATCTGCGCGACATGGGAAGGCACCTGGCCGAGACGGGTCGCGACCTGAAGGACTGGCTGGGGTTCGAGACCGCGCTGCTGGAAGACTGGCTCGCCGGCCTGCTGTTGCAGGCGGCCGATCGTACCGAGGTCGAGTGGCTCAAGCTCAAGATGGAAGCGGCCACCGAGCGTCCGACCTATCGCACCGGCGAGGTGGCCCTGCCGGGCACTTTCGAATGCATGAAGTGTGGCGAACGGCTGCGTCTGCACAAGGCGGGACACATTCCCCCCTGTCCCAAGTGCCAGGCCACCGAATTCCAGCGTGTCGCCGTCGATTGACGCCCACACCGCGGCTGACGCGCAGGCACAGCATCTGCCGTGCAGAAGGCCCTGATCCGCCTGACCGTGCTGGGCGCGGTCACCGGCCTGCTGGCCGGTGGCGTGGTGCTTGCCTTTCGCTGGCTGATCGAGACCAGCCAGCGTGCCTTTCTTCCCGACGGCCGGCTGGGTAACTACGAGGCCCTGCCCGACGGCGTGATGCTCGCCTTGCCGCTGCTCGGCGGGCTGGTGCTGGGCATGGTGTTCGAGCGCCTGCCGCCGCACCTGCGCTCGGTCGGTATCGTGCATGCCATCCAGCAATTGCGGCACACCGGCCGGGCCGACCTGCCACTGGGCAATGCGGTGGTGCAGTTCCTGGCCGGCAGTTTCGCCATCGTCTGCGGACACTCGGTGGACCGGGAGGGACCGGGCGTGCATCTGGGGGCGGCCACCGGCAGCTGGGTGGGGGCGCGTTCCGACGAGGCCGACAGCTTTACCCTGACCGTGTGCGGCGCGGCGGCCGCGATCGCAGCGGCCTTCACACGCCGCTGGCCGGCATCGTGTTCGTGATCGAGGTGCTGGGCGTGCGTTACCGTGTCGATCGCTTCATCCCGGTGATGACCGCCTCGGTGATCGGCGCCATCATCGCCCAGCTCGCCTATGGGGCGACGCCGACCTTTCATCTTGCCGCCGGTCTGCAGATGGCCGCCTTCGAGGAGATCCTGCTGCTGGCGGCCTTGGGTACGTTCAGCGGCCTGGTCGCCGTGGTCTTCATCCTGTTCACGGAATGGAGCTGGCGCCTCGGCGGGCATCTGCGTCCGGCGCTGGGGTTTGCGCTGGCCGGCCTGGCGACGGGGCTGATCGGCCTGTGGGTGCCGCAGGTGCCGGGCATCAGTTACGACTCCCTGGATGCGATTCTCAACGATCACCTGGGCATGGCCGTGCTGCTTACGCTGATCGTGGGCAAGTTGCTGGCCACCGCCATCGCGGTCGGGCTGCGCGTGCCCGGCGGCCTGATCGGCCCCTCGCTGGTGATCGGTGGCGCGCTGGGTGCCGTGGTCGGCGCGCTGGTGCAATCCATCGGCTTTCCCACCGGGCCGGTCGCCTTCTACGCGGTGATCGGCATGCTCACCATGATGAGCGCGGTGCTGCGCGCGCCGCTGGCCTCCCTGATGGCGTTGCTGGAGCTCACCGGCAATCCGAACATCATCTTTCCGGGAATGGTCGCGGTGGTCTTCGCCGATGTGCTGGCACGGCAGGTGCTGGGGCGTGAATCCATCTTCGAACACGTGCGGCGGCTGGCGGAGGTCCGAACCGGGGAAGGCGCGCGCTACGAGGCCAGGGAAGATTGAGCCGCCGGCTTTCGAGGGAAGTGCTGAAAAAGTGCGGTTTCTCCTTCCCCGCCAGCGGGGAGGGATCTGCTCAGGCGTCCCTGCGACAGGCCATCAGGTAGTTCACATCCACGTCCCGGGCTTCCAGCCGATAGACCCCGGTGAACGGGTTGTAGGTCATGCCGCAGAGGTCTTCCACCGCCAGGCCCGCGTCCCGCGCCCAGTGGGCCAGCTCCGAGGGACGAATGAACCGGGCATAGTCGTGGGTGCCCCGAGGCAGCAGGCGCAGCAGGTACTCGGCCCCGACGATGGCGAACAGGTAGCTCTTGGGATTGCGGTTGATGGTCGAGAAACACACCGTCCCACCGGGTTTCACCAGGTCGTGACAGGCGCGCACCACCGAGGCCGGGTCGGGGACATGCTCGAGCATCTCCATGCAGGTGACCAGATCGAAACTGCCGGGCTGTTCGGCAGCCAGTTCTTCCACCGGGATGCGCCGGTAGTCCACCTCCAGGTTCGATTCGAGCAGGTGCAGCCGCGCCACCTCCAGCGGCGCCTCGCCCATGTCGATGCCGGTCACCTCGGCCCCGCGTTCGGCCATGGCCTCGGAGAGGATGCCGCCGCCGCAACCCACGTCGAGCACGCGCTTGCCGGCCAGTCCCCCGGCATGCTCCTCGATGTAGCCCAGGCGCAGGGGATTGATGTCGTGCAGCGGCTTGAACTCGCTGTTGGGGTCCCACCAGCGGTTGGCGAGCTCCTCGAACTTGCGGACTTCGGCTTGATCGACGTTGGCGGCCTGGGGCATGGGGTTCTCCGGGGTCGTGCCTCGGGTGCCATTCTACGGGGTATGGCGCCTGGGTGTCAGCGTTTCAGGTCGGCGGCGTCGCCTTCTCGAATACGTTCGCCCCAACGGGCGGCGTTACGCACGATCTCGGGGAGGTCCAGGCAGTTCACCCGGCCGTTGGAGACCAGTCGCCGCCCGGCGACCCACACGTCGCTGACCTGTTCGCGTCCGGCGGCATAGACGATCTGCGAGATCGGGTCGTACACCGGCTGGGTCTGTGGCTGGCCCAGGTCGATGGCGGCGATGTCCGCGGCCTTGCCTGCGACCAGCGAGCCGATCTCCTCGCCCAGCCCAAGGGCCCGGGCACCGCCCAGGGTGGCCATGTGCAGGACTTGCCGCGCGGGCAGGGCGCTGGGGTCGCCGGACACGCCCTTGCCGAGCAGGGCAGCGGTGCGCATCTCGCCGAGCAGGTCCAGGTCGTTGTTGCTGGCCGCGCCATCGGTGCCCAGTGCCACGTTCACCCCGGCCTCGAGCAGGCGTGCCACCGGGCAGAAGCCCGAGGCCAGCTTGAGGTTGGACTCGGGACAGTGCACCACGTTGACCCCGGCGCGCGCTACTGTCTCGATCTCGGCGTCCTCGAGCTGGGTCATGTGCACCGCCACCAGTGAGGGGCCGAGCAGCCCCAGCTCCTGCAGGCGTGCCAGCGGGCGCTTGCCGTGCTGCGCCAGGCCCTGTTGCACCTCGTCGGCGGTCTCGTGGACGTGCATGTGCACGGGCAGATCCAGCTCGGCGTCCAGCACGCGCATGCGCTCCAGTGGCCCGTCGGAGACCGAGTAGGGGGCGTGCGGGGCGAACGCGGTGCGCACCAGCGGCTCGTTGCGGAAGCGGTCGTGGACCTCGACGGCGCGCGCCAGGTGGCCCTCTGCGTCTTCCGCCCAGGCGGAAGGGAAGTCGATGAGGATCAGGCCGATCACCGCGCGCATGCCGGTGGCCGCTGCCACCTGCCCGGTGACGTCGGGAAAGAAGTACATGTCGTTGAAGCAGGTGGTGCCGCCACGCAGCATCTCGGCGATCGCCAGGCGGGTGCCGTCGGCCACGAACTCCTCGTGCACCCAGCGCTGCTCGGCCGGCCAGATGTGCTGCTGCAACCAGTCCATCAGCGGCAGGTCGTCGGCCAGGCCGCGGAACAGGCTCATGGCCGCATGCGTATGGGCATTGACCAGGCCGGGGATCAGGGCGTGGCGCGGCAGGTCCACGGTGCGCTGGGCGCGGAACTGCTCGCGCGCCTCGGCCGTGGGCAGAATGGCATGGATGCGGCCCGCCTCGATGGCGATGCTGTGGTGTTCGAGTACCTGGCCCTCGGGTTCGACCGGGATCACCCAGCGGGCGTTGATCAGCGATTCGACTTGCACCTTGTGGCTCCCCAGATTGAAAGGCAGACGATTCTAGCCCGAACAGGTCACCGGCCGAACAATACTCTTTCCCTAAGTGGCTGAATGAACGAACTGGGAAGGCGTTATCCCCAGCCGCTCCAGTGGACTGGTGCCCCTGTTGCACCGTCAGCATGACAGGCAACCGTTTCTGCCGCTTGGCGTGGGCGAACGGACCAAGCTCCAGGGGGCGGTCGAGAATTTGCTTGAAGTAGAAGGCGCAGGCATTCAGCGCCTGATTCTGCGTGTTTGCCGATACATTGCGTCGAACCACCAGCGCCTCGGTGTCTTCAGATGGGCGAGGTAGCCCCTCCAAAACCTGCGGATCGATTCCTGTTCGTCGTCGGCATCCATGCCATCGCCCTCCCTGTCACTGTTCTCTTACTCCGACTCGATAGAGAACTAAGGTAGAACGTACAATCGCCATTGTCCAGACGTGATAGCCCGCAGCCGTCTATCACGACGGAGGCAGCATCCGTGTTTGTTGCGCCTTGGAAAAGGGCGGGTGCCTCTTGGTGCCCCAAGTCACAGGATGTGGTGGGAATCCCCTGGTCGGGGAGGGGAATTGCGTTCGGGTCGGCTCTGGGCTAGCCTCGGGGTGGCGTTCCGGCGTCAAATCTGCCTCGATCTGTCGGCATCAGGCCGGGTTTGCCGCTGAATCGACGTTGATAATGGCAGTGGCTGCCTGTCCAAAAAGTCCATCGATACCGAGCTAGTGGAGAATGATGGTGACTGGAATCATCGGGACAAGGCGAACAGGGTTGACGCCCAAGGGCGGCCTGACAGGCCAGGGCAGCGCCGCCATAAGCCGATTCCGCCTATCACGGTGGAGCGGGATTCGGCTTATCACGATGGACCAAGATTCAGTTCAACACGACTGTTAGGGATTACAAAATGCTCTCATCCCACAAATGGGAAATAGGCGTATCCGCTGGCGGGTATTATCCAAGCCTTACACAAGAGTTTTGGGGTAATGACATCAGTCTTGCTTATGAAGATGACCATCTGGGCATGCAGTTTTATGCCTTCTCATACCATATCGATGAACTCGATGATCCCGAGCATGTAGCTTGTCGCCTATTCAGCCTACAGCTACTACTGAACGGAGCACTGAGAGTCGCCTGGAATGAAAATTTTCCGGTTCCAGTCAAATTCACGCATTTCGCATTATGCGAGGGTGGCAGGCAATATTCGGTGCACGCCTCAAATATTGAAAACAATCCTTTTAGTCAAAACGCCGATATAGATAGGTTCGAGCATAGCTCCACACCTGCCAAAGGAAGGCTTTCGTCACACATACTTAATCTTTGTAAAAAAGATGAGGTATTGCGGTCTTTAATATTTCAAGTCGGACTAATTTCTCTAAACTCGTCCTTGGAAACAATTATGACATGGGGAACGCTGTATAAGATTTATGACAGCGTGAGATACCACTCAAAGAAAAATGCCTACGATTTTTCGAAGATGGGCGATCCCAATCGAATTAATCAGTTTACGGCCGCGTGTAATAGCTCACTACTTCTCGGAGTATTTGCATGCCATGGCGATATGGGATGGGGTCAACCTGCAGCGGCCATAACTGATATCAACGAAGCTACAAGCCTAATTATCGATCTCGCCCAAAAGTTCTGTGTGGCATACATTAATGCGCAGCATCCCTAACAAGGCCGTAAACAAGGACGCATTTTTCGTTCGCTGCGCTCACTACAAATGCGCCTGTTACGGCTGGCGTTATGACTATGAGAGATAGTATGTTCTGCACCCACTGTGGCTCCGAGACCAATCAAGAAGAAATTGTATCTCATGAAAAGTGGTACCCGCGAGCAGGCTTTATTAAAAGTGAGAAAGATGGGCTAGCTGATAAGGAGGCTTATACTGTCTATCAGCTTACTGAACGTGTAATGCGCTGCAAAGGATGTGACCGCTTTCATATTTTCTACACAGAAAGAACTCCAGCGAATCCGGAAGACCACGTCGTGAGCTATCAGGTTCCGCGGCCTATGGATCGGCGCCAGCCGGAGTGGATGCGTCACGTGAACATAGATTATTTGCCCTTACTTGGCGAGATATTCCACAACTACAACAATGAAAACTATATCTCTTTCTCTATTGCCTGCAGAACACTTGTAGATATGTTTCTGACAGATTTACTAGGTGACATCGGAGGCTTTGAAAGGAAGGTCAAGGTTTGTGTTGAAAAGGGAAATGTAACGGCAGCTCAGGCAAGTATTTTGGAATTTCTTATTGAGGCTGGCCATGCATCTGCACATCGAGGTTTTTCTCCGACGAGGGAGATTTCAGAGGCTGTCTTAGATACATTGGAGTTCTTGCTGCGTGAAAGAGTGGTATCTAAGAAGGCCGCGAAGTATGGGCCAAAAATACCGACTAGGAGAGGGTCATAGCAAGCCAATTCACACGGAGCCAGCCACGTTACGCAATATTTGTGGCGTCGCTTTGCTCTTTTGCCGCAAATATTGCCCTACTGCGCCGGGCCGGTGACTGGGCACGTTATGCGCAGAAAATCGGACACTGAATGAAGTTTGAGCTAATCAGCAACAAAGAAAAGGCATCACGAGCGCCATCCAAAGGGATGGTCGGTACGTTTTTGATGCCTGTATAGGCTCGACTGTTTGCTATCAGCAACCGATCTATGAACAACCTTTATCCAATATTCAATCCGCAATTCATGATCGAAATACGCTGCTAAAATTAAAAGAAAAATTTTATAAAATCGAAAGCAATGGAGGTTATTTGTATCAATACTATCCGGCGGTTGAATATTACAAAATTGCATATAGGATGATTCGTGATAATATACATACTATTAGGCTGTCATTGGATGAAATTGGGGTTTCAAAAAAAGCAATAGGTTTAATTCATAAAGAAAAAAAGAAAGGTTGCCTGGTGGGCAAGCCAAGTTGTCCTTCGACAAAGAAATTTACCAGTTACGTGCCAGTATTTTTACTTTTGTTTTTTCAGTGCGCGCAACCCTAGATACAATAGCTGGTCTGTTTCAAACAATTTATGGTCCGAGAATCGGGCAGCACACAAGTTTTAATGGCCTAATGAGGTACGTAATAAGCGAAAAATGCGTGGTAAAAGATCCAGTATTAACTGATTATCTTGTTAATAATATGGAATGGTTTGTTTTGCTAAAGGATGTGCGAGACTACTTGGCCCACTTTGGGGCTGTGAATTTTTCAATAAAAGAAAGTGAGTCGGGAGCTTTGTCAATTGAAATATTTAGAGGTATTGAGATTGACGCTTTTGTGAGTACAGTTCACACTGGGTTTCAAGATCTACTGAGCTTCTTAGATATTCACTGTGCCAATGTCGTTAAGCGCATAACAATGCCATAAACGCGGACCACTAAACCTCCCCCGAAAAAGTAGACACCTTCGACTAACCTTGGGGAGGTGGAAAATGGCAAGAATCAAGGGGCCGAGGAAGGTCCGTCAGTACAGTGAGGATTTCAAGGCGACAGCGGTGAGGCTGAGTTACCTTCCGGGTGTGAAGGTGAAGGATGTGGCGGAAGAATTGGACATCCACCCCTTCATGTTGTCACGATGGCGCAAGGAGATGCGGGAGGGCAAGCTGGAGGGGGCAATGAAGAAGCTGGTCGACCCGAAGGCTGCCGCCGAGTTGAAGCGGCTGAGGCAACTCGAACGGGATTATGCAAGACTCAAGGAGGAGCATGAAATCCTAAAAAAGGCCATCCGGTTCTGTTCCGAACGAAAGGCGAAATCTTCGCGTTCATAGAGCAGAAGCGGGACGAACTGAGCGTCAGCGCCATGTGCCGGGTATATGGAGTGACCCGCGCCGGGTACTACGCCTGGCGCCGGCGTGGTGAATGCGCCCGCCGGCGGGAGGATGATCGGTTGCTCAAGAAGATCGAGACGCTACACCGGGAGAGCGGCAACACCTATGGAAGCCCTCGAGTGCATGTCAGCCTCAAGCGACACGGTGTGGCCGTCTCGGAGAAGCGTGTAGCGCGACTGATGAGAGAAAATGGCCTGCGGGCACGGTCGAGCAACCTTTACCAGGCGCACCCGGCAAACCACGCCTTCTTTCGCGCCATCCCCAACCGGAGCCTGGGCGTGATGATCGACGGGCCCAACCAGGTATGGGTGGGAGACATCACCTACCTCAAGGTGGGTCGTCAGTGGCGCTACCTGGCTACCGTGATGGACAAGTACAGCCGGCAGATCATCGGCTGGTGCCTGGGGCGGACCAAGGGGGTTCGCCTGACCTTGTTGGCGCTGAACCGGGCGGTGGCGGGGCGAAGACCGAAGGGGGCCGTCATTTTCCACTCTGACCGCGGTATCGAGTACGCGGCGCATGCGTTCCGCGATCGGCTCAAGGGGCTGGGCTATATTCAGAGCATGAACCGGCCATGCAAGATGACCGACAACGCCCACATGGAATCATTTTTTCACAGCTTCAAGTCGGATGCCTACCACGGCTTGTCCTTCAGTAGCGAGCAGCAGTTGCGGCGACAGATAGCGAGGTATATCGCGTTCTACAATGAAGAGCGGCTGCATTCGTCGCTGGGATACCAGAGCCCAAAGGCATTTGAACTAGGAGTGGCAGCGTGATTAGGTGTCAACTTTATCGGGGGAAGATTCCGCAAACTCCGCTGCGCTTCGTTTGCGCCGCACAGCTTGGTCGTTAGGTTTGATACACCCGTCATTTGTACAGTGTTTCACTTTCTGAAAAACTGAAACTCTGGAACGTTTGCGACAGACCAGAGCATAAAAAAGCAGGCCTATTGGCGAAGCTGATAATTCGTTCATGAAGGCACACGTGTTGATTTGTTTATTAAAAGGAAACGGCATGAGTAAATTAACATTGGGAGTCATTGGGACTTCAAAAAAAGAAGATGAGCGACGGCCTCCAATCCATCCAGAGCATTTGCCGCGCATTCCTGAAGACATTCGCCGCCAGCTGATATTTGAAGAGGGTTATGGAGCACTATTCGGTATCGCAGACTCGGAAATTGCTGCTCAGACGGGTGGCATTGCCACACGCCACGATTTATTGGCCGACATTGGCACGGTTATCATTACCAAGCCAGTATTAGCTGATTTACAAGAACTTCGCGAAGGAGGAACACTTTGGGGCTATGTGCATTGTGTACAGCAACGGGATATCACCCAGGCTGCACTCGATCGTAAGCTGACGCTCATTGCCTTTGAGGAAATGTTTGTTTGGACTCCTGACGGTCAGATTGGCCGCCACACGTTCTATAAGAACAACGAAATGGCTGGCTATTGCGCAGTAATACATGCCTTGCAACTCAAAGGTATCGATGGGCATTACGGCAACCAACGCAAAACGATCATTTTCGGTTTCGGTGCCGTCAGCCGTGGGGCGATATACGCCCTCAAGGCGCATGGTTTTAGAGATATCACAATCTGCATTCAGCGCCCCGACCACGAAGTACGTGAAGAGGTACTTGATTGTCACTATGTCCGGATTCGGGCAGGCAATGAGGGCGAGGCACGCATGTTGGTGGTGGAACACGATGGAACTACGCGGCCGTTGACTGATCTGATCAGTGAAGCAGATATCATCATAAACGGAACCTTTCAAGAAACAGAAAATCCCATCCACTTTGTGACCGAAGCGGAAAGTTCATACCTCAAGCCCAACAGCCTGATTATTGATGTCAGTTGCGACGAGGGTATGGGATTCTTTTTTGCCAAACCAACCACATTCAAGAATCCTATGTTTAAATATGAAACCATAGATTACTACGCAGTGGATCATACTCCAAGCTATCTCTGGGAAAGTGCAACGCGATCAATCTCTGCCGCTCTCATTTTTTATTTACCGACTGTGGTGGCGGGCCGTGATGGTTGGCAGCAAAATGAGACTATTCGAAAGGCTATAAATATTGATGGTGGCGTGATTCAGGACCCCTCTATTCTGTCGTTTCAAAAGCGTGAGCCGCACTACCCACACGCCCACATCAATCCGGTTGGAAATGCCGTCTCGAACAAGGTTAATGCCTAACAAGGAAAATCCACTCGGACAGTAATAAAGCGCCGCTTTGCTCTGCTTTTTACTGCCGGTGATTCGCGGCGTTAGTTTTCAAGGTAACATACGCTGCCCGCCAAGGAGAGCGAAGCGAAGGCGGGTAGTCCCCGGTAGCCGCGAGGCGAGACTGTTTACCCGGCGGGCGCGAAACTCGCTGGAGGGGAAACAAAGCGAGCATCCGAACGCGGCGTCAAGCCATTTGTGAGAGTTGTCTCGCGCTGCGAAACAAGGGGGCGTAGCGCAAGACAACGGACGCAGGGCGGCCGGGACCATGATGGCTGTCGAAGGTCGAGTCGATTCTGGAGACTGAACCGCCCCGGATATTCCGGAGACTGTTTTGTTTGAGTCAGGCCGCCTTGGCAGACTCTTTCTGTTGGCGATAATACGCCGCTTCCAACTCCGCCGGTGGCACGTTGCCAATAGGCTCCAGCAGCCGCCGGTGGTTGAACCAGTCCACCCACTCCAAAGTGGCATATTCGACCGCCTCCCTATGCTTCCAGGGGCCTCGCCGGTAGATAACCTCGGCCTTGTACAGACCGTTGATCGTCTCTGCCAGAGCGTTGTCATAGGAGTCCCCTCGGCTACCGACCGAGGCATCAATGCCGGCCCCGGCCAGGCGCTCCGTGTAGCGCACCGACAGGTACTGACAGCCTCGGTCACTGTGGTGCACCAGGCCCTCTGTGTCCTGGCGCGACCATAGCGCCTGCTCCAGCGCATCCAGCACCAGGTCGGTCTTCAGCGACCGGGAGACACGCCAGCCCACGATCCGTCGGGCATAGACGTCCACGACAAACGCCACATAGACAAACCCTGTCCAAGTCGCCACGTAGGTAATGTCCGCCACCCACAACTGATTCGGGCGGGTGGCAGTAAACTGCCGCTTCACCCGGTCCAGTGGTCGTTCCGCCGTCGTGTCGCCGATCGTTGTCCGGCAACGGCGGCCTCACACCACACCCCGCAACCCCATGACACGCATCAGGCGTTCCACCGTGCAGCGGGCTACCTCGATGCCTTCCCGGTTGAGCTGCCGCCATACCTTCCTGGCACCGTACACCTGGAAGTTCTCTTCCCAGATCCGTCGAATCTCGTCTGACAGGGCGCGATCCCGCTGCAATCGCCGCGGCAGTCGCTGTGGATCGGCCTCACGGGCCTTGTGCTCATAGTAGGTGGACGGGGCGATCGGCAGCACCGCGCAGATCGGCTCGACCCCGTAACGATCCCTGTGATCGTCGATGTACGCGATCATCTCTTCAGTTTGCGGTCGAGCTCCGCCTGGGCAAAAAAGCCGACGCCGTCTTCAGAATCTCGTTGGCCCGCCTCAGCTCCCGGTTCTCCCGTTCCAAGGCCTTGAGCCGCTCGCGCTCCGACGTCGTCAGACCCTCACGCAGTCCTTGATCACGCTCGGCCTGTCTCACCCATTTGCGCAGTACAGCCGATCTTGGCCGCGATGGAGGTCATCGCCGCCCATTGGGAATCATGCTCGCCCTGATGATCAAACACCATGCGAACCGCCCGTTCCCGGACCTCAGGGGAATATCTCTTGCTCGTATCCATAGACTCTATCCTCTCAAGAAATGGAGTCTCCGGGAAACCCGGGACGGTTCAGTCATTTCACCTCGATGACCTTGACCCGGCCGTCGATTTGATCTTTTGGCGCATAGCCGATGGCCCCAGGTTGCGATGCAACCTGCTCCAGCATTTCACGCACAGAATATACGGTGCGCGGCGCCTGGCCGGTCCCCGAATAGGTCCGAATATCCCATATCCGGCGCAGTTGCCTTGGGTAGAGTTTCAGAATCCTGCGGGAGAATTCGCGGTGTACCGGGTGGTCGTCCTCGAGGACATAGACGTGTACCGGTTGCCCGTTTTTCCAACGGTTGCGTTTCTGTGAGAACAGCAGGCGGGCGGTGTTGCGACTGAACGTCCGGGCATCTGTTCCGGGATGCGCAATGATCACGACCTCTCCGGCCTGCGTCAGGCCCATCGAAAACAGCAGCAGAATGAACATGGCGGCGAGGAGGGTTCTTCTCTTTCCCTGACCGTGTTTCGGGAAATGGCCGCTATCCGTGCTCATAGAATGCCTGTTGCGTGAGGGAGGCGATCGCCGATTCGGTAGGCTATGGCGGTTACGATATGAGCGCAATCGACCTGCGGCCTCTTTGAATCGGCTTGTCGGCTCACTATTCGGAGCGCTCGGGAAAGTGTTTCGGCATATTTCCTGACAACTTGAGGGGAAACCGCAGGGGGGCGGCGTTTATGCCGCACATCCGGCACGATATCGAACCCCTGCCCACCTGAGGACACATTATGGAACGGCCATATGGACTTATGTGAACGCGATGCCCGTTGCCTTTGGCACCCCTACAGCGCCTGGGGTGCCGACCTGCCGCTGTTCGGCGTGCGCCGTGCCGAGGGGGTGCGGCTGTACCTGGAGGAGGGGCGCGAGTTGATCGACGGCATGGCCTCCTGGTGGTGCGTGATCCACGGTTACAACCACCCGGTACTCAATGCTGCGATCGAGCACCAGTTGCGGGACATGGCGCACGTCATGTTCGGCGGGCTCACCCACGAGCCGGCCGTTGCACTGGCCGAGCGCCTGGTGGCGATCACGCCCGACGGGCTGGATGTGGTGTTCTTCGCCGATTCGGGCTCGGTGGCCATCGAGGCAGCGATGAAGATGGCCATCCAGTACCAGATCGCGCGCGGGCGGCCGGGGCGGCGCTTCCTGGTGCCGCGCGGTGGCTATCACGGCGACACCCTGCACGCCATGTCGGTGTGCGATCCGGTCACCGGCATGCACGGTCTGTTCCGCGAGGTGCTGCCGCAACAGCTGTTCGTGGACCGGCCCGAACCGGCCTTTGGCCAGCCCTGCGAGGCGCATCACCTGGCCGCGCTCGAGGCGGCCTTTGCCGAGCATGCCGACTCGCTGGCCGGGGTGATCCTCGAGCCCATCGTGCAGGGTGCTGGCGGCATGCGCTTCTACTCGGCCGACTGGCTGCGCGCGGTGCGCGCCTTGTGCGACCGCCACGATATTCCGCTGATCGCCGACGAAATCGCCACCGGCTTCGGGCGTAGCGGGCATCTGTTCGCCTGCGAGCACGCCGGCGTGACGCCGGACATCCTCGCCCTGGGCAAGGCGTTGACGGGGGGCTACATGACCCTGGCGGCCCTGCTGACTACCCCGAAGATCGCCGGCACCATCGCCGGAGGCGAGCCGGGGCTGTTCATGCACGGCCCCACCTTCATGGCCAATCCACTGGCCTGCGCGGTGGCGCGCGCGAGCATCGACTTGTTGCTCGAGTCGCCCTGGCAGGCGCGGGTCGACGCCATCGAGGACGGTCTGCGCCGCGGGCTCGCGCCCTGCGCCGCGTTGCCCCACGTCGCCGAGGTGCGCGTACTGGGGGCCATCGGTGTGGTCGAACTCACCGATCCGGTGGACATGAAGACGGTCCAGCCGCGCTTCGTGGAACACGGCGTCTGGGTGCGTCCCTTCGGGCGCCTGGTCTACCTGATGCCCCCGTATGTGATCGACGAGGAGGACCTGGCGCGGCTGTGTGGCGCAGTGGTCGAGGTGGTCGGCGAGCTGACGGTCCACGGTGGGCGCTGCGTTCCGCGGAACGCTTCTATATAATTGCCGGCCGATCCAGCGCCGGGCCCCGGCGCCTTTTCGTTTCATCGAGGAAGGAACATGCCTGTCATCACGTTGCCCGACGGTTCCCAGCGCGCCTATGACCACCCGGTGACGGTCGCCGAGGTGGCCGCTGATATCGGTCCGGGGCTGGCCAAGGCCGCACTCGCCGGCAAGCTCGACGGCGAACTGGTGGATCTCTCGCGTACCATCGACCGTGATGCCGATCTGGCGATCGTCACCGCGCGCGACGAGGAGGCGCTGGAGTTGATCCGCCACGATGCGGCGCACGTGATGGCGCAGGCGGTGCAGGAGCTCTATCCGGGCACCCAGGTGACCATCGGCCCGGCGATCGAGGACGGCTTCTACTACGACTTCGCGCGCGAGGAGCCCTTCACGCCCGAGGATCTGCAGAAGATCGAGGATCGCATGCGCGAGATCGTCGGCCGCGACCTGCCCATCGAGCGCGAGGTCTGGGACCGCGAGGAGGCGAAGAAGGTCTTCAGCGAGATCGGCGAGCACTACAAGGTCGAGATCATCGACGCCATCCCCGAGGGCGAGGAGATCTCGGTCTACCGTCAGGGCGACTGGTTCGACGTCTGCCGTGGTCCGCATCTGCCCAGCACCGGCAAGCTGCCCAAGGCCTTCAAGCTGATGAAGCTGGCCGGCGCCTACTGGCGGGGGGACGCGAACAACGCCATGCTGCAACGCATCTACGGCACGGCGTGGCGCGACAAGAAGGAGCTCAAGGCCTATCTCAAGCGCCTGGAAGAGGCCGAGAAGCGCGATCACCGACGCATCGGCCGCCAGCTCGACCTGTTCCACACCCAGGAAGAGGCGCCGGGCATGGTGTTCTGGCACGACAAGGGCTGGCGCATCTATCTCACGATCGAGAACTACATCCGCGAGAAATTGCGTGCGCATGGCTACCAGGAGGTGCACACCCCGCAGGTGATCGATCGCAGCCTGTGGGAGAAGTCGGGCCACTGGGACAAGTTCGGCGACATGATCTTCACCACGCACTCGGAAAATCGCGACTACGCGATCAAGCCGATGAACTGCCCGGCACACATTCAGATCTTCAACCAGGGGCTCAAGAGCTACCGTGACCTGCCGCTGCGTCTGGCCGAATTCGGTTCCTGCCACCGCAACGAGCCCTCGGGCACCCTGCATGGGTTGATGCGGGTGCGCAACTTCGTGCAGGACGATGCGCACATCTTCTGCACCGAAGAGCAGATCCTGCCCGAGGTGCTGGCCTTCATCGACCTGCTGTTCGAGGTCTATCGCGACTTCGGCTTCGAGGATGTGCAGATCAAGCTGTCCACGCGCCCCGAGCAGCGTGTGGGGTCGGACGAACTGTGGGACAAGGCCGAGCAGGCGCTCGAGGACGCGCTGAACGAACGTGGCGTGGACTGGGAACTGCAGCCGGGCGAGGGGGCCTTCTATGGGCCCAAGATCGAATTCGCCCTGCGCGACTGCCTGGGTCGGGTCTGGCAACTGGGTACCATCCAGCTCGACTTCTCCATGCCCGAGCGCCTGGGCGCGACCTATGTCGCCGAGGACAACAGCAAGAAGACGCCGGTGATGCTGCACCGCGCCATCCTGGGCTCGCTGGAGCGCTTCATCGGCATCCTCATCGAGCACTATGCCGGTGCGCTGCCGCTGTGGCTGGCGCCGGTGCAGGCGGTGGTGATGAACATCACCGACCGCCAGGCGCCGTTCGTCGGCGAAGTCGCGCAATTCCTGCAGGATCGCGGCATTCGCGTGGAAACGGACTTGAGAAACGAGAAGATCGGTTTTAAAATTCGCGAGCATACCTTGCAGAAGGTGCCCTACCTCTTGGTGGTGGGGGACCGTGAAGTGGAGGGCCGCAGCGTCGCGGTGCGAACCCGTGACGGCAAGGATCTGGGGGTCATGCCCCTCGACGACCTTGCCGGGCATCTCGAGCAGGAGATCGCCCAGCGGTCCTGACCAGCTGCCCGATCAGCAAGCATGCCCCAAGGCATGCCCTGTTGTCGGGCGGTTTTGTTTTTTGGAGGAATCAGGACATCGCAAAACAAGAAAAGCGCAATCGTCTGAACGGAGACATCACCGCCCCCGAGGTCAGGCTCATCGGCGCAGATGGGGAACAGATCGGGATCGTCAGCCTCGAGGAGGCCCAGCGTATCGCCGACGGCGCCGGGCTCGATCTGGTGGAGATCGTTCCCAACGCCGAGCCGCCTGTCTGCCGCATCATGGACTATGGCAAGTTCGTGTTCGAGCAGAAGAAACAGCGGCAGGAGGCGCGCAAGAAGCAGAAACAGGTCCAGGTCAAGGAGGTCAAGTTCCGGCCCGGAACCGACATCGGCGACTACAAGGTCAAGCTGCGCAACCTCAGGCGGTTTCTCGAAAACGGCGACAAGTGCAAGGTGACCATGCGTTTTCGTGGTCGCGAGCATGCCCACCGCGAGCTTGGGCTGGAGATGCTCCAGCGCGTCGAGCGTGACCTGGCCGACATCTCCCAGGTGGAGCAGCGACCGATCATGGAAGGGCGCCAGATGGTGATGGTGCTCAGTCCGCTGAAGAAGTGATACCGAATCCGGCGGCATCGCCGCCACGGGTGGCCGGGCCCAAGGCATTGCCTGGGTCACCCTGAGCCTGGGTCACCCTGAAGCAACCTCGATACAGGAGACAGCAAAATGCCCAAGATCAAGACCCTCCGGGGTGCAGCCAAGCGCTTCCGTGTCACCGCCGGTGGCATCAAGCGCAACCAGTCGCACCGCCGTCACATCCTGACGAAGAAATCCACCAAGCGTAAGCGTCACCTGCGCGCGCCGTCCATGTTGCACAAGAACGACGTGGCCGCGGCCCGCCGCATGATCCCCTACGCCTGACCGGAGGACTGACCCATGCCAAGAGTGAAACGCGGCGTTACCGCACACGCCAAGCACAAGAAGGTTCTCAAGCAGGCCAAAGGCTACTACGGTGCCCGCCGCAAGGTGTTCCGGGTTGCCAGGCAGGCCGTCATCAAGGCCGGCCAGTACGCCTATCGCGACCGCAAGGTCAAGAAGCGCCAGTTCCGCGCGCTGTGGATCCAGCGTATCAATGCGGCGGCGCGCATGAACGGCTTGTCCTACAGCCGCATGATCGACGGCCTGAACAAGGCCGGTATCGCCATCGATCGCAAGATGCTGGCCGATATCGCGGTACACGACATGCCCGCCTTCAGCCAACTCGCCGAGAAGGCCAAGGCGGCCCTCGCAGGCTGATCGTCACCGGCATGTCCGACTGCCGGTCTGGAGAGGGGGAAGTCGTCTGGCTTCCCCCTTTTCGGTGAAAGCTCCAACCGTATTCGAGAAAGCCATGGCAACAGAACTGGAACAGCTGCTGGACGAGGCGCAGGCCTCGGTGGAGGCCGCGGCCGACCTGCGTGCGCTCGACGAGGTGAGGGTGCGCTACCTGGGCAAGAGCGGGGTGTTTACCGGGCAGCTCAAGCAGCTCGGCAAGCTCCCCAAGGAAGAGCGCCCTGCGGCCGGGCAGGCGATCAACCGTGCCAAGCAGGCCCTGCAACAGGCCATCGAGGCGCGCCGCCAGGCCCTGGAGGCCGTCGCGCTGGCCGAGCGCCTGGCCGCCGAGCGCATCGACGTCACCCTGCCGGGGCGTGGCCCGGGGCGGGGCGGTCTGCACCCGGTGACGCGCACCATGCGGCGCATCCAGGAGATCTTTGGCGGTGCCGGTTTCCAGGTGGCGGAAGGTCCCGAGATCGAGGACGACTTCCGCAACTTCGAGGCGCTCAACATCCCTGCCCATCACCCGGCGCGGGCCATGCACGACACCTTCTATTTCGACGATGGCCTGCTGCTGCGTACCCATACCTCGCCGGTGCAGATCCGGGTGATGAAGGGCGCCGAGCCGCCGCTCAAGGTGATTGCACCGGGGCGCGTCTATCGCTGCGACTCCGACCTGACCCACACGCCCATGTTTCATCAGGTCGAGGGTTTCATGGTGGACGAGCAGGTCACCTTTGCCGATTTGAAGGGCATTCTCATTGCCTTCCTGCACGCCTTCTTCGAGCGCGAGGATCTGGACGTACGTTTCCGCCCGTCCTATTTCCCCTTCACCGAGCCTTCGGCGGAGGTGGATATCCAGTGCGTGATGTGCAGCGGGGAAGGTTGCCGGGTGTGTTCCGGCACTGGCTGGCTGGAGGTGCTGGGCTGCGGCATGATCCACCCCGAGGTGATGGGCCATGTCGGCATCGACAGCGAACGCTACACCGGTTACGCCTTTGGCATGGGGGTGGAGCGCCTGGCCATGTTGCGCTACGGCGTCAACGACCTGCGGCTGTTCTTCGAGAACGACCTGCGCTTCCTGCGGCAGTTTGCCTGAACAGAAAAACCACGAAGTTCACGAAGCACACGAAGGACAGCAGGGCGATGTGAGGTGAACGCTACTGTGCGCGGAAGGGTGACGGGAAGACCAGCGACCGGGCTCTCGACCTTCTTCGTACCCTTTGTGCGCTTTGTGGTGAAGATTGACATGCAAGTCTCAAGGACCAGTTAACGATGCGATTCAGCGAAGCCTGGTTGCGTGAATGGGTGAATCCCGATATCTCCACCGCCGAGCTGGCCGATCAGCTCAGCATGGCCGGCCTGGAGGTGGATTCGGTGGAGCCGGCCGCGCCGGCGTTCAGTGGCGTGGTGGTCGGCCACGTGCTCTCTTGCGAGAAGCACCCCGATGCCGACAAGCTCAGCGTCTGTCGGGTGGACGTGGACGGCGATGAGCCCCTGCAGATCGTGTGCGGCGCACGCAACGTGGCGGCCGGGCAGAAGGTGCCCGTGGCCACGGTGGGCGCGCGCCTGCCGGGTGATTTCAAGATCAAGAAGTCGAAACTGCGCGGTGTCCTGTCGCAGGGCATGATCTGCTCGGCGGCCGAACTGGGACTGGCGGAATCGTCCGACGGCGTCATGGTACTGGCGGAAGACGCCCCGGTGGGCAAGGATTTCCGTGCCTGGCTGGATCTGGACGATGCCTGCATCGACGTGGACCTGACGCCGGATCGCGGCGACTGCCTGAGCGTGGCCGGCATTGCGCGCGAGGTAGCGGTGCTCAACCGGGCGCCGCTGCGCGGCGAGGTCATCGAGCCGGTCAATCCCGATCTCACCGACACCTTCCCGGTGACGGTGGAAACCCCCGAGGCCTGCCCCCGCTATGTCTGCCGGGTGATCCGTGGCATCGATCCCGCTGCGCAGACCCCGCTGTGGATGGTCGAGCGCTTGCGCCGCAGCGGCGTGCGCGCCATCTCCCCGGTGGTGGATGTCACCAACTACGTGATGCTCGAACTCGGCCAGCCCATGCACGGGTTCGATCTGGATCGGCTGCAAGGCGGGGTTACCGTGCGCATGGCGCAGGATGGCGAGGCGCTGACCTTGCTCGACGGTAGCGAGGTGACCCTGCGCGACGACACCCTGGTGATCGCCGACAGCAAGGGGCCGCTGGCCCTGGCCGGCATCATGGGCGGTGAGGACAGCGGGGTGAGCGGCGATACCCGCAACGTGTTGCTGGAGGCCGCCTTCTTCGCGCCGCTGGCGATCGCCGGCAAGGCGCGCAGCTATGGTCTGCATACCGATTCGTCACACCGTTTCGAGCGCGGCGTCGATCCCGAGCTCCCGGTGCGCGCCATGGAATATGCCACCGCGCTGCTGCTCGAGATCGCCGGCGGCCAGGCCGGGCCGGTCAGCGAGACGGTGAGTGAGGCGCAGCTGCCAGTGCGGCGACCCGTCCGCCTGCGCCGTGCGCGTATCCCGCGCATCCTGGGTATCGAACTGGCCGACGCCGAGGTGAAGGACATCCTCGAGCGCCTGGGCATGCAGGTGCGGGGCGTCGACGAGGGCTGGGAGGTGACGCCGCCGGGCAGCCGTTTCGATATCGCCATCGAGGTGGACCTGATCGAGGAGCTGGGGCGTATTCACGGCTATGCCAACATCCCGGCCAGTCTGCACGCAGCGCCGGTCACCATTGCCGCGCAGCCCGAGGCGGCCTTCCGTCTCGACCGCGCGCGTGACACCCTGGTCGACCGGGACTATCACGAGGTCATCACCTACAGCTTCATCAGCCCGGAGATGGCCGAGCAGGTCGCCCCGGACATCGCCCCGGTGCGCTTGAGCAATCCCATCTCCGCCGACATGTCGGTGATGCGTGCCAGCCTGTGGCCCGGACTGCTGGCTGCGGCACGACACAACCTGGCGCGCCAGCAGGAACGGGTGCGAATCTTCGAATCGGGCCTCACCTTCGAGCGCATCGCCGGTGAGATCGCACAGCGCCCGCGCCTCGGCGGACTGATCTGCGGCCCGGTGGTCGACACCCAGTGGGGGCAGGCCGCGCGCAAGGCCGATTTCTTCGATCTCAAGGGCGACCTGGAGGCCGTGCTCACCCAGGTCGCGCCGGCGCAAGACTTCGGTTTTGTGGCAGCCGAGCATCCGGCCCTTCACCCGGGGCAGACCGCGCGGGTGCTCTATCACGGGCAGGCCATCGGCTGGATCGGGGCGGTGCATCCGCAGCTGCAGCAGCGGCTGGACCTGCCGGCGACCTATGTCTTCGAGGTTTCGCTCGAAGAGCTGGCTGAAGGGCGCCTGCCGGCCTTCGCGCCCTTGTCCAAGTACCCGGCCATTCGCCGCGACTTTGCCATCGTGGTGGCGCGCGAGACGAGCTGGGACCAGGTACACGAGGTGGCGCGCAGGGCGGCGCCTGAAATTGTGCGCGAGATCCAGTTGTTTGACGTCTATACTGGCGAGAATGTAGATTCCGATCGAAAAAGTCTCGCTTTGAGCTTGATTTTACAGGATTCTTCGCACACTCTTACTGAACAGGAAGTCGAACGTGCCGGCCAGGCCGTGCTGGAGGCGCTGGCCGGGGAATTGTCCGCTACGTTGAGAGACTAGGTTATCGTTATGGCATTGACCAAGGCCGACATGGCTGAACATCTGTTCGAGGAGCTCGGGCTGAACAAGCGCGAGGCCAAGGAAATGGTGGAGATGTTCTTCGAGGAGATTCGCCAGGCCCTGGAGGACGGGCGCCAGGTGAAGTTGTCGGGCTTCGGAAACTTCGACCTGCGAGAAAAACGCCAGCGGCCCGGGCGCAACCCCAAGACCGGCGAGGAGATCCCCATTTCCGCGCGCCGTGTGGTCACCTTCCGGCCCGGCCAGAAGCTCAAGGCCCGGGTCGAGGCCTATACCCAGCAGCAGGCTGCGGCGGCCGAGCAGCGGACCGGTTGAGGTAGCAGCTCATGCTCGACCCCGAGAGCAGCAATCTGGAACTGCCGCCGATCCCCGGCAAGCGGTATTTCACCATCGGTGAGGTGGCCGAGCTGTGCCAGGTCAAGCCGCACGTGCTGCGGTACTGGGAGCAGGAGTTCCCCCAGCTCAAGCCGGTCAAGCGGCGCGGCAACCGGCGCTATTACCAGCGCCACGACGTCGAGCTGATCCGCCAGATCCGCAGCCTGCTCTACGAGCAGGGCTTCACCATCGGCGGGGCGCGCCAGCGTCTGGAAGAGGGTGACGGCGAGAGCGGCAAGGCCAAGGGGGCCGATCCGCAACTGGTCCGCGAGTTGCGCGAGGAGCTCGAGGCCATCCTGCAATTGCTCGAGGCCTGATCGGGCCGTTTTCAAATTGACAAACGCCGCATGCCCCTCTAGCATGCGCGTCTCGTTTTCGGAGCGTAGCGCAGCCTGGTAGCGCACCACAATGGGGTTGTGGGGGTCGGGAGTTCGAATCTCCCCGCTCCGACCAGTATCGATCTGCCCTCCCGCCCACGGAGGGTCTTGCAGGGCCCCGCTCGTCGGGGCCTTTGTGTGTCCGCCCGTCGCGATGCCTCATGCCCGAAGGTCCCGAGATCAAGCGTACTGCCGATCGCCTGGCCGATGTCCTTGCCGGCCAGCACTTGCAACAGGTTCGCTTTGCGGTGCCGGGTCTGCAGGGTTGGGAGGACCGGCTCGCAGGCGCCCGGGTACTGTCGGTGATGGCGCGCGGCAAGGCGCTGCTCACCCGTTTCGACAATGGCATGACGCTCTATACCCATAATCAGCTCTATGGCCGCTGGGAAGTGGTGGAGGGCAGGGTGCTGCCATCGTCCCGCCGCCGGCTGCGCCTGATGCTGGGGACCCACCGTCATCTGGCCTTGCTCTATAGCGCCACCGAGATCGAGATGCTCGATGAGGAAGCCGTCGGCGCGCACCCTTACCTGTCGCGTCTGGGGCCGGAACTGCTCGATCCGGGCGTTGATGCTTCACAGGTGAAGGCGTGCCTGCTGCAGCACCCGCGACGCGCCCTGGCCGGGCTGTTGCAGGATCAGTCGGTGCTCGCGGGGATCGGCAACTACCTCTGTTGCGAGATTCTGCACGTGGCGGGCCTGCATCCGCGTCGGCGGGTGGCCGATCTGGCACCCGATCAGTGAACCGCCCCGGATATTCCGGAGACTGTTTTGTTTGAGTCAGGCCGCCTTGGCAGACTCTTTCTGTTGGCGATAATACGCCGCTTCCAACTCCGCCGGTGGCACGTTGCCAATAGGCTCCAGCAGCCGCCGGTGGTTGAACCAGTCCACCCACTCCAAAGTGGCATATTCGACCGCCTCCCTATGCTTCCAGGGGCCTCGCCGGTAGATAACCTCGGCCTTGTACAGACCGTTGATCGTCTCTGCCAGAGCGTTGTCATAGGAGTCCCCTCGGCTACCGACCGAGGCATCAATGCCGGCCCCGGCCAGGCGCTCCGTGTAGCGCACCGACAGGTACTGACAGCCTCGGTCACTGTGGTGCACCAGGCCCTCTGTGTCCTGGCGCGACCATAGCGCCTGCTCCAGCGCATCCAGCACCAGGTCGGTCTTCAGCGACCGGGAGACACGCCAGCCCACGATCCGTCGGGCATAGACGTCCACGACAAACGCCACATAGACAAACCCTGTCCAAGTCGCCACGTAGGTAATGTCCGCCACCCACAACTGATTCGGGCGGGTGGCAGTAAACTGCCGCTTCACCCGGTCCAGTGGTCGTTCCGCCGTCGTGTCGCCGATCGTTGTCCGGCAACGGCGGCCTCACACCACACCCCGCAACCCCATGACACGCATCAGACGTTCCACCGTGCAGCGGGCTACCTCGATGCCTTCCCGGTTGAGCTGCCGCCATACCTTCCTGGCACCGTACACCTGGAAGTTCTCTTCCCAGATCCGTCGAATCTCGTCTGACAGGGCGCGATCCCGCTGCAATCGCCGCGGCAGTCGCTGTGGATCGGCCTCACGGGCCTTGTGCTCATAGTAGGTGGACGGGGCGATCGGCAGCACCGCGCAGATCGGCTCGACCCCGTAACGATCCCTGTGATCGTCGATGTACGCGATCATCTCTTCAGTTTGCGGTCGAGCTCCGCCTGGGCAAAAAAAGCCGACGCCGTCTTCAGAATCTCGTTGGCCCGCCTCAGCTCCCGGTTCTCCCGTTCCAAGGCCTTGAGCCGCTCGCGCTCCGACGTCGTCAGACCCTCACGCAGTCCTTGATCACGCTCGGCCTGATGATCAAACACCATGCGAACCGCCCGTTCCCGGACCTCAGGGGAATATCTCTTGCTCGTATCCATAGACTCTATCCTCTCAAGAAATGGAGTCTCCGGGAAACCCGGGGCGGCTCACTGGCGACTCGCCGGCCGCGAGCCAGAGCGTGGATGCAGTGTGGCGGGTCTGATAGGGGCGGCGACGTTCCAGGCCGGCCTTTTCCAACGTGGGGTACCAGACGCGACGCGCCATGTTGCGGTAGTTCAGCGGTTGGCCGTTCCGGCTGCAGAAAACGTAGTCGGATCGACCCCGGGTGAGGTCTTGCTGTCTTGAAAGCGCCTCCACCACGGGGGACGACATCTCGACGTAGCGCTGGGAGCCATCGGTTTTTGTGGTGTCCTGTTTGCCATAGACAAATGTCTCGAAGACGCCGATTTGTCGGCGTTCCAGATCAACGTATTTCCACTTCAGTCCGTTGAGTTCGGAGGTTCTCAGTCCTGTGAAGAAAGCGGTGACGTAATAGGGACGATGACGCTCCGGAACCGCCGAAAGGAAGGCCTGTACCTCGGCGAGCGACAAGGGGTTGACTGTCGAACGTGGCTGGCGCAGCGGTTTCAGATCCCGGATCGGCATCGTGTAATCGAATCGTTCGGCGGCCTCGGACAGGACCTGCCTCAATATGTTCATGATGGCATTGATGCGGGATGGCGAAAGGCCTTTGTCTTTTGCAAGGCTTGCGCGGAAAGCGAGACATTCCGCCTTGGAGATGTCGCCGATCTTCATCGCCCTGAACGCGGGAATGAGGTGCTTGTTGCCGATGTCGGCCACCTTCTGCTGATAGGATCGTTTCCAGCCGATTTCCCGCTCCATGTACCACTGTTCGAAGAACTCGCTGAAACCGGGTGTCGCAACGCAAGGGGTCGCGCCGGGCAAGGCGCGGTGTTCTTCGGCCGACGCGGCATCGCTGGTCGCCGAAGCGATGGGCCTGCTGACGGTGCGGCTGTTTTCCGGCGGGAAGAAGTCCTGATACCGGAAGGATCCGTCCTTGATGGCGCGGTCTATTTTCCTGATCACCGATTCCACGAGGCGGCGGTTGCGTGCCGTGTCGGCCAGTGCCGTGTATTCCCGGTAACGCCGGCCCTGGAAGCGGAAGTCGAAGAAGAGCTTGCCGTTGGTGTGCACGCGAACCTTAGCCATGGCAGAACCCTCCGCCGGCCATGGGGATGGTCATCGATGGTTTGTCTCCTCTCAGGGTGGCTTCGACGTTCTCCCAGATGAAGAGCAGTTTCCGCCCACCCGGCGCGCGGATGTAGTGATGGCCTTCAATGAAGATCCGGTCCTTGAGGTAGTCGCGAATGTGCCGGGTGGGGTAGGGGATGCGCTCCGAGAGCTGTTGCGTGGTGAGGTATGTCGCCATGAATAGTTCCTGAAAAAGTCAAAACGTGCTTGTGACGAACATATCTTTACCCACAAGAACGTTCTTGTCAAGCACGCTTGTGCTCGTGGCGCCGAATATGTGCTTCGTGAGATGATCTCTATGTGCTTATGCCTGACGGGGCTTGTGACATGATTCGTTTCCGGATTCGCGAACTGATGGCAGACAAGACCTTCAATGAAGGCAGACGGGTGACCTTCGAGGAAATCAGCAAGGCGACGGGTATCAACCGGACGGTGCTGTCACGGATGGCGAACCAGCGCGGATACAACACCACGACCGATAACCTGGACCGGCTCTGCGAGTACTTCGGGTGCGATGTGGGGGATATCGCCATCCACGTGAAGGTGGAGCCCGAAAAGGGCTAGGTTTCGGTTTCATGGTGGTGTTCGTTTTCGCCGGGTTGTTTCGGGACCGTGGGCTACGGATGGGCCAAAAATGGGCTACAGATGGGCTACGGGGTGAAAAGCGCATGGTTGTGGCCTTTGATTCGCGGCCTTGTTGGAGGAAAATAGCCGGTGCCAATGCCGAAAGGGTTTTGTGCAGGGCGTTGGATTACCTTGAAAAACAACAGCTTATTTTTTCATTGACTTTTTCTCCGTCCACCGTAGAATTCTGCGCTCGCAGCGACAGGCGCGTAGCTCAGTTGGTTAGAGCACCACCTTGACATGGTGGGGGTCGTTGGTTCGAGTCCAATCGCGCCTACCAAATTTCTTGTGGACCCGGCCGCATGGCCGGGTTTTTTGCGTTCGGGGTGTGCGCTCTGGTGTAATACGTTGTCGTCCATTGTGCAGGTGCCGCCGCCATGTCCCGTCAAGGCTTGATCGAAGAGTGCCTGGAGCGTCTCTGCCAGAAGGGTTGCGCCCAGGTCTGGCACGACATTTCGGCGCTGGAGAAGGGCGAGCCATTGCCCGAGGCGGCAGACCTGTCGGTGAACGAGCGCAGGCAGCTCCTGGCGGAGCTCAAGTCGGTGATGCAGGTGTACAGCTATCGCTGCACCGTGGACTGAGGTACCCGGAGCGGGATCCATGACCGAGCACAAGCGTATCCGCAATGCCGAGTTGCGCGAATGGGTGTATGCGGCCGAGTCGACCATCCATGGCACCGGGTTGTTTGCTGCGCGCGCCATCCGCAAGGGCGAATACATCGGCACCTACTGGGGCCGCAGGTGAAGCGTAATGGCACCTATGTGCTGTGGGTCTATGAAGAAGGCGACGAAGACAATGCCATCGGTCGCAGCGGGCGCAACCTGTTGCGCTACCTCAATCACAGCCGTCCCGGCAACACCGCCTTCGACGGTTTCGATCTGTACGCCACCCGTGCCATCCGGCGTGGCGAGGAACTGACCTTCGACTACCTCGAGTCCGAGTTTGACTGAATCGCGCGATCGTCTCTTCGAGCGTCCCGGTCCGGTCGGGGATTTTGTCTTCGACGCTGCGGTCGCCCGTGTCTTTCCCGACATGATCTCGCGCTCGGTGCCGGGTTATGCCGCCATCATCAACATGATCGAGCTGCTCACCGCACAGCACGCCCAGCCGGGAACCCGCCTGTACGACCTGGGCTGCTCGCTCGGTGCCGCCAGCCTGGCCATGGCGGCAGGACTGGCGTACGACGATTGCAAGATCATTGCAGTGGACAATGCCCCGGCCATGCTGGCGCGTGCGCGCGATTACGTGGCGGACAGCCCGCACCCGGTCCGGCTGGTCGAGGCGGACATCCGTGAGCAGGTTATCGAGAACGCCTCGGTGGTGGTGCTCAATTTCACCCTTCAGTTTCTGCCACGGGACGAGCGAGCCGGCCTGTTGCGCCGCATCCGGGAAGGGTTGGTGCCCGGCGGCATCCTGATCCTGTCGGAGAAGATCGCCGGTGAGACGCCCGAGGCGGATGCGCTGCTGTGCGAGATGCATCACGCCTTCAAGCGCCGGCAGGGTTACAGCGATCTGGAGATCACCCAGAAGCGTGCGGCACTGGAAAAGGTCCTGCTGCCCGAGCGGCTTTCCACCCACCTGGAACGCCTGCACGCGGCCGGATTCCGGCACGCCGACGCCTGGTTCCAGTGCTTCAATTTTGTCTCCATCGTGGCGCGCGCATGATTGCACTCGAACCGGCATGCAGTGCGCTGGCAGAAGCCGGCCTGTCCGAATGGGCCGAGGCGCTGCCGCCCACCTTGGCAGCCCTGCGCCCTCACGGCGACTGGCCGCAATGGCGGGCAGCGTTGGAGGCCATGCCGGCACCGTCCGCCGATGTGCTGAGCCTCGATACGGGCACGATCCAGGTGGGCGGCGCGGTGGACGCGGCCGTGCAGGAGATCCTGCGCGATGCCCTGATGCAGCTGCATCCCTGGCGCAAGGGCCCCTGGCGTCTGCACGGGGTCTTCATCGATACCGAGTGGCGCTCGGACTGGAAATGGGAGCGCCTGGCGCCGCATATTGCACCGCTGGCGGGCCGGCGGGTGCTGGATGTGGGCTGCGGTAACGGCTACCACTGCTGGCGCATGCTCGGTGCGAGAGCGGAGCTGGTCGTCGGTATCGACCCCACGCAGTTGTTCCTTGCCCAGTTTCAGGCGGTCAGTCGCCTGGTGGCGGAGATCGAGCCCGAACTGTTGCGTCGCATCCACCTGTTGCCGCTGGGCATCGAGCAGGTGCCGCCCGGGTTGCGCGCTTTCGACACCGTGTTCTCCATGGGAGTGCTGTACCACCGGCGTTCGCCCATCGATCACCTGTTGGCATTGCGTGATTGTCTGCGCCCCGGGGGGGAGCTGGTACTGGAGACCCTGGTGGTGGAAGGGGACGAACAGACCGTGCTGGTGCCTGGCGAGCGTTATGCGCGCATGCGCAATGTCTGGTTCATCCCCAGCCCGGCGGCCTTGTCGGGTTGGCTGGTGCGTGCCGGCTTCCGCGATGTCCGGGTGGTGGACGTGACTGTGACCTCGGTCGAAGAACAGCGGTCCACGCCGTGGATGCGCTTCCAATCCCTTTCAGACTTTCTCGATCCGGCCGATACAACCCGTACGATTGAAGGGCATCCCGCGCCACGCCGGGCCATTGTGCTGGCGCATTCGAGTTGAGTGATCGAGATATGGTGGCAAGGGCAAAATTCTATATCGGTCAGATCGTGCATCACCGTCGCTTCGACTACCGGGGCGTGGTGATCGACGTGGACCCGGAATTCAATGGTTCCGATGGTTGGTACGACTCGGTGGCCCGTACCCGGCCGAGGCGTGATCAGCCCTGGTACCGGGTGCTGGTGGACGGTGCCGAGCAGGAGACCTACGTGGCCGAATGGCATCTGGAGCCGGATCTGACCGGTGATCCCATACGTCACTCGGCCATCGAACGGGTGTTCACCGGCTATGCCGACGGGCGTTATCTGCCGCCGGTACACTGAAGGAACTTCTGAACAAGTCGTGCACCGGGATCTTGACCCGGAGTGCGCCATTTCGGCGTTGCGAATCTTCGCAACAGCCGGCTGTTCCGTGCCATTCGCGCCTTGAACTGACGCATTCTGACGCCAGGTTCCTGGGCCGAGACTTGTTCCGAGGTGCCTGAACGGTCAGTGATAGCGTCGCATCTGACCGACCAGCACGCCCTGGATCTGTACCTGCGAGGGGTGATAGCGCATGGGTGACATGCTGCTGTTGGCCGGGTGCAGGACGATCTCGCCAGGGCGCTTTTCCAGGCGCTTGAGTGTGGCCTCCTCGCCATCGACCAGGGCGACCACGATCTCGCCGTTGCGTGCGGTATCGCGTTGCTCTATGACGACCCAGTCCCCGTCGAGGATGCCTTCCTCGATCATGGAATCCCCTTTCACCTGCAACACGTAACAGGGGTTCTCGGTGCGCAGCACTGGTGGTACCAGGATGGTGTCGGGATTGGCGATGGCCTCGATCGGCCGGCCGGCCGCGATGTACCCGTACATCGGCAGTTCGTCGCTGTCGTTTGCCTCGATGGTCTGGGTGCGGCCCGAGGCCAGGCGTTTCCCACGGGGTGTAAGACGGATACCTCGCCGCAGGTTGTGCATGGGCTCCACCAGGCCGGCGTCGATCAGTGCCTGGATCTGCTTGTGCAGCGAGCCGCGCGATTTCAGCCCCAGCATCTGGCACAACTCGCCCAGCGTGGGCGGGTGAGGCAGTTTCGGCAGTTGCTCGGCCAGGTAATCGAAGATCTCTTGCTGGCGGCGGGTGAGGCTGGGGGTCATGCGGGGGGGTCCTCGTTCTATATTGGTTCTTCTCGATTATAGAACAGGAGGAGAACCCGTCAATCCGATTCGGACGAAGCGGGCAAGGCGATCACATAGCCGGCACCGTCGGCCGCCGGCAGGCAGCGTGCAATGCGACCGGCACGCCGTGCCTCCAGCAGGAAACGTCCCAGCGGCTGGAACAGGGTCTCGCGCCCGTCGCCGGTGGCCGGCGGAAAGCGCAGCAACAGGCACTGGCCGGGTGGCGCCTCGGCGATCAGGCGTTCCACTTGTGCCAGCGCCGCCGTCTCGTCCGGTTCGTCGAGGTCGATGGTGCGGTCGATGGCACTCGGGTCGAAGGCCATGTTGGCCAGCGGATTTTCGGGGAAATGGGGCATTGAGGCATCCAATGCTGCTATTGTGGGGGCACTTCTATAGTAAGGTCTTGATGCTTTGGTTCAACCATGGAGTAGCAATGGCGGCAACCTACGACGTGATCGTGATCGGCACCGGGCCGGGTGGCGAAGGCGCCTGCATGAAGCTGTCCAAGCAGGGAGTGTCGGTAGCGGCCGTCGAGGCCCAGCCGCAGGTCGGCGGCAACTGTACCCACAAGGGCACCATCCCCAGCAAGACCCTGCGTCATGCCATCCAGTTGCTGGCCGACTACCGGCATCATCCGCTGTTCGAGCATACCCTGGGACACATGGATGTCGGCTGGTCGGAGTTGCTGCGTACCTCGAGCCAGGTGATCGAGCGGCAGGTGAGCATGCGCCATCGTTACTACACCCGCAACCGGGTGGCGTTGTATCACGGGATGGCGCGCTTCATCGATCCGCACTCTCTGGAGGTGGTGCGGGGTGACGGGGAGCAGCAGGTCCTGCGGGCCGATCATTTCGTGATCGCCACCGGCTCGCGTCCTTATCGTCCGCCGGAGATCGACTTCGCACACCCCTGTGTGGTGGACAGCGACACGGTGCTCGAGCTGAAGCGCACGCCCCGGCGCGTCACCATCTACGGGGCCGGGGTGATCGGTTGCGAATATGCTTCCATCTTCGCCAACCTGGACGTCAAGGTGAATCTGGTCAATACGCGCGACCGCCTGCTGTCGTTTCTCGACGACGAGATCACCGACGCCCTGGGTTATCACCTGCGCGACCAGGGCGTGGTGATCCTTCATAACGAACGGGTCGCGCGAGTGGAATATCTGGACGACGGCGTCGTGCTGCACTGTGCCTCGGGCAAGCAGATCCGCTCCGATCTGCTGTTCTGGGCCAACGGGCGTACCGGCAACACCGACCAGCTGAACCTGGAGGCCATCGGGCTGGAGGCCAATTCGCGTGGGCAGCTCGAGGTGGACGAGA
The DNA here is from genome assembly GCF_000801295.1 of endosymbiont of unidentified scaly snail isolate Monju. NCBI lineage: Bacteria > Pseudomonadati > Pseudomonadota > Gammaproteobacteria > endosymbiont of unidentified scaly snail isolate Monju. The sequence goes on along the minus strand of NZ_AP012978.1, from coordinate 1,390,713 downwards.
ACTTTCGTACCGCGCAGTCACACATCTACGCGGTGGGCGATGTGGCCGGACCGCCGGGGTTGGCCAGCGCCAGCTATGATCAAGGACGTTTCGTTGGCCACCTGATCGCCCAGGGCGAGGTGGACTACCGCTTGATCGAGGAGGTGCCTGCCGGCATCTTCACCAGTCCCGAGATCAGCTCGATCGGTCGCACCGAGCGCGAACTGACCGAGCAGAACGTGCCCTACGAGGTTGGGCGGGCCGAGTTCAAGAACCTGGCGCGGGCGCAGATCGCAGGCCGTGACGTGGGCATGCTCAAGCTGCTGTTCCACCGTGAGACCCTGCAGCTGCTGGGCATCCACTGCTTTGGTGAACAGGCCTCGGAGATCGTGCACATCGGCCAGGCTATCATGGCGCAGCCGGGGGAGGCGAACAGCATTCGCTATTTTGCCAACACCACCTTCAACTACCCGACCATGGCCGAGGCCTACCGGGTGGCGGCGCTGTACGGTCTGAACCGGGTCAGCGGATTGTGAACAGTTTGTGGAAGTTGGCCACCTCGAGCACGCTGCGGATCGTCTCGTTGGCGCCGGTGATGGTGACGCGCGCCGAATCACCGCCGGCATAGTCGCGCAGTTGCAACAGCATGCCCAGCCCGGCGCTGTCCATGTAGTCGGACTGTCGCAGATCGATCTCGAACTGTGCGCCGGCAGGACAGGATTGATAGGTTTCGCGGAATTCGCGATTGAGGTCGAAGGTGAAGTCGCCCTGGATGGCGATGGAAATCTTGTTGCCGTCGTTCTTGACTCGGATCCGGTTCATTTGGGCCTTGTATTGAAAATTTTCGAAGCTTGAAGGTGTCGCGATTGCCTCAAAAGCCCTAGACTGCTGAGGCCCTAACACGCAACCCAGTCTAACCATTTTTCTGGTCGATGGTAAGAAGATCATGAGCGAGTACATCCTGCGTCTGCACGAGGTGCAGATGAGCGACGTGGACAAGGTCGGCGGCAAGAATGCGTCGCTTGGCGAGATGCTGCGCAACCTCACCGCCGATGGCCTGGTCCGGGTGCCTGACGGTTTTGCCACCACGGCACAGGCCTACCGCGAGTTCCTGGCCCACGATGGCCTGGCCGAGCGCATCGACGCGTTGCTCGCGGAGCTGGACGTGGGTGATGTGCGCCGCCTGGCCCAGGTTGGGGCGCAGGTCCGGCAATGGATACTCGAGACGCCCTTTCCACCCGCCTTCGAGCGGGCGCTGGAGGCAACCTACCGCGAGCTGGAGGCCGAGTACGGGGCCGAGGCGAGCTGGGCGGTGCGCTCCTCGGCCACCGCAGAAGACCTGCCGGAGGCCTCCTTCGCCGGCCAGCAGGAGACCTTCCTCAACGTGCAGGGCCTGGAGAACGTCAAGCAAGCGGTGCACGAGGTGTTCGCCTCGCTGTTCAACGACCGCGCCATTGCCTACCGGGTGCACCAGGGCTTCGATCACAGCCAGGTGGCGCTGTCGGCCGCGGTACAGAAGATGGTGCGTTCCGACATCGGCGCCTCGGGGGTGATGTTCACCCTGGATACCGAGAGCGGCTTCCGTGACACCGTATTCATCACCGGCAGCTATGGGTTGGGCGAAATGGTGGTGCAGGGCGCTGTCAATCCCGACGAGTTCCACGTCCACAAGCCCACCCTGGAGGCAGGGCGGCCGGCGGTGTTGCGGCGCACCCTGGGTGCCAAGGCGATCAAGATGGTATATGCCGTCGGCGGTGACAGCCCGGTGCAGGTGGTGGACGTGCCCGAGGCCGAGCGCAACCGGTTCTGCATTGACGATGCTCAGGTCCAGGAGCTGGCGCGCCAGGCAATGGCCATCGAACGGCATTACCAGCGTCCCATGGATATCGAGTGGGCGCTCGACGGCCTCGATGGACAGCTCTACATCGTGCACGCGGCCGGAGACCGTGCAGAGCCACAGCGGCCGGGTGCTGGAGCGTTACGCGTTGAAGGAGCGTGGCCCGGTGCTGGCCGAGGGGCGCTCCATTGGCGCGCGTATCGGCCAGGGCGCGGCGCGGGTCATCCTCAGCCTGGACGAGATGGACAAGGTGCAGGAAGGTGATGTGCTGGTCACCGACATGACCGATCCCGACTGGGAGCCGATCATGAAGCGTGCCGCGGCCATCGTCACCAACCGCGGTGGGCGTACCTGTCATGCCGCCATCATCGCGCGCGAACTGGGTGTGCCCGCGGTGGTCGGCTGCGGGGACGCCACGGCCAGCATCCCGGATGGCGCCGAGGTCACCGTGTCCTGCGCCGAGGGGGATACCGGCCTGGTCTACGAGGGGCAGCTGCCCTTCGAGGTGCACCGCGTCGAGCTCGACTCGATGCCCGAGGTGCCGGTGAAGATCATGATGAACGTCGGCAATCCCGAGCGCGCCTTCAGCTTCGCGCAGATCCCCAACCACGGGGTCGGGCTGGCGCGGCTGGAGTTCATCGTCAACAACATGGTCGGCATTCACCCGCAGGCACTGCTCGAGTTCGAGCGGCTCGATGCCGGGCTGCGCGCGCAGCTCGCCGAACGCATCGCCGCCTGGGGCGGGCCGCGTGAGTACTTCATCAAGCGTGTGGCCGAGGGCGTGTCCACCATCGCCGCCGCCTTTGCGCCGCAGCCGGTGATCCTGCGCCTGTCGGACTTCAAGTCCAACGAGTACGCCAATCTGCTCGGCGGCGAACTTTACGAGCCGCACGAGGAGAACCCCATGATCGGCTTCCGCGGGGCCTCGCGCTATCTCAGCGAGCGTTTCCGCCCCTGCTTCGAGATGGAATGCGAAGCCATCCGTTACGTGCGCGAGACCATGGGCCTGAAGAACCTGCAGATCATGGTGCCCTTCGTGCGCACGCTCGAGGAGGCCGAGGGGGTGATCGCCCTGCTCGCGGACAACGGCCTGCGGCGCGGCGAGGACGGGCTGAAGATCATCATGATGTGCGAGCTGCCGTCGAACGCGGTGCTGGCCGACGAATTCCTTGCCCACTTCGACGGCTTCTCCATCGGTTCCAATGACATGACCCAGCTCACCCTGGGGCTGGATCGCGACTCGGCGCTGGTCGCCGATCGTTTCGACGAGCGCAACCCGGCGGTGCTGAAGATGCTGGAGATGGCCATCGACGCCGCGCGCCGGGCGGGCAAGTACATCGGTATCTGCGGCCAGGGACCCTCTGACCATCCCGACCTGTCCGAATGGCTGGTGGCGAAGGGCATCGAGTCGCTCTCGCTCAATCCCGACACACTGTGGTCGATACCTGGCTGCGCCTGGCCAGACGCGATACCGACTGAAGCATGCGCTCCCTGCTGCTGTTCCGGCACGGCAAGGGCAAGTCCGACTGGGACTCCGATGCGGCGGATCTCGAGCGGCCGCTGAAGGGGAAGGGCAAACGTGCGGCGAAGCGCATGGGGCGTTGGCTGGCCGAGGCCGGGGAGCTGCCCGATCTCGCGCTCAGTTCGCCGGCGCTGCGCGCACGCGACACCCTGCGGCGCGCGCACCGTGCCGGCGGCTGGGAGTGCCCGGTCGCGATCCGCGACACGCTCTACGTCTTCGACGGTGAGGACCTGCTGACCTTTCTGCAAGGATTCGACCAGCCGGTTCGACGCCTGCTGCTCACCGGCCACCAACCGGCGCTGGGCGAGTTGGTTGCCCTGCTGGCCGGGGGCGGGCGCCTGCGTTTCCCCACTGCCGCCATGGCGCGCATCGACCTGGCCATCGACGACTGGGCGGCAGTCCGCCCCGGCTGCGGGGAGCTGCGCTGGCTGGTGCCGCCGCGTGTCCTGGCCTGATCAGCCGGCCAGTACCAGCAGGATCACCGCGCCGAGCAGCAGCCGGTAGATCACGAAGGGCCACATGCCGATGCGCTCGATGAAGGCGAGGAAGTAATGGATGCAGGCCCAGGCAGTGAGCGCGGAAAGTCCCACGGCCGAGGCCAGCACTGTCGGATCCACCGTTTCGGGTGCGGCAAGCACGTCGCGCAGGATCAGGATGGAGGAGCCGAGGATGGTCGGTATCGACAGCAGGAAGGAGAAGCGTGCGGCGGCCTCGCGGGTGAAGCCCAGCATCAGACCGGCGGTCATGGTGATGCCGGAGCGCGAGGTGCCGGGCACCAGTGCCAGCACCTGCGCCAGGCCGATCAGCAGTGCATCGCGGATGCCCAGTCGCGCGATGTCGCGCTCGCGCTGCGCACGCCAGTCGGCCCAGCCCAGCAACAGGCCGAAAACGATGGTGGTGGCGGCGATGATCCACGCCTGGCGCAACTCCGACTCGACGAAGTCCTTGAGCAGCAGACCGACCACAACCACCGGCAGTACGCCGATGATGATGGCCCACCCCAGGCGTGCCTCGGGGTTGGCCGGGCGGCTCGCTGGCAGGGCGATCAACCAGCCACGGGCGATCTGCCAGATGTCGCGCCGGAAATAGCCGACCACCGCGATCAGTGTGCCGAAGTGGACCGCCACGTCCAGTACCAGGCCCTGATCGGCAAAGCCGAACAGGTGCGGGGCCAGGATCAGGTGGCCGGAGCTCGAGATGGGCAGGAATTCGGTGAGGCCCTGCACCAGTGCGAGCAGGAGGATCTGCATCGGGTCCATGATGTTTCGCCGGGTGGAGTGAGGGCCGCGATTATAACTTGCCGTTCCAGCGCCACAAGCTGACCCGTGGCTGGCGACTCGCCGGCTGCCAGGCCAGGCAGGCGGGCAGGCCCTCGACCTCGAATATCCGGCAGGCCGGTGGGGTGCCGGTCGGGCGCTGGCCGAACAGGCCGCCGCCCAGACATTTCTGACGGGCCTCCATAGCGGTCCACAGGCGAAAGAAGTGGGCCGGATCCCGGCCGCCGGCCTCCCAGGCCCGGTAGTCGTCGGCATCGAACAGGCGGCGGGCGATACGCTCGGCGTGTCGTAGCGGGCGTGGCGATTCGCAATCGATGCCGAGCGACAGGTCGCGCGAGACCGCGATCAGCAGCTGGCCGCCGGCATGGCTGAGGTTGAAGTGCAGCAGATCCTCTCGCAGGGCGGGCTTGCCGCTCGGCGCGAGCACGATGGGGACGGCCTGTGGCGTACAGCCGAGATAGTGTCCGAGCAGGTGGCGCAGCAGGCTGCGCGTGGCGCAGAAGTCGGTTGGTGGTGTGGCCGAACCGAGGCGCGCACGTTCGCCATCGGCCAGCCAGTCGCGGCGGCAGGGCAGGGCAGCCAGCCGGGCGTGCCAGACGTGGATCTCGTCGGCGGCCAGCGGGGGCGGTTCGGCGCGGGGGTACCACTCTGTCGGCTTCGTCGGCATGTCGGCAATGGTACTATCTCCGCTCTCTCGAACCGCATGAATCGCCGTGACCGCTCGCTCCCTGCCCGACGACATTGCTGTCCCCAGTATCGAGCGCCGCCAGGTGTCGCTGGCCGGCGTCGACCTGCCTGCCGACCTGCCCGAGGTATTGCGGCGCATCTACGCCGCGCGTGGGGTACGCGAGGCGCGGGAACTGGAACGCTCCCTCTCGGCCCTGATCCCGCCGGGGCGCATGACCGGCGCAGACCGTGCGGCGGCCCGCATCGCCGACGTCATGGAGGTCGGCGGCCGCCTGTTGGTGGTGGGTGACTTCGATGCCGATGGCGCCACCAGTTGCGCCCTGAGCCTGCTGGCGGTGCGCGCCATGGGTCATGCCGACATCGAGTGCCTGGTGCCCAATCGCTTCGAGTACGGCTATGGCCTGACACCCGAAATCGTGGCCCTGGCGTGCGAGCGCGCGCCTGACCTGCTGATCACCGTGGATAACGGCATCTCCAGCATCGAGGGCGTGGACGCGGCCAATGCCGCCGGAATCCCCGTGATCGTCACCGACCATCACCTGCCGGGCGAGCGCCTGCCGGAGGCGGCGGTGATCGTGAACCCCAACGCGCCCGGCAACGACTTTCCTTCCGGGGCCATTGCCGGGGTGGGAGTGATCTTCTATGTGCTGCTGGCCTTGCGCGCCGAGCTGCATCGCCGGGACTGGTTTGCACGGCGCGGCATCGAGCCGCCGAACATGGCGCAGTTCCTCGACCTGGTGGCCCTGGGAACGGTGGCCGATGTGGTGCCCCTGGATCACAACAACCGCATTCTCGTGCACCAGGGCCTGGCGCGCATCCGCGCAGGCGACTGCCGGCCCGGCATCCTCGCCCTGCTGGAGGCCGCCGGGCGCGACCACAGGAGGGTGCGGGCCGCGGACATGGGTTTTGCAGTGGGGCCCCGCCTCAACGCCGCTGGCCGACTGGATGACATGTCACGCGGCATTGCCTGCCTGCTGGCCGATTCGCTCGAGGTTGCCCGGCCGCTGGCGCAGGAACTGGACCGCCTCAACCGCGAGCGCCGCCAGATCGAGCAGGGCATGCAACGCCAGGCCGAGGCCATGCTCGCCGAGTGGCGGCCCGAGGGCGAGCTCGACTGGGGCCTGTGTTTGTTCCGCGAGGACTGGCACCAGGGGGTGATCGGTATCCTCGCCTCGCGCATCAAGGAGCGTTGTCACCGGCCGGTGATCGCCTTTGCCGCGGCCGACGGAGAGTGGTTGAAGGGCTCTGCGCGCTCCATCCCCGGTCTGCACATCCGCGATGCGCTGGATGCGGTGGCGGCGCGGCACCCGGACCTGCTGGAGAAGTTCGGCGGGCATGCCATGGCCGCGGGACTGAGCCTGCGTCGCGAGCATCTCGCCGCCTTTGCGCGGGCCTTCGATGCGGTGGTGCGCGACAGGCTCACGCCCGAGGACCTGCAGCCGCTGATACCCTCGGACGGCGAGGTGGCGCCGGAGGCGCTGAACCTGGAGACGGCGCGGCAGATCGCTGCTGGTGCTCCCTGGGGCCAGGCCTTTCCCGAGCCGCTGTTCGACGGCTGTTTCGAGATCCTCTCTTCGCGCATCGTTGGTGAGCAGCACTGGAAGCTGGTAGTGCGTCCCGAAGGTGGCGATCAGGCACTCGACGCCATTGCCTTCCGCGCCGTGGAGCGTCATCCTGAACTACCGCCACGTGCGCGTCTAGCCTATCGCCTGGATGTCAACGAGTGGCGCGGGCGCGAGAGCTTGCAACTGCTCATCGAACACCTGGAGCCGGCATGACCGAGGAAAAAACGCCACGCGAACGAGGCCAGCGCCCCAATAAGACCGCGCTCAAGCGCGAGATCGCCGCCCGCGCCGAGCTGCTCGAACGGGCCACCGGGCTGAACGACCACGAGCTGGCGCGCCTCGGCCTGGATGAAGACGCCATCGCCGAGATCGGCAAGGTCCGCGCCATCCGTCCCTCGGGCGCGCGCAAGCGCCAGCTCAAGTACTGCCTCAAGCAACTGGCCGACGAGGACTTCGACAACCTGCGGATCTATCTGGAAGACCTGGAAGACCGGCAGTCGCAGCAGGTCGAGGTCAACCGGGTCTTTCACCGCCTTGAGCGCTGGCGCGACCGCCTGATCGCCGAGGGCGACGCGCTGATCGGCGAGGCGGCGGCCGAGTGGCCGGGGCTTGACCGCCAGCAGCTTCGGCAACTGATCCGCGACGCGCGCCGCGAGCGCGACACCGGCAAGCCCGCAGGGGCATCGCGCCGGTTGTTCCGTCACCTGCGTGAGCTGAGTGGCCTGTAGGCGGTCGAATGGTTTGCGGCGGGGACGCTGCTCCTGCCCTGCAGGAGGCCCGTCCTCGGGCTGAACGGTCCGCGGGCGTTTCCGGGTCCCGTTGTGCTGCATCCGGGCTACTACGCTACTATTGGATTGAAACAAATCATGCTAGCCGACGGTCCCTGTCGCCGCCCGCGGGTGTTAAGGTAGACAACAGGCATCGCGTTACCCTCATCAACCATGTGGACCACGAACATGTCACTCAAGGGTGCCGGGGACCGGCCCGTTCATCTGAACCTGTTGCAGATCCGTCTCCCCGTCGCCGGGGTGATGTCCATCGTGCACCGCATCACCGGGGTGCTGATGTTCCTGGCGGTGCCTTTCATGATCTATCTGCTCGATCGTTCCTTGCGTAGCGAGGCCGAGTTCCGGCAGATCGCCGACTGGTTGCACAGCCCGCTGGGCGCGATGCTGTTGTTCGGCCTGCTGTGGTCGGTGTTGCATCACCTGCTGGCCGGCCTGCGTTACCTGCTGATCGACGTGGATCTGGGCGTGGACAAGACCATGGCGAGTATCACCGCCTGGCTGGTACTGTTGGCCGCGCCGCTGTTCGCATTGTTGCTTGCATGGGGGCTGTTATGAGTCGTACGGCATCGGGCCTGCGCGCCTGGGTGTTGCAACGCATCACGGCCATCTACCTCGGCCTGTTCACCCTGTACCTGCTGGCGCTGATGCTGGCGGGCGGGCATGGCGACTGGCGCCATTGGCGCGACCTGTTCGCGCAGCCGCTGATGTCAGTGGCCACCCTGCTGTATGTGCTGGCCCTGCTGTTGCATGCCTGGATAGGCATGCGTGACGTGTTGCTCGACTACGTGCGCCCGCTGGCCTTGCGTATCTCCCTGCTGGCACTGGTCGGCTTCGGACTGGTGGCCTGTGGCCTGTGGGCCGCGCAGGCGCTGCTGCTCGCGAGGTTGCACTCATGACCCTGGCGCGCAGACGTTTCGATGCCTTGATCATCGGTGCCGGTGGCGCTGGCCTGAACGCCGCCCTGCAACTGGCGGATTCGGATTTCCGGGTCGCCGTGGTCTCCAAGGTGTTTCCCACCCGTTCGCATACCGTGGCCGCGCAGGGCGGGGTGAATGCGGCGTTAGCCAACGTGTTGCCCGACAACTGGCACTGGCACATGTTCGATACCGTGAAGGGTTCGGACTGGCTCGGCGACCAGGACGCCATCGAGTACATGTGCCGCGAGGCCATTCCCACGGTGTATGAGCTGGAACACGCCGGGGTGCCGTTCTCGCGCCTGGACAATGGCAAGATCTACCAGCGCGCCTTCGGCGGCCAGAGCCAGAACTTCGGTGGTCCCCAGGCGGCGCGCACCTGCGCCGCGGCCGACCGTACCGGGCATGCCATCCTGCATACCCTGTATCAGCAGAACCTGCGCGCGCGTACCCATTTCTTCGACGAATACTTTGCCATCGACCTGATCCGCGACGACGAAGGCGCCATCCTCGGCGCCCTGGTGCTGGAGATCGAGAATGGTGAGCCGCTGTTGATCGAGGCCAAGGCTACGGTGCTGGCCACCGGCGGTTGTGGGCAGGTGTTCCGTACCACTTCCAATGCGCACATCAATACCGGCGACGGCATGGCGATGGCGCTGCGTGCCGGCATTCCGCTGATGGACATGGAGTTCTTCCAGTTCCATCCCACCGGTATCGCCGGCAAGGGCATGCTCATCACCGAAGGGGTGCGCGGGGAGGGCGGTTACCTGATCAACAAGGACGGCGAACGCTTCATGGAGCGCTACGCCCCCAACGCCAAGGACCTGGCCAGTCGCGATGTGGTTTCGCGCGCCATCGTCACCGAGGTCAAGGAGGGGCGGGGCTGCGGTCCGAATGGCGATCACGTGTTGCTCAAGCTGGATCACCTGGGTGAGGAGATCATCAACCAGCGTCTGCCCGGAATCCGCGAGACCGGGCGCATCTTCGCCGGGGTGGATGCGCCGAAGGAACCGCTGCCGGTATTCCCGACCGCGCACTATGCCATGGGCGGCATCCCCACCGACCGCTTCGGGCGGGTGCTGGTGCCGCACGGGACCGGTGAGGAGGTCGTTCCGGGTCTGTATGTTGCGGGCGAGTGCGCCTGTGTCTCGGTGCATGGCGCCAACCGCCTGGGTGGGAATTCCCTGCTCGACATCCTGGTGTTCGGGCGTGCCGCCGGCCTGGACCTGCGCGAGCAGCTCGGCCGTCATCACCGGCCGCTCGACGAGGCCAGTGTGGAGCAGGCCATGGCGCGCCTGAACCGCTGGGATCGCAAGGGCGACGGGCCCACGGTGCGCGAACTGCGCGACGCCTTCCGCAAGGCGATGGAGGATCACGCCGGTGTCTTCCGCACCGAGGAGATCATGAGCGAGGGACTGGAACAGCTGCGCGCGCTGCGAGAGGAACTCGACGCCGTGTGTCTGCGTGATCATTCGCGGATCTTCAACACCGCGCGTATCGAGGCGCTGGAGCTGGAGAACCTGATCGACTGCGGCATGGCGATCGCGGTCTCGGCGCTGGCGCGGCGCGAGAGCCGGGGCGCGCACTCGCGGCCCGACTATCCCGAGCGTGACGATGTGAACTGGATGAAACACACCCTGTACTTCCGCGAGGACGATCGTCTCGACTACAAGCCGGTACACACCCGGCCGCTGACCGTCGAGAGCTTCCCGCCGAAGGAAAGGGTGTACTGAAGAGGGCCTGTACCGTGCAATTCCTGGTCTCGCGCTACAACCCGGAGTCCGACGAGGCGCCGCATCTGCAGTCCCTCGAGATCGAGACCTGGCGCGGCATGATGCTGCGTGACGCCTTGCTCGAGATCAAGCGTCAGGACGAGTCCTTCGCCTTTCGTCATTCCTGCGGCGAGGGGGTGTGCGGCTCGGATGCGGTAAACGTCAATGGCAGCAACCGCCTGGCCTGTATCACCGCGGTAGCCGACCTCAAGGCGCCGGTAACTGTCCGGCCGTTGCCGGGGCGGCCTATCGTCCGCGACCTGGTGGTGGACATGAGCCAGTTCTATGCGCAGTACCGCGCGGTCACGCCCTGGTTGGTGCGCAAGGATCCCATGCCCGAGCAGGAGATTCGTCAAAGTCCGGCCGAGCGCGAGCGTCTCGACGGTCTGTACGAATGTATCCTTTGCGGTTGCTGCTCGACCGCCTGCCCGTCCTTCTGGTGGAACCCCGACAAGTTCCATGGGCCGCAGGCACTGCTCACTGCCTGGCGTTTTCTCGCCGACAGCCGCGACCAGGCCACCGAGGAACGGCTCGACGCACTCGAAGGTCCTTACCGGCTGTTCCGCTGTCACACCATCATGAATTGCGTCGAGGTCTGCCCCAAGGGCCTGAATCCCACCCGCGCCATCGGGCATATCAAGCAACTGATGCTCGGACATGCCATCTGAGCGGGAACTGGCGCGCCTGCGCTGGCAATGCCGGCGCGGCATGCTCGAACTCGACGAGATCCTGCTGGCTTACCTGGAACGTCACTATGCCACTGCGGCCGCCGCGGAGCAGGCGGCCTTCCGGTGCCTGCTCGGTGAAGAAAATCCTCAGCTCCAGCGCTGGCTGCTGCTCGATGAACGCCCTGCCGATGCTCGGCTCCATGCCCTGGTGGAGCATCTGCGGCGCCTGACTCCCGCCGACTGATTGTCGACAATATTGAGCTTTCAAATCCAGATTCCTGTTGTATGAGGCGGATCATGCGCTATATTGTCGACAATCTGGTCGCTTTCCTCCTCCCTTGTGAGGGGGCGAGAGGGCGAAGCGGGTAAAGCGCGGTATGGGGTTTCCGTTTCCCCTCGACAAGGGGGGTGGAGGCCTCAGGGTGCTGGTTGAGAGAAAAAACATCATGCAGCCATGGCAAGGGGGAGACATGGACCGCTACCACGAGATCTACGAACGTTCGTTACGCGACCCCGAGGGGTTCTGGGGCGAGGCAGCGCAGGCGCTGGAATGGCACAAGCCGTGGGAGCAGGTGCTCGACCGCACGACGAAGCCGGTGCCGCGCTGGTTCGTCGGTGGTGAGTTCAATACCTGCCACAACGCCTTGGATCGGCACGTGGCCGCGGGGCGCGGTGACCAGGATGCGCTGATCTGGGACTCGCCGGTAACCGAGAGCAAGCGCCGCTACACCTATGCGCAACTGCGCGACGAAGTGGCGCGCTTCGCCGGGGTACTGCGCGGGCTGGGCGTGGAGAAGGGCGACCGGGTACTGATCTACATGCCCATGGTGCCCGAGGCGACCATTGCCATGCTGGCTAGCGCGCGCCTGGGGACCATTCACTCGGTGGTGTTCGGCGGCTTCGCGGCGCGCGAGCTGGCGACTCGTATCGAGGACGCCGAGCCGAAGGTGATCGTCAGCGCCTCCTGCGGCATCGAGCCGAACCGCATCGTCGAATACAAGCCCTTGCTCGACGAGGCGATCGCCAGTGTGTCGCACAAGCCCGAGCATTGCGTCATCCTGCAACGCCCGCGGCGACCAGCAAGCATGATCGACGGCCGTGACGTCGACTGGGCGCAGGCGACGGCTACTGCCGAGCCTGCCGACTGCGTGCCGGTGGCGGCCACCGATCCACTCTATATCCTCTACACCTCGGGCACCACGGGCCAGCCCAAGGGCGTGGTGCGCGACAACGGTGGGCATGCGGTGGCCATGTTGTGGTCGATGCACAATATCTACGACGTGCGCGCCGGCGACCTGTTCTGGGCCGCCTCGGACGTGGGCTGGGTGGTTGGTCACAGCTACATCGTCTACGGTCCGCTGCTGGCCGGCTGTACCACCGTGATGTACGAAGGCAAGCCGGTGGGCACGCCCGATCCCGGCGCCTTCTGGCGGGTGATCTCGGAATACGGGGTGAAGGTGCTGTTCACTGCCCCTACAGCCTTTCGCGCGATCAAGAAGGAAGACCCCGAGGGCGAGTACCTGGCGCAATACGATCTCTCGTGCATGCGCGCCCTGTTCCTCGCGGGCGAACGCTGCGATCCCGACACCCTGGGCTGGGCGCAGGAAAAGCTGGGCAAGCCGGTGATCGATCACTGGTGGCAGACCGAGACCGGCTGGGCCATCGCCGCCAATCCGCTGGGTATCGAGGTGTTGCCGGTCAAGCCCGGTTCGCCGAGTGTGCCCATGCCCGGCTACGACGTGCGCATCCTCGATGAGCAGGGCGAAGAGCTGCCGGCCGGGGAGATGGGGAACATCGTCATCCGCCTGCCGCTACCGCCTTCCTGTCTGCCCACCCTGTGGCGCAACGATCAGCGTTTCATCGAGAGCTACCTGGCGCGCTATCCCGGGTTCTATCTCACCGGCGACGCGGGCTACCGCGACGAGGACGGCTACCTGTGGATCATGAGCCGTACCGACGATGTCATCAATGTCGCCGGGCATCGCCTGTCTACCGGCGCCATGGAGGAGGTGCTGGCCAGCCACCCGGACGTGGCCGAATGCGCGGTGATCGGTGTGGCCGACGCGCTCAAGGGACAGTTGCCGCTGGGCCTGGTGGTGCTCAAGGCCGGGGCGCAGAAGGCGGGCGAGGTGCTGTGCGCCGAGCTGGTCGCACTGGTGCGCGAACGCATCGGCCCGGTGGCCGCCTTCAAGCAGGTGGCGGTGGTCGCGCGTCTGCCCAAGACGCGCTCGGGCAAGATCCTGCGCGGCACCATGGCGAAGATTGCCGACGGCGCCGAGTGGCGCATGCCGGCGACCATCGACGACCCGGCCATTCTCGACGAGATCACCGAGGCGTTGCGCGGCCTGGGTTATGCGGGAAGCGGCGAATGAGTGTCTGCGCCGAGTCCGCGGTCACCCTGTCGCAGCGCATCTTCTGCGAGTTGCGCGAGGCCATCGTCGAGGGCGCCATCCCGCCGGGCAGCAAGATCAGCGAGGCCGAGCTGGCGGCGCGCTTCGGCATCAGTCGCGGGCCGCTGCGCGAGGCCATCGGTCAGCTTGCTGCGATGGGCCTGATCGAACGCCGGCCCAACGTGGGTGCGCGGGTGGTCGAGTTGAGCCGCGCGCGCCTGATCGACATCTTCCACGTGCGCGAGGCGCTGGAGGGCACCGCCGCGCGCCAGGCCGCGGCACGCATGGACCGGCAGGCGGTGGCACAACTGCGCGAGACGCTCGATGCCCACGAGCAGCAGATCCGCGAGGATGCGGGGCATGCCTATTTCCAGGCGCCGGGTGATGTGGATTTCCACTACCGGGTCATCCAGGGCAGCGGCAATGCCTACCTGGTCAAGCTGCTGTGCAATGACCTCTACTACCAGGTCCGCATGTACCGCTGCCAGTGCGGCATGCGCAGCGAGCGCGGACCGGCGGCACTGAACGAGCACCGGGGCATCGTCGATGCCATCGAACGCGGCGATGGCGAAATGGCCGAGCTGTTGATGCGCGCCCACATCCGCGCCTCGCGCGAGAACGTGGAGCGCATGCTCGGGCAGGGACGGTGCGCGGTGCTGGATTGACGCGACCCCAATGAAACAGGTGAAAAGACATCATGACATGTGACTCCCCCGGCCGGCGCTTCCGCCAGGCCATCGAACAGGAAAGGCCCCTGCAATGCGTGGGGGCGATCAACGCCTATCATGCCCGTTTGGCCGAGGCCTCCGGCTTTCGTGCGCTGTACCTCTCGGGTGGTGGTGTGGCTGCGGGTTCCTGCGGCATCCCGGACCTGGGCATCACCACGCTCGAGGACGTGCTCACCGACCTGCGGCGCATCACCGACGTGACCGAACTGCCGGTGCTGGTGGACGCGGATACCGGCTGGGGCGGGGCCTTCAACATTGCGCGCGCCGTGCGTTCGCTTATCAAGTGCGGTGCGGCAGCCATGCACATCGAGGACCAGGTGGCGCAGAAGCGCTGCGGTCATCGCCCGAACAAGGCCATCGTGCCCGTGCAGGAGATGGTCGATCGCATCAAGGCGGCGGTCGATGCGCGTACTGACCCCGAGTTCGTGGTGATGGCGCGCACCGACGCGCTGGCAGTGGAGGGCATGGAGTCGGCCATCGAGCGCGCGGTCGCGTGCGTCGAGGCCGGAGCCGACATGATCTTCCCCGAGGCCATGACCACGCTCGAACAGTACCGCGAGTTCGTCGAGGCGGTGGGCGTGCCGGTGCTGGCGAACATCACCGAGTTCGGTGCCACGCCGCTGTTCACCGTGGAGGAACTGGCCTCGGCTGGCGTACATATCGCGCTCTACCCGCTATCGGCCTTCCGTGCCGCCAACGCCGCGGCGTTGCGCGTCTACCAGGTGCTGCGCGAGCAGGGCACCCAGCGTGCGGTGCTCGACAGCATGCAGACCCGTGAGGAGTTGTACGCCTTTCTCGGTTATCACGACTACGAGCGCAAGCTCGACGAGCTGTTCGCCGCCGAGGCGGCACAACCGCAGGAGCCGACATCATGAATGCACAGACACTTCCCCGTGCCAAGAAATCCGTTGCCCTGTCCGGTACCGTGGCCGGCAATACTGCCATCTGTACCGTGGGGCGCAGTGGCAACGATCTGCACTATCGCGGGTACGACATCCGCGACCTGGCCGCCGCCTGCGAGTTCGAGGAGGTGGCCTATCTGCTGATCCACGGCGAGTTGCCCGATGCCGCCACGCTGGCGGCCTACAAGGCGAAGCTGCGTGCCCTGCGCGGGCTGCCGCCGGCACTGCGCCAGGCACTCGAGGCCCTGCCGCCGGCGGCGCATCCGATGGACGTGCTGCGCACCGGTTGCTCGGTGCTCGGCTCGTTACAGCCCGAAGCGCCTGACCAGCCGGCGGCGGAGGCGCGCGACCTGATCGATCGCCTGATGGCGGCCTTTCCTTCCATGCTGCTGTACTGGTACCACTTCGCGCAGAACGGCCGGCGCATCGAGGTCGAGACCGACGACGAGAGCATCGGTGCGCACTTCCTGCATCTGCTGCACGGCGAGGCGCCGCGAGCCTCCTGGGTGCGCGCCATGCATACCTCGCTGATCCTGTATGCCGAGCACGAGTTCAACGCCTCGACCTTCACCGCACGGGTGATCGCCGGCACCGGGTCCGATTTGTATTCGGCCATCACCGGGGCCATCGGCGCCTTGCGCGGGCCGAAGCACGGCGGGGCCAACGAGGAAGCCCATCGCATCCAGGCGCGTTACCGGGATGCCGACGAGGCCGAGGCCGACATCCGCGAGCGCGTGGCGCGGCGCGAGATCGTCATCGGCTTTGGTCACCCGGTCTACACCGTGGGCGACCCGCGCAACGACATCATCAAGGCGGTGGCACGCGAGCTGTCGGAAGAGAACAGCGATCTCACCCGTTACCATATCGCTGAGCGTCTGGAGGCGGTAATGTGGGAACTCAAGCACATGTTCCCCAACCTCGACTGCTTCTCGGCGGTATCCTACGGACAGATGCGCATCCCCACCGACCTGTTCACCCCGCTGTTCGTTATCGCGCGCGTCGCCGGCTGGGGCGCGCACGTCATCGAGCAGCGCGAGGACGGCAAGATCATCCGTCCCTCGGCACACTACACCGGGCCCGAGAACCGCACCTTCGTGCCCCTGGCCCAACGCTGATCATTCGACAGGAGTTGTTATGTCCAAGGCTGCCGTGCTGGACGCTGCGCGTCCCGAATTCGATGCTGTGATCCGCGACATCGCCGACTATGTGCTCGACTACGATGTCACCCGTTCCGAAGAGGCCATGCAGACCGCCCGCTACTGCTGGATGGATACCATCGGCTGTGGGCTGTACGCCCTGAACTACCCGGCCTGCACCAAGCTGCTGGGCCCGGTGGTGCCTGGCGCCCTGTTGCCCGGCGGTGCGCGCGTGCCCGGTACCTCCTACGAGCTGGACCCGGTGCGCGCGGCCTGGAACATCGGCGCCATGGTGCGCTGGCTGGACTACAACGACACCTGGCTGGCGGCCGAGTGGGGCCATCCCTCGGACAATCTCGGCGCCATCCTCGCGCTCGCCGATTGGCTCTCGCGCCGCCGGCTGGCACGTGGCGAGCCCTCGCTCACCCTGCGTGAGGTGATCGAGGCCATGATCCAGGCCCACGAGATCCAGGGGGTGATCGCGCTGGAGAACAGCTTCAACCGCGTCGGCCTGGACCACGTGATGCTGGTGCGCATCGCCTCTACCGCGGTGGCCGCGCGCATGCTGGGCTGCTCGCGCGAGGAGATCCGCAACGCCGTCTCGCACGCCTGGATCGACGGCTCGGCACTGCGTACCTATCGGCATGCCCCGAATACCGGTTCGCGCAAGTCCTGGGCTGCGGGCGACGCCTCGGCACGCTGCTTGTTCCTGGCCCTGCTTGCCGAGCGTGGCGAGATGGGTTATCCCTCGGCGATCACCGCGCCGACCTGGGGCTTCCAGGATGTGCTGTTCAAGGGACAGGAACTGCGCTTCAGCCAGTCCTATGGCACCTATGTGATGGAGAACATCCTGTTCAAGATCAGCTTCCCGGCCGAGTTCCATGCGCAGACCGCGGTGGAGGCGGCGCTGGCGCTGCACCCGCAGGTTCGCGACCGGCTCGACCAGATCGAGCGCATCGTCATCGAGACTCAGGAGTCGGCCGACCGCATCATCAACAAGACCGGTCCGCTGGACAACCCGGCCGACCGCGACCACTGCCTGCAGTACATGGTGGCCGTGCCCCTGGTCTTCGGCCGCCTCACCGCCGAGGACTACGAAGACGAGGTGGCTGCCGACCCGCGCATCGACGCCCTGCGCGAACGCATGGAGGTGGTGGAGAATCCGCGCTTCACCCGCGAGTACCTGGAGCCCGACAAGCGCGCCATCGGCAACGCGGTGCAGGTGTTCTTCCGCGACGGCAGCGCCACCGACAAGGTGGTGGTGGACTACCCGGTCGGCCATCGCCGGCGTCGCGATGAGGGCATCCCGCTACTGGTGGAGAAGTTCGAACGCTATGTGCGCGGCCGGCTGTCGCCCAAGCATGCCGAGCGTCTGCTGGCGATCTGCGCCGACCAGGAGCGCTTCGAGCAGACCAGCGTGGACGAGGTGATGGCGCTGATGGTGGTCTGAGGGCCGGGCTCAGCGACGCCCGGCCTTGCGCGAGAGCAGCGCGTAGGTGGCGCCACTGCCACCGTCCCAGCGCGGCGCCGAGACGAAGGCCAGCACCGCCTCGCTCTGCAACAGCCATTGGTAGGTCTTCTGCTTGAGTACCGGCTGGCTGTCGGGCGAGTTGCGCCCCTTGCCGTGCACGATGCGTACGCAACGCAGGCCCCGGCGCAGGCTGGCGCCGAGGAAGCGGCTGAAGGCTCTGCGCGCCTCGGTGACGCGCATGCCGTGCAGGTCCAGGCTTTCCTCCGGCGGGATCAGGCCGCGTTGCAGGTCCTGGAACAGGCGGTGCTGGATGCCGGGGCGGCGAAACTCGAAGAATTCCGGGGTCTCGATGGAGAGATCGGCCAGCTCCTGCTCGCGCTGCTCGTCGGGGTGTTGCAGGGGGCGCGGTGCGCGACGCGCCCGAAAGGGCTCCACCCGGTCGGCGCGTTGCGGGCGCACACCGGCCATTGCCTCGCGGAACAGGGCGCGCTCTTCCTCGGGGATGTCGGGTTTTTTTGCCATCCCCCGATTGGACCGGGAAAGGGCGGCAGGATCAAGCGAAGATTTCATGGGTGGGATCCGCTCTCCACGCAGGGTGAGATAGGCCGGGGGATGCCGTATAGTTGCGCCTTTCCCGCAGTGGTACGACGGAAGGCATGCGAATCCTGCTCAGCAATGATGACGGTTATCTGGCACCGGGTCTGAAGGCGTTGGCCGAGGCGCTGGCGCCGCTTGCCGAGATCGACGTGGTGGCGCCCGAGCGTGACCGCAGCGGGGCGAGCAATTCGCTCAACCTGGAGCTGCCGATCCGCGCGCGCTGTGTCGAGAATGGCTTCGTGCGTGTCGAGGGGACGCCGACCGATTGCGTGCATCTGGCGATCACCGGCCTGCTCGAGACCGAGCCCGACATGGTGGTCTCGGGGATCAATTCGGGGCCGAACATGGGTGATGACGTGATCTACTCCGGCACCGTGGCCGCGGCCACCGAGGGGCGTTTCCTGGGTTATCCGGCGATCGCCATCTCCATGGGGACACACGAGCCGCAGTACTACGAGACCGGCGCCCGGGTGGCGGTGATGCTGGTCGAGAAGCTGCGCCGCGAGGGCTCGCCCGGCGACCAGCTGATCCTCAATGTCAATGTGCCCGACCTGCCCTGGGAGCAGGTGAAGGGCTTTCGTGCGACCCGGCTGGGGCATCGTCACAAGGCCGAGCCGGTGGTGCGCGCGCAGGACCCGCGTGGCCGACCCATCTACTGGGTGGGGGCGGCTGGTCCCGAGGCGGACGCAGGCGAGGGCACCGATTTCCATGCCGTGCGTAACGGCTATGTCTCGGTGACGCCCTTGCAGGTGGATCTGACCCGGCATGCCGCGGTGCCGGTATTGGGGGAGTGGCTGGCGACATGACGGCGCTGCAGGGCATCGGCATGACCTCGCGCCGCACCCGTGAGCGCCTGGTCGAACAGATTCGCGCCCAGGGAGTGCGGGACGAGCGCGTGCTGCAACGTATCCTGGAGACGCCACGCCACCTGTTCGTGGACGAGGCGCTGGCTTCGCGCGCTTACGAGAACACCGCACTGCCCATCGGGCACAACCAGACCATCTCACAGCCCTACATCGTGGCTCGCATGACCGAGGCCCTGCTCGAGTGTGGCACGCCCGAGAACGTGCTGGAGGTCGGTACAGGCTCTGGTTACCAGACCGCGGTGCTGGCGCCGCTGGTGCGCAGGGTCTACACGGTGGAGCGCATCGAGGCCCTGCTGAAGACGGCGCGCCAGCGCTTCCACCGGCTCAACCTGCTGAACGTGCGCACCAAGTATGCCGATGGCAGCATGGGCTGGCCACACTATGCGCCGTTCGACGGTATCATCGTGACCGCCGCGCCGCCCGGCATTCCGCTGGCCCTGGTCGAGCAACTGCGCCCTGGTGGTTGCATGGTGCTGCCGATCGGCAGCGGGCGTGAACAGGTGCTGGTGAGGGTGCGGCGCACCGCCAGCGGGCACGACAAGGAGATTCTCGAGCGGGTGAGTTTCGTGCCCCTGCTGGGGGGGACGAGCTGACCCCATGAAACTGTTCACGATACTCTACGACAAGGTCATGCGCTGGGCGCGCCACCCCCATGCGAGCTGGTACCTTGTCGGTCTGAGCTTCGCCGAGTCGTCCTTCTTTCCGGTGCCGCCCGACGTGATGCTCGCACCCATGAGTATGGCGCGCCCGCAACGTGCCTGGCGTCTGGCACTGCTCACCACCCTGGCGTCGGTGGCCGGCGGCGCGCTGGGTTACCTGATCGGTCGGCTGGCCTTCGATGCCATCACGCCTTTCTTGCACGACGGGGGTTACTGGGACGCCTATCAGCAGGCCCGTTCCTGGTTCGAGGCCTGGGGTTTCTGGGCCATCTTCGTGGCCGGCTTCTCGCCCATCCCCTACAAGGTGTTCACCATCACCGCCGGGGTCGTGAGCATGCCCTTTCTACCATTCGTGATCGCCTCCTTCATCGGGCGGGGGGCGCGTTTCCTGCTGGTCGCCCTGCTGATGGCCTGGGGCGGCGAGGCCATGGAACAGCATTTGCGCCGCTGGGTGGACTGGATCGGTTGGTTGACGCTGTTGGCGGTGGTCATCATAGTGGCGGTGGCCAGATACTGAACGGACAGTCGGACAGAGATTCCAGATGCCGAAGCGGACCACAGCTGCGATGCGATGGATATTGCTCCTGGTGGTTTCGGTCCTGCTGCTGAACGGTTGTTCTTCACGCTGGCGTGCGCCGATGGAGACACGGGGCGTCGCCTCACCCCCTGCCGCTTCCCGCGTGCACCGTCCCGCGCCGGCACCGTCCGTGGCTGGGCCTCGCAAGCTCAAGGCCAGCCAGTACCGGGTTCGGCGTGGCGATACCCTCTATTCCATCGCCTGGCGCGCCAACCTGGATTTTCGTTCGCTCGCGCGCTGGAACGGCATCCGGTCGCCTTACGTGATCTACCCAGGACAGTTGATCCGGCTGCGGCCCCCGGTTGTCCCGCACAGCAAGGCCTCGCCGCAGGTCACTCGCGCCAGTCACACGGCGTCTTCCGCGTCGCGGCCGAGGACGGCAGCGAGGTCTTCCCAGCCCGCCAGGGCCCGCGCCGGTACGGCGGCCAGGCCCGCGCGTCGAGTCACTCAAAAGCCGCGTTCCCTGCGTTGGAAGTGGCCTGCCAGGGGACGGCTGGTGGCCACCTGGAAGGCCGGCGATCCCCTGCGCAAGGGCATCAAGATCGCGGGTCGCGAGGGAGAGCCGGTGCTCGCCGCTGAAGGAGGCAAGGTAGTCTACAGCGGCAGTGGACTGATCGGTTACGGTCGGCTTATTATCATCAAGCATAATGAGAATTACCTGAGTGCCTATGGACACAACAGGAAGCTGCTGGTCAGACAAGACCAGCGCGTGACCAAAGGACAGAAGATTGCGGAAATGGGCAGGGCGAACGATGGGCGTCCCTTGCTGCATTTTGAAATCAGGAGAGATGGCAAGCCGGTCGACCCGCTGAAGCTCCTGCCGCATCGATGAACCACCGACTGGAGGTGAACGAGGATGCCACGGAAGAAAGCTGCCAAGACCTCTAAGGCCGATGAATCTCTCGTGGACGATCCAGTCCTCACCGCCGAGGCGGCAACCGAGGATGTCGCCGATCCGATCGTGCCTCCTCCCATGGTGGTCGACGAGGAGGCCAACAAGGCCTTCGAGGCCGGGGTGGTACCCGATAGCCAGCTCGACGCCACGCGGCTCTATCTCAACGAGATCGGTGCTTCCAAGTTGCTGACTGCTGAAGAAGAGGTCTATTACTCGCGGCTGGCGCAAAAGGGCGACGAGGCAGCGCGGCGCAAGATGATCGAATGCAATCTGCGCCTGGTGGTAAAGATTGCCCGGCGCTACATGAATCGCGGCCTGGCCCTGCTGGACCTGATCGAGGAGGGCAATCTTGGCCTGATTCGCGCGGTCGAAAAGTTCGATCCCGAGCGCGGCTTCCGCTTCTCCACGTACGCGACCTGGTGGATACGCCAAACCATCGAGCGCGCCATCATGAACCAGACGCGCACCATCCGCCTGCCTATCCACGTGGTCAAGGAGATCAACGCCTACATGCGTGCGGCACGGAAACTGGCGCAGAGCCTGGATCACGAGCCCACCGCCGAAGAGATCGCGGACCTGCTCGACAAGCCGATCGACGACGTGAAGCGCCTGCTTGGGTTGAACGAGCGCACTACCTCGGTGGACACCCCTTACGGCAAGGACGCTGACAAGCCGCTGCTCGACACCATTGCCGACGAGAAGGCCTCCGATCCCACCACCTGGCTCCAGGCCGACGACATCAACGCTCACCTCGATGAATGGCTGGCCAGGCTCAACGACAAGCAGCGCGAGGTGGTCGAGCGCCGCTTCGGCCTGCATGGCTACGAGAATGCCACGCTCGAACAGGTGGCGAAGGAACTGGGCGTGACCCGTGAACGGGTGCGACAGATCCAGATGGACGCGCTCAAGTGCCTGCGCAGCATCCTGGAGCACGAGGGCTACAACGTGGAGAACGTGTTCAACGACTAGGGGATCGCTGATAAAGGCTCTTGTCCTGCCTCCACGCATGGGGGAGGGACCTGGTCAGAAATTTCCTGGTGCCGTATCTGCCAGCTACCCGGTGGTGGGCGTGGTCAATGAGTGGCCGTTTCCTCTATGCTAGCCGCATCGAAACCCTGGAGGTACGGCATGAGCGACGACAACCGCAAAGAACGCGAGATCATGATGGTGATGCGCAAGGTCCTGGCGCAGATCATCAAGGACACCACGCCGCCGAGCAAGGCGATGAAACACCCCCTGTCCGATCAGACCATCCAGGACATCCGTGCCTGCCTGGGCCTGATCTCGGCACGCGAGCGCGAACTGGCCGATGCTGCCGGCATCCCGGTGGAAAAGCCCTACTATGCCGACGAGAAACCGGCCGCCGAAGTGGTGCCCATCAACAACATTGCCCGCCTGCGGCGCGACGACGAAGAATAAGAAGCCTCTGATCAGATCCTCTCCCGGTGCGCGGGAGAGGCAAGGCGGGAAATCGCTGAACGCCTACCAGGAGATGTAGGTATAACCTTGTTCCTGCAGCAGCATCAGGTCCTCGGCACCGATCGGCACCATGGTGGCGAAGGGCAGCAGGTCGTCTTCCGTCCAATTCAGGCCCTTCAGGGTGTTGCCGCAGGCATGGAAGGTCACGCCGTACATGGCCAGGGAGCTGGCGTGTTCCTGGAGTTCAGGACGGATGGCGCGGCGTGGCCGCTTGGCCAGCAGGTGGATACCCGGGCCGAAGACCGAGACCACGATCTCCACGTCGTCGCCATACTTGCGCACCAGTTCGCCCACTGAGAACAGGATGGCGGCCAGGTAGTCGTTGTCCGCCTTGTTGCACTGATACACGACCTTGTGTGAGGACTCTCCGAAATGGGTGGATGAGTGATCTGCGCTCGCACGTGAGCCGACCAGTGCCGCGCCGGCAGCGGTCAGCCACTTGAGCAGATTGCGTCGGCTCTGCTGGGGCATGGAGAACTCCGGTGGATGAATGCTTCCTCGTGTGAAGACGTCCGCGCCGTGCGATTGTTCCTTGATCGCCCGGGCGGGGTTTGGCCAATGACCAGGGTCAGGTGGCGCCAGCCCCGCCGGTTAGCGGGACTGGCGGTCCTTCCGGGCCTTTTGGCAGTGCTGGTTCCGCTCTTCTACTCCGAACCTATTACCTCGATGTTCATCTTGTCGCGCAGGCCGCGGATATACTCGGTCAGCTTGCGGGTGCGGATCTGCTTGATCAGTTCGTCCTTCACGTCCGACAGCTTGGGCTGGGGCAGGGTGCGGGATTTCTCGCGCAGAATGACGTGCCAGCCGAAGCGGGTCTCTACCGGTTTCTTGCTGTACTCGCCATCCTTGAGCCCGGCGACGGCCTCGGCAAAGGGCTTGACCATGCTGTCGGCCGAGAACCAGCCCAGGTCGCCGCCCATCCGCCCGGAGGGGCCGGTGGACTTCTCGCGCGCCAGCTTGGCGAAATCGGCACCCTTGTCCAGCTCGGCGATAATCGCCTTGGCCTCGTCCTCGGTCTTGACCAGGATGTGCCGTGCCTTGTATTCGTGGCGTTCGCCCTTGCCGTACTGCTTCTCGTAGGCGGCCTGGATCTCGGTATCGCTGACCGGGGCGGTCTCCATCATGTCGCCGATCACTGCGCGGGCGATGACTCGTGCCTGAGTGACTTCCAGCGCGGCCTTGACCTCGTCGGTGGCGGCCAGTTCCTGCCCGCGTGGTGAGCGGGCGACCATGAAGGTGTTGACCAGTTCGTTGAGCAGGCGGATCTGCTGTTCACGGTCCTGCGACAAGGGCTTGCCCTGCTGCGCGGCGAACACCGAGTAGTGCAGGTTGGTGACGGTGAAATCGTCGATCTTCACCAGCGGCTGGACGCCGGTCGGTGTGGTGGACTGCGGCTTCCCTTCGGCCAGGGCGAGGGCGGGGATCAGGGCCAGCAGAGGAACGAGTCGTTGGATTGTCATGGTTTGTTTCCTCAGGGCAGGACTTTCTTGAACGGTTTGACGACGACGTCGGCATAGACGCCGGCTTCGACGTAAGGGTCGGCTTCCGCCCAGGCGCGGGCAGAGTCCAGGCTGTCGAACTCCGCCACGATCAGGCTGCCGCTGAAACCGGCCTCGCCGGGATCTTCGGCTTCGACGGGAGGGTGCGGGCCGGCCAGCACCAGCCGGCCCTGTTGGGCCAGTGCCTTGAGGCGTTCCAGGTGTGCCGGCCGCGCCTGCAGGCGTTGCTGTAGGCTGTTCTCGACATCGGTGGCAATAATGGCGTACAGCATTTTCATCCATCCTCTCGGGAGACAGGGACTTCGGATTCGCGGGGCATGTGGCGCGCCAGGTACAGGCTCTGGCCGAGGATGAACACCAGGCTCAGGCCGGTCAGGCCAAACAGCTTGAAGTTCACCCAGGTCGATTCCGGGTAGTTGTAGGCCACGTACAGGTTGAGCAGGCCTTCGCCGACGAGAAAGATCACCCAGGCGCGGTTGAGATTCCTGAGTACAGCCTGAGGGAAGTCGCCCAGCTTCTCGAACAGGCGCCGCAGCAGTCCCTTGTCCATGAACCATTCGGAAAACAGCAGGGCAGCGGCGAACAGCCAGTTGACGATGGTCGGCTTCCACATAATGAAACGAGGGTCACGCAGCCCCAGGGTGAGCGCGCCAAAGCCCAGCACCAGCGCCAGGGTGATCCAGTGCATGGTTTCGATGCGGCGGCCGGCAAGCTTCATCACCACCAGTTGCAGCGCCATGGTGCCCATCAGGACCTGAGTGGCGACATAGATGTCGTAGTGCTGGTAGGCGATGAAGAACAGCAGCAGCGGGAACAGGTCGGACAGCAGTTTCATGAAATCAATGCAGGGTGTGCTTTTCGCTGAACAGGGCGTGGAAGCGGCGCATCACCTGGCGCACCGGCTCGGGATAGCCCACGCGGTCCATCTGCTGCATGCCCTCGGCGAAGAAGCGCGGGGCGTCCTCGGGCAGTTGTTCGACGATGGCGGTGAAGGCCGGTTCCATCAGGCTGGGACGATGGGTACGGGTGGCCACGATGGCGCGGTTGATCAGCAGCAGGCGCCAAGGGTGCAGATCACGGGTGCCGATTTCGCTGAGGTGCGGGCTGACTGCCTCCACGATCTCGGTGGCCAGTCCATAGAGCACTTGCATGTCCTCGGGCGAGCGTGTCTGGTTGGCATACCAGGCCAGCGCGTTGACTACTGGCGCCAGTTGCTGGATTTCCACACCGCGGCGGGCGATCCATACCCCCAGCGGCAGGCAAAGGTTTTCCAGCTCGCGCGCGCAGTCGGCCAGTTCGGCCTCGGCGGCCTGTTCGCTCAGGTCGTTGAGCAGTTGCAACCCGAAGTTGCCCAGCGCCTCGAGTTCCTCGGGCTGGCAGGCCGTCTCGGTAGATTCGCCGGCCTGGCATGCCTCGGCCTTGCGCAGGATCTTGCACAGATCGCTCATGGCGCCGATCAGGCGTTGCGGATCATCCTGTTCCGGTGATCCGGCCGGTTGCGTCTGGAGGTGCTCGAGCAGACGCTCCGCCTGCTCCCGAAACACCTCGTAAAGGTAGGCGATGTCCACGGGAAGGTTTTTCATGCCATCGAGTGTAACACCGGGATCAGTCCGCGGCATTCGGCGGGGCCGGGCGGTCCAGGTCTTCGATGATGGGGCAGCCGTCGGCGCTGTCGCGGCAAAGGTGGCGCAGCCGGGGACGGTAAAGACCTCGATACGCAGGCTCACGGGCGTCCTTCCAGCCAGATCCGCAACGGCAAGGCCAGGTAGGCGGCGACGAAGCCAACACCCCAGATCGCCACCGAGACCCCGTGGATGCGTCGATTCCAGCGCATCGCCCGACTACAGGCTGTACCCAGTACGGGGTCGGTCGGGCACTCCTGTCCCGGTCGATACAGCAGGCAGCCGGAGACCAGCAGCATCAGTCCCGACAGGGTGAAGATCCAGGCCTTGTGCTGGGTCAGGGGGATGAGAAAGGGAAAGTCCCCGGTCAGGGCGACCACAGCGCCGCCCAGACCCAGGGTCACCAGCAGGATGGGCAGGGCGCAGCACAGCAGGGTGCCGGTGGTCGAGAACAGGGTCAGCCAGATGACCCCCCGGGTGCGGGTATCGATGGCTGGCTCCTTCATTCCCCATTCTCCGCGATCGGCAGTTTCTTCATGCTGCGATAGGTAAAGCCGGCGTCGTGGAACAGCTGGCGCATCTGCTCCTCGGTGAGTTCCCGGCCCTCGGCCATATCGACCTTCACGATACCGTGGTCGAGGTCCACTTCGATGTTGCGGGTGCCCTCGATCGCCTTCAGTTTTTTCTCGACGCCGTAGGCGCAGAAGGGACAGGCCAGGCCATCGACCCGCATTTCATAGCGGGTACCGCCTGCCCAGGGGGCGCTGGCGAGAAACAGCAGGATCAGGAGGAGTGACAGGCGTTGCATGGTGGAGTCCTCGTGCTCAGAAATGATTTTCGAAGGTCAGGCGGAATCGGTAGTCGGATTGGTCCTGATGGCCGTGGAGATCTTCGTATACAGGAACCTGGACACCGGCCTTGATGGCAAAGTTGCGCCAGGTCCAGAAGATGCCGGGAGAGAGAAAGACCTCGGTTCCGCCGGTGTCGGGCAGGGAGATGCCGCGGCGTTGCGCATGCCGACCGATCTCGGTGTTCAGCTCCAGCAGCCAGACCGTGTCGGTCTCGAGATAGCCGCGCGGCTCGGGACGGATGCCGCCGACCAGGTCCAGCAGCCAGCGGTCACCGCGTTTCAGGCCGTTGCCGTCCTCGCCGTTGTAGCGATAGCGGGCGCTGGCCCAGCCGTACCAGCGCCGTCCCTCGTGGCCGTAGCTCAGGCCGGTGATGACATCGGTGGCGCCCTTGTCCAGCCCGTCCCGGGCACTGTCGGTAACGATCTTCAGGGCGACTGCTGCCGAGCGTTGCAGGGCCAGCGAATCGGCCCGCCAGAAACGGTACTTGGTGAACAGGGCCAGGTCGCCGAGTCCCTGTCGCTGCGCGCTGCCGTCGTCCACGAAGCGATAGGGCAGGTCCAGACCCACTGCCCAGTCGCCGGTGAGGCCGTGGGTCAGCTCGAGGGTCAGTGCCTGTTGTCGTTCCCGGCCGGCCTTTGCGGCCTCCCATTCCAGGGCGGTCTCGATCCCGCCCTTGTACAAGACATGGGGCCCCAGGCCGAAGATGGGGTCATGAGCTGACGCGGAGACTGGCAGCAGCAGAGCTGCCGAGGCCAGGAGGGCGATGAGTTGACGTCTGTGCATGGCGGTTTTCCCTGGTGGAAAAGCCTAGTCTAGAACCTGGAGTCGACTCCAGATCAAGCGGTTTTTTCTCCTTGTTCCGGCGGCAGGAATTGCACGCCGCTGGTGGTGCGACACTGGTATGATGATCGGATGTCCACGATGCCCGATCTGCACACTCATTCCACTGCCTCGGACGGTACCCTTCCGCCGCGGCCGAACTGGTGGCGCGCGCACAGGCCGCCGGGGTGCATGCGTTGGCGCTGACCGACCACGACACCCTCGAGGGGCTGGAAGAGGCGGCTGCCGAGGCGGCGCGGCGGGGAATGCGTTTTGTGCCGGGGGTGGAGATCTCGGTTACCTGGGGCGGGCGCACGGTGCACATCGTCGGCTTGCGGGTGGATGCCGGGAATGCCGAGTTGCAACAGGGACTGGCCGGGTTGCGCCGTTTTCGCGACTGGCGTGCCGAGGAGATCGGTCGCCGGCTCGAGCGTGCTGGTTACCCTGGGTTGTTCGAGCAGGCCCGCGCGCACTCCAACGGGCGCCTGATCAGCCGCACCCATTTTGCGCGCGCCCTGGTCGAGGCGGGGTACGCGGAGACTACCCGCGAGGTGTTCAGGCGTTTCCTGGTGAGCGGCAAGCCGGGGCATGTCCCGGGCGAATGGGCGGATCTTGCCGAGGCGATCGGCTGGATCCGCGCTGCCGGTGGGCGTGCGGTGATTGCCCACCCGGCGCGTTACGGGTTAACCCGCAGCAAGCTGCGACGGCTGATCGGCGAGTTCCGCGAGGCTGGCGGCGAAGCCATGGAGGTGATTTCCGGCAGCCACACCCGCGACGAGGTGTTCACCATGGCCGCGCACGCGCGCGACACCGGTCTGCTCGCCTCGGCCGGGTCGGACTACCACGGCCCTGAAAATCCCTGGATCGAGCTGGGGCGCCTGCCCGAGTTGCCTGCCGGGCTGTGCCCGGTGTGGCATGACTGGTCCTTGAATACTGCATCGGCTGCCCCATCTGTCGCCGTATGACGGCTCTTCCCGCTACGGATTTTGTGATGTCGCAGTTCTTCCAGATTCACCCGGACAATCCGCAGGCCCGCCTGGTCCGCCAGGCGGTGGAAATCGTGCGTGGCGGTGGGGTGATCGTCTATCCCTCTGACTCCAGCTATGCGCTGGGGGCACACCTGGGCGACAAGCGGGCCATGGACCGCATCCGCGAGATTCGCCGGCTCGACGAGCGACACAATTTCACCCTGGTCGGACGCAGCCTTTCGGAGCTGTCGGCCTACACCAAGATGGGCAACCAGGCGCACCGCTGGATCAAGCACCTCACGCCCGGCCCCTACACCTTCATCCTGCCGGCCACCAAACAGGTGCCCAAGCGCCTGATGCATGCCAAGCGCAAGACCATCGGTATCCGCATTCCTGACAATCGCATCGCGCTGGCCCTGTGCGAGGAGCTGGGGGAGCCGCTGCTCTCCAGCACCCTGATCCTGCCCGGCGAGGAGTTGCCCATGATGGACCCCTACGAGATGCGCGACCTCATCGGTCATGCAGTGGATCTGATCATCGACGGTGGTTACTGCGGTTACGAGCCGACCAGCGTGATCGCCTTCGAGGACGACCAGCCGCAGGTGGTGCGCGTGGGCCGGGGCGATGTCTCCCTGTTCGAGCCGGTATAATCGCCCGATGCAGGAACTGAGCCTGATACAGCAACTGTCGGTGATGCTGCTGCCGTTGATCTTTGCGGTCACGGTGCACGAGGCCGCGCACGGCTGGGTGGCCGACAAGCTGGGTGACCCGACCGCGCGCGAGCTCGGGCGGATCACCTTCAATCCCATTCCTCACATCGACCTGATAGGCACCATCCTGCTGCCGCTGGGACTCTATACCCTGTCCACTCTGGTCGGAGGCGTGGGTTTTCTTTTCGGTTATGCCAAGCCGGTACCGGTGGACGCCGCGCGCCTGAATCACCCTCGGCGCGACATGGCGCTGGTCGCCGCTGCCGGCCCGGGCGCCAACCTGGTGATGGCCCTGCTGTGGGTCGGTGTGGTGGCCTTGGCGCCTTACATTGGCAGCCAGTTCCCCGGGCCCGGTGTGTTCCTGATGCAGGCCGGGGCCTTCGGGGTGCTCATCAACCTGTTCCTGATGGTGCTCAACCTGCTGCCCATCCCGCCGCTGGACGGCAGTCGGGTGGTGACCTCGCTGTTGCCGCTGTCGCTGGCACACCGCTATGCCCGGCTCGAACCCTGGGGACTGGTGATCCTGCTGGTGCTGTTGCTCAGCGGCTGGCTGGGGTCGGCACTGGTGCCGATGGTCTTCAGTCTGTACAAACTGTTGCTGGGCGTGGCCCTGCTCTGAATCTTGATCGAGGAGATGTCTTGAACGCCGTAGCCGCACAACACGCACGGGTCCTCTCGGGTATGCGCCCGACCGGACGCCTTCACCTGGGACACTATCACGGGGTATTGAAGAACTGGGTCGAACTGCAACACGAGTACCAGTGCTTCTTCTTCGTTGCCGACTGGCACGCCCTGACCACCCATTACGACGACCCGTCCGCCATCCCGCAGTCCACCTGGGACATGGTCATCGACTGGCTGGCCGCCGGGGTCAATCCCAAGGAGGCGACCCTGTTCGTCCAGTCGCGGGTGCCCGAGCACGCCGAGCTGCACCTGCTGCTGTCGATGATCACGCCGCTGAGCTGGCTGGAGCGGGTGCCCAGCTACAAGGATCAGCAGGAGAAGCTCAAGGAAAAGGACCTGTCCACCTACGGCTTCCTCGGTTACCCCTTGCTGCAGTCGGCCGACATCCTGGTGTACCGCGCAGGCCTGGTGCCGGTAGGTGAGGACCAGGTGGCGCACGTCGAGCTGACCCGCGAGGTGGCGCGGCGCTTCAACCACATCTACGGACGCGAGACGGACTTCGAGCAGAAGGCCGAGCAGGCCATCAAGAAGATAGGCAAGAAGGCGGCGAAGCTGTTCAACAACTATCGCAGGGCCTGGCAGGAGCAGGGTGACGACGAGGCCCTGGCCGCAGCGCACGCCCTGCTCGAAGCACAGCAGAATATCGGCGTGGCCGACCGTGATCGCCTGTTTGGTTACCTGGAGGGTGGCGGCAAGGTGATACTGCCCGAGCCACAGCCCTTGCTCACCCGCGCCTCGAAGATGCCGGGGCTGGACGGACACAAGATGTCCAAGTCCTACGGCAACACCATTTCGCTGTCCGCGCCGCCGGCCAAGGTCGAACAGCAGTTGCGCACCATGCCTACCGACCCGGCGCGGGTGCGGCGCAGCGATCCGGGTGAGCCCGAAAAGTGCCCTGTCTGGCAATTCCACCTGGTGTACTCGGACGAGCGTACCCAGGAATGGGTGCAGGAGGGCTGTCGCTCGGCGGGCATCGGCTGCCTGGAGTGCAAGCAGCCGGTGATCGACGCGGTGCTGGCCGAGCTCAAGCCCATCCAGGAGCGGGCGCGCGAATACGAGGAACAGCCCGAGGTGGTGCAGAACATCATCAACGAAGGTTGTGAAACCGCGCGCGAGGTGGCGCGCGAGACCATGGACGAGGTGCGGCACGCGATGTCGCTGGACTATTGAACACGCAGACCGAAAGCAACGAAAAGCCGGCTTTCGTCGGCCCGCCGCAGCCGCAGCAGCAGGAGATGCCGTTCGCGGTGGTCGCCGGCGAGCCGCAGTACACCCTGCCCAAGGATCTGTACATCCCACCGGATGCCCTCGAGGTCTTTCTCGACGCCTTCGAGGGGCCGCTGGACCTGCTGCTGTACCTGATCCGCCGGCAGAACCTGGACATCCTCGACATCCCCATCGCCGAAATCACCGTGCAGTACATCCAGTACATCGAGATGATGCACGAGCTGCGCTTCGAGCTGGCGGCAGAGTACCTGGTGATGGCCGCCATGCTTGCCGAGATCAAGTCGCGCATGCTGCTGCCGCGGGTGCACACCGAGGACGAGGAGGAGGGCGAGGATCCGCGTGCCGAGCTGATCCGTCGTCTCCAGGAATACGAGCGCTACAAGCAGGCGGCCGAGGACATCCACGGGCTGCCGCAGGTGGGACGCGACGTGTTCACCGTCAAGGTCGAGGTGCCGCACAAGCAGCTCGAGCAGAAGCCGCCGGAAGTGGACCTGCGCGAAGTACTGCTGGCGCTGAAGGACGTGCTGCACCGTGCGGACATGTTCAGCAGTCACCAGATCCAGCGCGAACCGCTGTCCCTGCGCGAACGCATGAGCCGGGTACTCGACCAGGTGAACAGCGAAGGCTTTACCGCCTTCACCGACCTGTTCGACCTGGCCGA
This sequence comes from endosymbiont of unidentified scaly snail isolate Monju, assembly GCF_000801295.1. NCBI lineage: Bacteria > Pseudomonadati > Pseudomonadota > Gammaproteobacteria > endosymbiont of unidentified scaly snail isolate Monju. The sequence goes on along the minus strand of NZ_AP012978.1, from coordinate 1,358,963 downwards.
GGGTCGCCCCGGCGTGGTGGTGACCTTCATGGCGGTCCTGGAGCTGATCAAGCAGCAGCTCATCGAACTGGTGCAGGCGGAGAGCTTTGCACCCATTCACGTCAAGGCGAGGGCCTGAGATGGCAGACCCCGAGAAGCTGAAGAATATTATCGAGGCGGCCTTGCTGGCGAGCGGCGGCACCCTGTCGCTGGACGGCATGCAGGCCCTGTTCGACGAGGCCGAACAACCCGAGAAGAAGCAGTTGCGCGAGGTACTGGCGCGCCTGGCCGAGGACTACCAGGGTCGGGGCATCGAAGTCGTGGAGGTGGCCTCCGGCTGGCGCATCCAGGTGCGCCAGGACTATTCGTCCTGGGTCTCGCGCCTGTGGGCCGAGCGCCCGGCGCGTTATTCGCGCGCCCTGATGGAGACGCTCGCCCTGATCGCCTACCGCCAGCCCATCACCCGTGGTGAGATCGAGGACATCCGCGGTGTGTCGGTAAGTTCCAATATCATCCGCACCCTGCTCGAGCGTGAGTGGATCCGCGTGGTCGGCCAGCGCGACGTGCCGGGCAAACCCTCGCTGTATGGCACCACGCGCGAGTTCCTGGATTACTTCAACCTGAAGTCGCTGGACGACCTGCCGACGCTCGCCGAGATTCGCGACCTCGACGAGATCAATCGGGAGCTGGAACTCGACGATCCCGACCGTCCGGCGGACAAGGGGACGGGGGATGCGGATACGGCCGGCGATGCGAAGGACTCGGGGGGTTCCGGGGAGGACGTGAGCCTCGAAGAGGCCGCACGCGAGGTGCTGGCGGGCACGGGGATGGACGAGGCGTCCCCGGAAGAGACCGTGCAAGGGACCGGGCCCGATGCCTGATCCTCGCGGCGAACGTCTGCAGAAGGTGCTGGCCAACGCCGGTCTGGGCTCGCGCCGCGAGATTGAACAGTGGATCCGCGACGGCCGGGTGCGCATCAACGGTCGGGTCGCCCGACTGGGTGCACGCGCCACCGAAGAGGACCGGATCGAGATCGACGGCCGACCGGTGGCGGGCAAGCGCCTGGCCGGGCGCGAGCGCTTCGTCATCCTCTACAACAAGCCCGAGGGCGAGGTGGTCACGCGCCACGACCCGGAAGGGCGGCCCACGGTGTTCGATCGTCTGCCGCGTCCGCCGCAGGGGCGCTGGATCTCTGTCGGGCGGCTCGACGTGAACAGTGCCGGCCTGCTGCTGCTCACCAACGACGGCGAACTGGCCAATCGCCTGATGCACCCGAAATACCAGATCGACCGCGAGTATGCGGTGCGGGTGCACGGCGAAGTCACCGAGGACATGGTGCGCCGGCTGGTCAACGGCATCGAGCTGGAAGACGGCCCGGCGCGCTTCGAGGACGTGGTCGAATCCGGCGGTGAGGGCATGAACCGCTGGTTCCACGTGGTCATCATGGAGGGCCGCAAGCGCGAGGTGCGGCGCCTGTGGGATGCGGTCGGTGTGCAGGTCTCGCGCCTCAAGCGCGTGCGCTATGGACCGGTGATCCTCGACAGCGCGGTCAAGGCCGGGCAGTGGCGCGAGCTGGACCGGGTCGAGCGCAAGGCCTTGCTGGCGGCGGTGGGCATGAAGGCCGACCGGCCCTGGGGCACCCTGTTCCGGCCCGGCTCGTGGCTGGAGGCCCGTGCCCGGGGACGCAAGAAGGTGGTCGGCACCCCCTGGCGGCGCCGGCGCGCGACCGGGGACGATGCCGAAGACTGAGGATTTTGCGCCATCGTCCGGTGCGCTGATCGCGTTGTACGAGCGGCTGCGCGCAGCCCATGGCGCTCAGGACTGGTGGCCGGCTGACTCGCCCTTCGAGGTCGTGGTGGGCGCGGTGCTCACTCAGAACACGGCCTGGACCAATGTCGAGCGCGCCATTGCCGGGCTGAAGGGGGCCGGCATGCTCTCCTGCGAGGCCATCCTGGCTGCGTCGCACGAGGAGCTGGCCGAGCGGATTCGGCCCGCTGGCTATTTCAACGTCAAGGCGCGCAGGTTGCGGAGTCTGTGTGCTTTCCTGGCGGGCGAGGGTGGGTTGGAGGCGCTGGCAGGCCTTCCCACCACCACCCTGCGACCGGCCCTGCTGGCGGTCAACGGCATCGGTCCGGAGACGGCGGATGACATTCTGCTCTATGCCCTGGATCGCCCGGTGTTCGTGATCGACGCCTACACCCGCCGCCTGCTGGTGCGGCACGGGCTGGCCAAGGGGACGGAAGACTACGAGACCCTGCGCGCGGGATTCGAGCGTGCATTGCCGGCCGATGTGGCGCTGTTCAAGGAATACCACGCCCTGATCGTCGAGCATGCCAAGCAGGCGTGCCGGCGCCGTCCCCGCTGTGATGATTGTGCGCTGGTCGAAGCCTGCGGGCGCGTCGGCGTCACCTGACCCGGCTATTGCAGCTGCCCCCGAGCCGCAGGTTCGCGGCGAGGACGCCGCTCCTACGGATAGGAGGCCCGTCCCGGGCCGAATGTTCGCGGCGAAGACGCCGCTCCTGCCGCAGGGGGGCGTCCTTGGACGGAACCGTTTGCTGCGGGGACGCTGCTCCTGCCAGGCGTTTCCTGGTGAAAAACCGCCGGAATCGGGATGCCGGTGAAATATGAAATATCCGGGCTGGCTCAGGCCAGTTCGACGCGGTCGCGGCCGGCTTCTTTTGCCTGGTAGACGGCCTGATCGGCGCGTTCGAACAGGGATTCGGGCGACTCGTCCTCGGTGAGTTCGGCCACTCCGATGCTCACGCTGAGATCCACCGGCTGGCCATCGATGGTGCGGATGCCGGCGACCGCCTCGCGGATGCGCTCGGCCAGAAGGCGTGCACCATCACGGCCGGCGTGCGAGGCCAGTACGACGAACTCCTCGCCACCATAGCGGAACAGCAGGTCCGAACGGCGCACGGTGGCTGACATGGCGTTGGCCAGGGCGCGCAGCACGTCGTCACCGAAGGCGTGACCGTACTCGTCGTTGAATCGCTTGAAGTGGTCTGCGTCGATCACCAGCATCGACAGTGTCGCGCGCTGGCGACGCGCCAGGTCGACCTCGCGTTGCAGGGCGTGTTCCAGGGCCAGCCGGTTCTGGATACCGGTGAGCGGGTCGTGCGAGGCCAGGCGCAGGGCCTCGAGGTAGCTCAGGGCGTTGCGTAACGGATAGACCAGGGCGCACAGCAGGTTTTCCAGCGTGTGCAGTTCGTCCTCGCTGAAGGGGAGGTCACGGAAGAAGCTGATCACGCCCAGCGAACGGTCATCCAGTTGCAGATCGTAGGCGGCCTTGTGGGTGGTCTGCTCGCCGTGTCGGATCAGCACCCTGGCTGCGGGGTTGTCGTATTCCAGGCCGTCGATCGGCACATCATCGCGGATGCTGCGCGCGAACAGGGTGATCTGTTGTTCCAGGTCCAGTGTGGTCTGCAGGATGCCGGACAACTCGAGCACCCGGGGACCGAGGGTTTCGGGCGCCGGTGGAGTCACCGGACCGTGCATCTGCTGGGTTTCGACCACTGCAAATCCGCCTGTTGTTGTTTGTGTCGAGCTGTGCATTGCATTATCCCTGGCTGGGGTGGTTCTCGCCAGAGGGCTAGCGAAAGCTGTGCCAAAACATAAAAACCACTATTTATCAATAGTTTGATGATGTGCCTTTAAGGGTGTCGGCAAAATGTCGTCATAGGCGGCAGGCACGAAAGGACTAAATGACGAACTCCCGACGCAGCGAGATCGAGCGGAGGGAATGCCGCAGGACCGTCCGATGTCTTAGAGTTGGGTGAAACACGAACGGAGAGCGTATGCCATGAGATCCCTGTTACTGATCTGTTGCTGCCTGTTGTCGTTGGGATTGCACGCAACGCCCGCCAGTGAGGCTGCCCTGCTCGAGGCTGGCGTCAATCCTGGATACGAAGAAAAGCCTGCCTGGTTCAAGGAATCCTTTCTCGACATCCGCGAGGACGTGGCCGAGGCGGCGGAGGCCGGCAAGCGGGTGATCCTGTACTTCTATCAGGACGGTTGCCCCTATTGCGCCAAGTTGCTCAAGGACAATTTCGGCAACCGGGCCATCGCCGAGAAGGCGCAGCGCCACTTCGATGTCATTGCCATCAACATGTGGGGCGACCGCGAGGTGACCGATTTTGCAGGGCGCCCCGCCACCGAAAAGCAGTTCGCCAGTGCCCTGCGCGTGCAGTACACCCCCACCTTGCTGATGCTCGACGAGCAGGGGCAGGTGGTGCTGCGCATCAACGGCTATTTCGAGCCGCACAAGTTCGACGTGGCGCTCGACTACGTGGCCGGGCATCACGAGAAGGAGGGAGATTTCCGATCCTATTACGCGCGGGTTTCGCCGGTGCCGGCGAGCGGCAAGCTGCACGAGCTGCCCGGTTCATTGCCGCATCCGCTGCGCCTGAAGGATGCGCCCGAGCGCACCTGGCGTCCGCTGGTGGTGTTCTTCGAGCAACGGGTGTGTCGCGAGTGCGACGAGTTGCACCAGGACATCCTCGAGCGCCGCGCGGTCGCCACGGCGCTCACCAACCTGGACACCGCGGTGGTGGACATCTGGTCGAAGGAGATCGTGCAGACCCCGGATGGACGCGAACTGCCGGCGCGTGACTGGGCGCGCGAACTGGGTATCCAGTTCGCGCCCAGCCTGGTGTTCTTTGGCGCCGATGGCAAGGAAGTGTTCCGTACCGAAGCCTACCTGCGCACCTATCACCTGCATGGAGCGATCGACTACGTGGTGAGTGGCGCCTGGCGTCACCAGCCCAATTTCCAGCGCTTTCTGCAGCACCGGACCGACCTGCTGCATGCGCGCGGCTTCAAGGTCGACCTGATGGAGTGACTCAGTCGCGCACCAGGGCGAAGCGTCCGCCACCGAGCAGGGCGACGGCGATGCCGCACAGCAGGTAGAGGCCCTGCAATTCGAGCTGCCAGCCACCGTTTTCGGTCAGCGCAAAGAGCTGGTGGCGATGCACCAGGAAGATGGCGAACAGCATGTTGATCGCCACCAGCACACCAGCCAGGCGGGTGAAGATGCCGAACAGCAGCATGAGGGGTGCCAGGATCTCGCCGACGTAGACACCATGCACCAGGAAGGTCGGCAAATGGCTGGCGGCCAGGCGGCCGGTGATGAAGTCGATGGCCTGCGGGTGCAGGATCTTGGCGATGCCGTGGAACAGGATCAGGGCGCCGAGGCTCAGGCGCAACACCAGCCTCCCGATGTCCCCGGACAGGGATGAAGATTGTTCGAACATGGTCGCCTTCCCCGCGGCAGTTGACGGGCTGCCGTTCCGATTGAGGCTAGGCACATAAAGGAGGACTGTCAAACGGGCCTCCTGTGTCGTGTGAAGAGGATCACCGCCTGTTCCGGTATTTGCGTTCGGCCACGGTTGGGAGGGAAAGGGCTGGGTTCATGGCACGGATCCTTGAGTCCAGGGCTTTTGGAGTGGCATTCCCGGGCGGTTCCTGTTGTCCGTTCTTTCCGGGGTTCTCGATGTTTCGTGTGGAATCTTCCATGAAGCCGGTGCCCGTGTAGCCAAGGTCCCGGCTCGATCTCGCCGCCGGCTCACGGCCACTGTACAATGCCGCGCATGTCTGGAAACACCATCGGAAAAATCTTCACGGTCACCTCGTTCGGCGAGAGCCACGGGCCGGCCATCGGCTGCATCATCGACGGCTGTCCGCCGGGGATGGCGCTGTCGGCGGCCGACATACAGCCCGACCTGGACCGCCGCCGTCCGGGGAAGACCCGTCACACCACCCAGCGCCGCGAGCCCGACGAGGTGCAGATCCTTTCGGGCGTATTCGAGGGCAAGACCACCGGTACGCCCATCGGCCTGTTGATCCACAATACCGATCAGCGCTCCAAGGATTATGGCGAGATCGCGCAGAAGTTCCGTCCGGGACACGCCGACTATACCTACATCCAGAAGTACGGCATCCGCGACTACCGCGGCGGTGGGCGTTCCTCGGCGCGCGAGACGGCGATGCGTGTGGCCGCTGGCGCGGTGGCCAAGAAGTACCTGCGCGAGCGCTGCGGGGTGGTGATCCGCGGCTACCTGTCGGCACTAGGGCCGAACCGGCCGACATCGTTTTCCTGGGAGCCGGTCGAGAACAATCCCTTCTTCTGGCCGGATGCAGGGCAGGTGGCCGAGCTCGAGGCCTACATGGATGCCTTGCGCAAGTCGGGTGACTCGGTCGGTGCCGAGGTGTCGGTGGTTGCCGAGGGCGTGCCGCCTGGCTGGGGCGAGCCGGTGTTCGACCGTCTGGACGCGGACATCGCGCATGCGCTGATGAGCATCAATGCCGCCAAGGGTGTGGAGATCGGCGCGGGGTTTGCCAGCGTCGCGCAGAAGGGTACCGAACATCGCGACCAGATGACTCCCGAGGGCTTCCTCTCGAACCATGCCGGCGGGGTGCTCGGTGGCATCTCCAGTGGCCAGGACATCGCCACCCGGCTGGCCTTCAAGCCGACTTCGAGCATCCGCCTCGGTGGGCAGACAGTGGACGTGCAGGGGGCGCCGGTGGATGTGATTACCAAGGGGCGGCACGACCCCTGTGTGGGCATCCGCGCGGTGCCCATCGTCGAGGCCATGCTGGCAATCGTGCTCATGGATCACGCCCTGCGGCACCGCGCGCAGAACGCCGACGTGCGACCGGAGACGCCGGTCATCCCCGCCCGCCCCGGTGACTGAGTCGTCCAGCGCGCGCCGGCCCATGCCGTACTGGCGCCTGTCGTCCTTCTACTTCTTCTACTTCGCGGTGCTGGGGATACTGGTTCCGTACTGGGGCCTGTTCCTGCAACACCGTGGCTTCGACGCGATGGCCATCGGCCAGTTGATGGCCATCCTGATGGCGACCAAGATCGTCGCGCCCAACCTCTGGGGCTGGTTGGGCGACTACCTGGGCCACCGCATGATGATCGTGCGTGCCGCTTCCCTGGCCTCGGTGCTGGTGTTCGGCCTGATGTTCGTGGTGCGTGATTTCTGGGCCGTGGCGCTGGCGATGGCGCTCTACAGCTTCTTCTGGAACGCCTCGCTGCCGCAGTTCGAGGTGATCACCCTCAACTACCTGGGCGACCGCGCCACCCGTTATGCACGCATCCGCGCCTGGGGCTCGATCGGTTTCATCATCGCGGTGGTGGCGCTGGGCGTACTGGTCGATCGTGCGGGGACCGCGGTGGTGCTGCCTTCGGTGATGGTCATCTTCGTCAGCATCTGGCTCACCTCGCTGACCGTGCGCGACCCCGACCCGGAGCCGCACCCCGCGCAACAGGTCTCGCTGGGCAGCCTGTTGCGCCAGCCGCCGGTGATCGCCTTCTTCGTGGCGGTGATGCTGATGCAGGCCAGCCACGGGCCCTACTATACGTTCTATTCCATCTACATGGAGGACCACGGCTACAGCAAGACCCTGATCGGTCAGCTCTGGGCGCTGGGTGTGCTCGCCGAGGTGGCCATCTTCATGGTCATGCACCGCCTGCTCGAGCGCTTCGAGGCGGCGCGGGTGCTGGTCGCCAGTCTTGGTCTGGCCACGTTGCGCTGGCTGCTGATCGGTTATCTGCCCGGCTCGGTGGTCGCGCTGCTGTTCGCCCAGTTGCTGCACGCAGCCACCTTCGGCACCTTTCATGGTGCGGCCATCGACCTGGTCCATCGACAGTTTCCGGGGCGCCTGCAGGGCAGGGGGCAGGCACTGTATTCCAGCCTGAGCTTCGGCGTGGGCGGGGCCATCGGCAGCCTGGCCAGCGGTCTGGCCTGGGATGCCCTGGGACCGGCGACCAGTTTTCTGCTGGCCGCGCTCACGGCCCTGCTCGGCGCCCTGGTGGTCTGGAAGGGCCTCTGTGGTGCTGCGCGGGCTTGAGCCTTATCATCGGGCTTTCCTTCGAATCGTTGGATCATTCATGGCAGTGACTCAAGACAAGCGGCGAGGCGCGTGCTGGCCCTGGCTGGTGCTTGGCCTGATGGGATTGGTGGCCGCCGGGCTGATCGCCACCCGGCCGCAGACCGAGCCGCTGGCCATCAAGGAGCGTGCCTGGCGGGTGGCGGTGGTCGCCGCCGAACCGCAGACCCTGGCGCCGCACCTGACCCTGTACGGCCGACTCGAATCGTTGTGGTCCACCCAGCTCAGCGCGCCGGTGGCCGCCGAGGTGCTCGAGGTGGCCGTGACCGAGGGCGAAACGGTGCGCCGCGACCAGGTGCTGGTGCGCCTGGACGAGCGCGACAGCCGCCTGCGCCTGCAACAGCGCGAGGCCGAGGTGCGCGATGCCCGTGCACGGATCGAGGCCGCGCGCGATCAGGTCCGCCTCGAGCTCGAACGTTGCACCGTGCGCGCGCCTTTCGACGGCTGCGTGGCGCGCCTGTCCACCGCGCCGGGGCGCCGTACCCGCATCGGCGATCCCCTGCTTACCGTCTATGACACCGGGGCCATGGTAGTACGCGCGCTGATCCCCGAGCGCTACCTGCCACGGGTGCGCGCGGCCATGGCGGCGGGTGCACCGCCCGAGGTGCGTGGCGAGCTCGACGGGATCGGACTGAACGGACGCCTGCGTGGCCTGAGCGGCGAGGTGACGGCGGGCAGCGGCGGGGTGAGTGGCCTGTTCGATATCCAGGGGGACATCGGGGTGTTGCGCCAGGGCCGCCTCCTGCGCCTGGACATGACCCTGCCCGCCGAGCCCGATGTGGTCGTGCTGCCGCACGAGGCGGTCTATGGCGTCGACAAGGTGTACATCGTGGACCGGGAATCGCGCATGCGGCCGGTACGGGTCGAACGCCTGGGCGAGGTGCGGGGCGATGACGGGGCAGCACGCGCCTGCTGGTGCGCTCGCCGGCACTGCGGCCCGGCGTGCGTATCGTGGTCACTCATCTGCCCAACGCGGTCGACGGGCTGCTGGTGCGTGTCGCGGAAGGGCCGGGCGCGTGAGCTTCCAGCATCGCGAGGACATCATCGGCATCTTCGCCCGTCACCCGGTGGCGGCCAACCTGCTGATGGTGATGATGCTGCTCGCCGGGGTCTGGGGCCTGGGCAATCTGAACGCCCAGTTCTTTCCCAACTTCGAGGTCGAGGTCGTCACCGTGCGCACCCTGTGGAGCGGGGCCAGCGCCGAGGACGTGGAACGCTCGTTGACCCTGCCGCTGGAGCAGGCCCTGCGTGACGTGGACGGCCTGGATCGCATGCGCTCCACCTCGGCGCGTGGCGTCAGTGTCATCACCCTGGAGTTTCCCGAGGGTACCGACATGGGCGAGGCCACCAGCCGCGTGGACCAGACGGTCAAGCAGGTGCGCAACCTGCCGGCGGATGCCGAAGATCCCCGGGTGCAGCATGTCGTGCGTTACGAGCCGGTCGCGCGCCTGCTGGTGCATGGTCCCGTGGATGCCGGCGAGCTGCGGCACCTGGTGCGGCGCATGGAGCGCGAACTGCTCGATCGTGGCATTGCACGTATCGACGTGCTCGGCCTGCCGGACGAGGAGATGGCCATCCAGGTGCCGGAGCGCGCGCAGCAGGCCCTGGGCTTGTCGTTGGCGGACATTGCACGCCGGGTGGCAGCCTTCTCGCGCGATGTCCCGGCCGGCACCGTGGGCCGTGACGACGTGGGCCGCGAGCTGCGCGCCACCGCGCAGGCGCGCAGCGAGGCGGCCTTCGAGGCCTTGCCGCTGGTGGCCGGCGAGGATGGCCGCCTGGTGCGCCTGGGGGATGTGGCGGCCATCGAACGCCGCGCGCGTCCGGCGCAGGTGCTGGTCAGTTACCGGGGTGGGCCCGCGGTGGAGCTGGCCCTGCAACGCTCCCCGAATGCCGATTCACTGGCCTCGGCGCAGGTGTTGCAGGAGTGGCTGGCCGAGGCGCGCAACCGCCTGCCGCCGAACATGGAGCTGATCGTCTACGACGAGAGCTGGCAGCTCATTCGCGAACGCATCGACTTGCTGCTGCGCAATGGCCTGGGGGGCTGGTACTGGTGGTCGCCATCCTGTTCCTGTTCCTCAACGGCCGAGTGGCCTGGTGGGTGGCCCTGGGCATTCCGGTGTCGTTCATGGCCACGCTGGCAATCATGTACGTCGCCGGGGGCAGCATCAACATGATCTCGCTGTTCGCGCTGATCATGGCACTGGGCATCATCGTTGACGATGCCATCGTGGTCGGTGAGGACGCGCTGGCGCACTACCAGACCGGTGAGAACCCGCTGGAGGCCGCCGAGGGCGGGGCGCGGCGCATGCTGGCCCCGGTGATGTCCTCCTCGCTGACCACCATCGCTGCCTTCATTCCCCTGTTCGTGGTCTCCGGCTTCATCGGCAAGATCCTGGGCGACATTCCTTTCGTCATCGTGTGCGTCATCGTTGCCTCGCTGATCGAGAGCTTCCTGGTCCTGCCCGGGCACCTGCGTCACAGTTTCCACCGCATGCACCATGCGCCGCCAAGCCCCTTTCGCCAGCGCTGGGACGCGGCCTTCGCGCGCTTCCGCGACGGCCCTTTCCGGCGCGCCGTGACTTGGGCGGTACACCACCGGGCGGGGACCCTGGCGCTGGCCTTCTCAAGCATCGTGCTCCTGGTCGGGCTGATGGTCGGCGGTCGCCTGGGCTTCAGCTTCTTTCCCAATGTGCCGGGCAACGTGGTGGTGGCCTCGGCCTCCTTCGTGGCGGGCACGCCGCCGGCGCGGGTGCGCCGTTTCATCGATCAGGTCGAGCAGGCCCTGTATGCCACCGATGCGCACTTTGGTGGCGGGCTGATCCGAGTGGCGCGGGTGAGTTACGGACTGGGGTATTTCTCCAATGCGCGGCAGACCCAGCGCGGCGACCAGTTTGCCTCCATCGTGGTGGAGCTCACGCCGACCGACAGCCGCGCGGTGAGCAACGAGCAGTTCATCGCCGAATGGCGCGCTCGCCTGGATCTGCCCCCCCGGACTCGAGTACCTGACCACCACGGTGCGCATGGGCGGGCACCCGGGGCGCGACATCGAGATCCGCCTCGGCGGTGCCGATCCCGAGCACCTCAAGCAGGCAGCGCTGGATCTGGCGCAGGCCCTGGCCGCAGTGCCGGGCGTGGGCAGCGTGGAAGACGACATGCCCTACGGGCAGCAGCAGCTGGTGTTCCGCCTGCGTCCCTACGGCGAGGCACTGGGCCTGACCGTGGACGAGGTTGCGCGGCAGTTGCGTGCCGCCTTCGATGGTCAACTGGCACAGATTTTCAACGAGGGCGACGAGGAGGTCGAGGTGCGGGTGATGCTGCCCGATTCGGAGCGCCATCGCCTGGCCGCGCTCGACGATTTCCGGGTGTTCCTGCCCGGTGGCGGCAACGTGCCGCTGGACACGGTAGTCGAACTCAGCGAACGGCGCGGCTACAAGGCCCTGCGCCATGAGGACGGGCGGCTGGCCGTCAAGGTCTATGCCGACGTGGACAAGCGGGTGGCCAGCAACAACGCGGTGCGTGCGCGCCTGGCCGAGACGGTGTTGCCGGAGCTGGAACGTCGGCACGACATCCACTGGGAGTTCACCGGGCGCGCCAAGGATCAGGCCGAGACCATGGCCGACATGAAGCGTGGCGCCCTGTTCGCCCTGGCCATGATCTACATCGTGCTGGCCTGGGTGTTTGGCTCCTACGGCTGGCCGCTGGTGGTGATGGCCATCATCCCTTTCGGCGTGGTCGGCGCCCTGCTGGGGCATTTCGTCATGGGTATCACCCCGACCATCCTGTCGATGTTCGGCCTGTTCGCCCTGTCGGGGATCGCGGTCAACGACTCGATCATCCTGGTGGTGTTCTACAAGCAGTTGCGACAGCAGGGCATGGCGGTGCGCGACGCCCTGGTCGAGGCCGCCTGCCAGCGCTTGCGCGCCGTCTTGCTCACCTCGCTGACCACCATCGCCGGTCTGTTGCCGTTGCTGTTCGAGACCTCGTTGCAGGCCCAGTTCCTCATCCCCATGGTGGTGTCCATCTCCTTTGGCCTGATGTTTACCACCTTTCTGGTGCTGCTCCTGGTGCCTTCACTGCTCTCGGCCATGGAGGGCCTGTTGCTGCGCCGGGGTGAGGGTGATCAGGCTGCCGGCGCGACGATAGGTACCTGAAGGGGCTGCTCAAGGATTCCCGGGGTCGGCCGAAAACACGACCACTAGACCCAACCGAGCAGGGAATTTTCCATGAACAGATTTCGAGGCATCCAGGGACGGTTTCTGGTGCTGACCGTCGTGCTGGGCGCGTTGCTGCTCGTGGGGAACGGCATCGTGTTCTACAACAACCAGGCGCTGGTACAGGAGGCGGATCGGATCGCCGAACGCAGCCTGCCGCTGGTGAACACCGCGCACGAGATGAAGCTGGCGGTGGTGGAGGTGCAGCAATGGCTCACCGATATCAGTGCCACACGGGGCCAGGATGGCCTGGATGACGGTTTCGACCAGGCCCGTGCCAACGCGGAGCGTTTTCGGCAGTCGCTGCAGAAGATCCAGCAGTTTGCCCCGGAACTGGATGTGAAGCAGGGGGATATCCTACAGGCCTTCGAGGCCTACTATGCCGTGGGGCAGCAGATGGCGAAGGCCTATATCGAGGGCGGTCCCGCAGCCGGCAACCGCATGATGGGTGCCTTCGATGCCACTGCCGAGAAGCTCGGTGGCCAGGTCGATGCCCTGCTCGAGAAGATCCAGGCACGGGCGACCGCGCGCGCTGTGCACCAGAAGACTCTGTCACACTACAATGGTGGCGTGCTGCTGGTGGTCAGCGTGGTGGTGCTGGGATTCATCGGGGTGCTTTACTGGCTGATCAGCCGGCGACTGCAACGGCTCGCGGCCACCCTGCCGGTGGTCGAGGGTATCGGTGACGGGGATCTCTCTGTCTCCCTGGCAGCGGACAGGGATGACGAGATCGGGCGGCTTGCGCAGTCGCTGGAAGAAATGCGTCAACGCCTGGCGGAGATCGTCTGCGATATCAGGGGCAGCAGCCGGATGCTGGTGGAAGGCACGGGGCGGCTGGATTCCGTGGTTGCCACCGCCGGGCGGAATGCGGCGGAGCAACGGCTGGCGACGGACCAGCTGGCCGATACCGTGGAGCAGATGGCCGCTTCGGCCTCGGAGATCGCGGGGCGTATTGCCGAGGTGGCCGATGCCGGACAGAAGGCGCAGGACGAGACCCGGGGCGGACGCGAGAGCCTGGCCGGTGCCATCGGGCGCCTGGGCGAACTGGTGCGCCAGATCGAGGGCACCAGCGAGGTGATCCGCCTGCTGGAGCGCCAGAGCGAGGGCATCACCGGGATCCTCGACGTGATTCGCGGCATTGCCGAACAGACCAACCTGCTGGCGCTGAATGCCGCGATCGAGGCGGCACGAGCCGGCGAACAGGGGCGAGGCTTCGCGGTGGTGGCCGACGAGGTGCGCACCCTGGCGAGTCGGACCCAGAGTTCGACAGAAGAGATCCAGCAGATGATCGAAAAGCTGGTGGCCGGGGTGAACCAGGCGGTGGATTCCATGCTCGCCAGCGCCGAGCTGGCCGGGGCCACCATGCAGGAGGCGACCGGGGCCGAGGCCTCGTTCGACAGCATCGTGGGGCTGGTCGAGCACGTCTCGGAGATGAGCAGCCACATCGCCAGTGCGGCCGATGAACAGAGCGTGGTGGCCCGTCACATCGCCGAGAACGTGGTCGGGATACGCGAGCGTGCCGATGCCACCGCCGCCAGCATGGACGAGGCCGCCGGGGTAGTGTCGCAGATGGGCGAGCGAGTGACCCACCTCGACGAACTGGTGGGGCGTTTTCGTACCCCCTGAGCCCCCGGCGCCCTGGTCGCGAATATTCGACCCAGGGACGGGCCTCCTGCAGGTGGGGGCGGTGTCCCCGCCGCGAACGTTCACCGTTATCTTGTTTCGACGCAGGCAGCGATCATGGCCCGGGCGGCATTGCTCAGGCTGCGCCCCTCGTGGGTGACTGCGCCCAGGCGGCGGGACAGGTGCATGCCCGCAACTTTCAGCGCGACCAGTTGCGGCGTGAGCTGGGTTGCCGGCAGCAGGCTCCAGCCCAGGTTGGCCTCGGTGAGCATGCGTAGGGTCTCCAGGTAGTTGGTCTCCATGCCGGTGCGCAGGCGCAGTCCCGCGGCCTGCACCGCGCGTTCCAGTATTCCCCGCGTATAGGTATTGCTGCCCGGCAGCACGGCCGGGTGTTGCAGCAGTTCTGCCAACGCCACCTGGCGCCGGCCGGCCAGGGGGTGCTCGCGGCTGACCATGAATACCAGCGGGTCGTCCCAGATGAGCCGGCTGTGCAGGCGGGGCAGGGGCTCGGGTGGCAGGGTGACGATGGCCAGCTCCAGGTCGCCGATCTCTACCGCGTGACAGGCCGCCTCGGAATCCATGAAGCGAATGTCCAGTTCCACCTCGGGATGGGCGCGGGTGAAGCGCTTGAGTGGTCCGGGCAGTCGGTGCAGGCCGATATGATGGCTGGTGCCCATCACAAGACGGCCGCGCACTTCACCCGAGAGGTTGGCAAGCAGGCGGCGGATCTCGGCCGCATCGTTGAGTAGCCGGCGCGCGCGCGGAAGCAGGGCGCGCCCGGCCTCGGTGAGCCGCACGCGCCGACCGATGCGGTCGAACAGGCGCACGCCCAGGTCCTCTTCGAGCTGGCGCACCCGCTTGCTCACTGCCGGCTGGGTGAGGTGAATGTGCTCGGCCGCCTGGGAGAAGGAGCCGTGTTCTGCCACCGCGCGAAAAGCCTGTAACAGGGTCAGTTCCATATTCTGGATTGGAATCGAAAAGATGAAAAAGATGAATTTGTGTTATTCATCATAGACGCTATGCTCGCAACGGTTCCAGTTTGCTGCTACGGATCGGGAGATGACCGCGAAGACGCTCTACGACAAGCTCTGGGAAGCGCACGTGGTGCGCGAGGAGCCGGACGGCACCTGCCTGCTGTACATCGATCGCCACCTGGTGCATGAAGTCACCTCGCCGCAGGCCTTCGAGGGGTTGCGCCTGGCCGGACGCAAACCCTGGCGGCCCGGCGCCAATCTGGCCACGCCTGACCACAACGTGCCGACCACCGACCGCAGTGCGGGCATCGAGGACCCCATCTCGCGCATCCAGGTCGAGACCCTGGACGCCAACTGTGAGGCCTTCGGCATTACCGAGTTCCGCATGGACGACCCGCGCCAGGGCATCGTGCACGTGGTCGGCCCGGAGCAGGGCGCGACCCTGCCGGGCATGACCGTGGTCTGTGGTGATTCGCACACTTCCACCCATGGTGCTTTCGGGGCGCTGGCACACGGCATCGGCACCTCCGAGGTGGAGCACGTGCTGGCCACTCAGTGCCTGATCCAGAAGAAATCGAAGGCGATGCGCATCGTCATCGACGGCCCGGTAGGGCCGGGGGTGACCGCCAAGGACATCGTGCTGGCCATCATCGGCGAGATCGGCACGGCTGGTGGTACTGGCTACGCTATCGAGTTCGCCGGACAGGGCATCATGGATCTGTCGATGGAAGGCCGCATGACGGTGTGCAACATGGCCATCGAGGCCGGTGCGCGGGCGGGTTTCGTGGCGGTGGACGACAAGACCATCGAATACGTCCGCGGCCGCCCCTATGCGCCGAAGGGCGAACTCTGGGACATGGCCGTCGCCGCCTGGCGCGAGCTGCACTCCGACGAGGGCGCGGTGTTCGACAAGGAAGTGGTGATTCGCGGCGCCGACATCACCCCGCAGGTGACCTGGGGTACCTCGCCGGAGATGGTGGTGCCGGTGACTGCCCAGGTGCCTGATCCCGCCGCCGAGGCAGATGCGGTCAAGGCCGAGGGTATGCGCCGCGCGCTCGCCTACATGGGGCTGGAGGCTGGCACGCCGATCACCGACATCCGCCCGGACAAGGTGTTCATCGGCTCCTGCACCAACTCGCGCATCGAGGACCTGCGCGCCGCCGCCGAGGTGGTGAAGGGGCGCAAGGTGGCCGACAACATCCGCCAGGCGCTGGTGGTGCCGGGTTCGGGGCTGGTCAAGCGTCAGGCCGAGGAAGAAGGCCTGGATCGCATTTTCATCGAGGCCGGTTTCGAATGGCGCGAGCCGGGTTGCTCCATGTGCCTGGCCATGAACGCCGATCGGCTCGAACCGGGCGAGCGCTGCGCTTCGACCTCCAACCGCAACTTCGAGGGCCGGCAGGGCCAGGGCGGGCGCACTCATCTGGTGAGCCCGGCGATGGCTGCCGCTGCCGTGATCGCGGGGCATTTCGTGGACGTTCGGGAATTGACATGAACCACGAAGGGCACAAAGAACACGAAGGTCATGGTGTGTTGTGTGACGGGATTTCCGTGGTCCCCGGCAAGCCTTGACCTCTCACAAGAAACCCTTCGTGCCCCCTTTGTGGCCTTTGTGTACTTTGTGGTGAAAAATCATGGAGAAGTTTGAAAAGTTTACCGGCATCGTCTGCCCCCTCGACCGGGCCAATGTCGATACCGATGCGATCATCCCCAAGCAGTTCCTCAAGTCGATCAAGCGCAGCGGCTTCGGGCCCAATCTGTTCGACGAGTGGCACTACCTGGATCACGGTGAGCCGGGGATGGACAACAGCCAACGTCCGCTGAATCCCGATTTCGTGCTCAACGATCCGCGCTACCAGGGCGCGAGCATCCTGCTGGCGCGCGAAAACTTCGGGTGCGGCTCCTCGCGCGAGCATGCCCCCTGGGCGCTGGCCGACTACGGTTTCCGCGTCATCATCGCGCCCAGCTTCGCCGACATCTTCTACAACAACTGCTTCAAGAACGGCATCCTGCCGGTGGTGCTCGATGCCGAAACCGTGGACCAACTGTTCGATGATGCCGGCGGCGAGCAGGCGCTGGAGATCACTGTCGATCTCGAGAACCAGCGGCTGCGTACCGCCCATGGGCGCGAGATTGCCTTCGAAGTCGATCCCTTCCGCAAGCACTGCCTGCTCGAGGGGCTGGACGATATCGGCCTCACACTGCAACACGTCGACGACATCCGCGCCTACGAACAGCGCCGCATGCAGGAAGCACCGTGGCTGTTCCAGGATCTGTTGACGGAGGGATAACCACAGAGAACACAGAGGACACAGAGCTTTTTCAAGGCCGTCAATTCGAGGGCCTCTGTGATCTCTGTGTCCTCTGTGGTGAACAAGACAGGAACCAGACATGAGCAAAAGCATTCTTGTATTGCCGGGTGACGGCATCGGCCCCGAGATCGTGGCCGAGGCAGTCAAGGTATTGGACAAGCTGGCCGGGGACGGGCTGGATATCGAGCTGGACGAGGGGCTGGTCGGCGGTGCGGCGATCGATGCCACCGGGGTGCCTCTGCCGGAGAGCACGCTGGCGATGGCGCGCGAAGCGGACGCCATCCTGCTCGGTGCGGTGGGGGGTCCCAAGTGGGAGTCGCTGGACATCTCGGTGCGTCCCGAGAAGGGCCTGCTGGGGCTGCGCTCGGAGCTGGGGTTGTTTTCCAACCTGCGGCCGGCGGTGCTGGCGCCGCAACTGGCCGATGCTTCGACCTTGAAGCCAGAGGTGGTCTCGGGGCTGGACATCATGATCGTGCGTGAGCTCACCGGCGGCATCTACTTCGGCCAGCCGCGCGGTATCCGCACCCTGGAGAACGGCGAGCGCGAGGGCTTCAACACCCTGGTCTATCGTGAGTCGGAGATCGAGCGCATCGTGCGCGGCGCCTGCGAGATCGCCATGAAGCGCGGCAAGAAGCTCTGCTCGGTGGACAAGGCCAACGTGCTCGAGTGCACCGAGCTGTGGCGCGAGGTCGCCACTCGCGTGGTGGAGCAGGAATATCCCGAAATCGAGCTGAGTCACATGTACGTGGACAATGCCGCCATGCAACTGGTGAAGTGGCCCAAGCAGTTCGACGTGATCGTCACCACCAACATGTTCGGCGACATCCTCTCGGACTGCGCGGCCATGCTGACGGGTTCGATCGGCATGCTGGGCTCGGCCTCGCTCAACGAGAAGGGGCAGGGCATGTACGAGCCCATCCACGGCTCGGCGCCCGACATTGCCGGCAAGGGTATTGCCAACCCGCTGGCCACCATCCTTTCGGTGGCCATGATGCTGCGATACAGTCTCGATGAGGCCGCAATGGCCGAGCGTATCGAGAAGGCGGTGAACAAGGTGCTCGACGACGGTCTGCGTACCCCGGACATCCTCTCCGAGGGCATGACAGAAGTGAACTGCGAGGCGATGGGCGACGCGGTCGTCGCGGCGTTGTGAGAATTCACCGAAGGGAGTAGGTACGAGGGTTCACCACGAAGCGCACAAAGAACACGAAGAGGACGGGTAGAAGCGTTTTCTTCTCCTCGGTTGGAGGAAGGGGTTGGCATGAGGTGCCGAATCCCAGGTGGTTTGAGACTCACCTTTTGATTGGGGGCAACAGAAAACCTTTGTGATCCTTTTGCCCTTCGTGGTTGGTTTCTTGCGGGGTCGAGTGTTGCCGGGTGCCCGGTGGTTTCCAAGTTGCCTTGGATCAGGAGTATCCAACAGGAAATCTTTGTGATCTTTGTGTCCTTTGTGGTTAAGGACCAATACGGGATAGAGCAATGAAGAGAATAGGTTTCGTGGGCTGGCGCGGCATGGTTGGTTCGGTACTGATGGGCCGCATGCGCGAGGAGAACGATTTCGATCTGATCGACGAGCCGGTGTTCTTCACCACCTCGCAGGTCGGGCAGCCGGGGCCGGACATCGGCAAGGATGTCCCCGCGCTCAAGGATGCCACCGACATCGACGAGCTCAAGCAGATGGAGGCCATCGTCACCTGCCAGGGGGGTGATTATACCCGGCAGGTTCACGGCGAGCTGCGCAAGGCCGGCTGGACCGGCTACTGGATCGACGCGGCCTCGGCGTTGCGCATGGCCGAGGACAGCGTGATCGTGCTCGACCCGGTCAGCCGCCGGGTGATCGACAAGGCGCTGGCCTCGGGCAAGCGCGACTTCATCGGCGGCAACTGCACTGTCAGCCTGATGCTGATGGGCCTCGGCGGCCTGTTCCAGAACGACCTGGTCGAGTGGATGACCGCCATGACCTACCAGGCCGCCTCGGGCGCGGGCGCGCGCAACATGCGCGAACTGCTCGAACAGATGGGCTACCTGCGCGACAGCGTGGACGCACTGCTCAAGGATCCCGCCTTGGCCATCCTCGACATCGACCGTGGCGTGACCGAGGCCATGCGCTCCGCGGAGTTTCCCGCGGCACATTTCGGCGTGCCGCTGGCCGGCAGCCTGATTCCCTGGATCGACGTGCCGCTGGAGAACGGGCAGAGCAAGGAAGAATGGAAGGCGGTGGCCGAGACCAACAAGATCCTCGGTCGCTCCGAGGGGGAGTGCATTCCCATCGATGGTACCTGTGTGCGTATCGGCGCCATGCGCTGTCACAGCCAGGCACTGACCATCAAGCTGAAGAAGGACGTGCCGGTCGACGAGATCGAGCAGATACTCGACGAGGCCAACGCGTGGTCGAGGGTGATCCCCAACGAGCGCGAGATCACCATGCAGGAGCTCACGCCGGCGAAGGTGACCGGCACGCTCACGGTGCCGGTCGGCCGGCTGCGCAAGATGAACCTCGGACCGGAATATCTCAACGCCTTCACCGTAGGTGACCAGCTCCTGTGGGGCGCCGCGGAGCCGTTGCGGCGCATGTTGCGCATCCTGCTCGATGCGCTGTGAATCGCCTGTCTCCGGTGGAAGGGGTTTTGTGAGCCGGATCACACTGTCCCTGGCCCGACCGTAGTGGCGTTTGTTTCCAACAGCGGATTCTGATTCTATCGGTTGGGCAAAACCCTTTGCTGGGCTATAGTTAGCTGCAAATTATCAGGTGCCTTGGCAAGATCTCGCCCGGCCGGACGGGATGTGCGGTACCACGCAATACCACAGGGAGCATTCTGCGATGGTTTGTCGCTTGAGGGGGACTTTCATGGTTCGTAGTCTGACGTTTGCCGTGGCCTTCGCGCTGGGCACCGTCTCGATTCCGGCGCATGCACTGGGCCTGGGAGACATCAAGACGACTTCCGCACTGAACCAGGAGTTCAAGGCCGATATTGCGCTGTTGTCGGTGGCTAAAGGCGAACTGGATGGTGTTCGGGTAAAGCTGGCCGGCCCAGGCGAGTTCGAAAAGGCAGGCATCGAACGCCCCTTCTTCCTCACCTTGCTGAAGTTCAAGCCGGAACGGCTGCCGGATGGCCGTGCCGTGATCAGGGTGACCTCGGATTTCCCCATCCGCGAGCCCTTTCTCGATTTTCTGGTCGAGATCAACTGGCCGAAAGGGCGACTGATCCGTGAATACACAGTGTTGCTCGATCCGCCGGTGACCACCAGGCGCCGGGCGCCCCAGGTGCAGACGGCGCCAGCGCGTGTGGCCACCTCGCGCGCTGCCGCGACACCGCGTCGCCTGGCGCCTCCCGCCATGGCGGGCAAGGGTGAATACGGCCCGGTCAATGCCAACGAGACCCTGTGGAGTATTGCACGCAAGCTGCGCCCGAGTGGTGCCAGCATGGAACAGATGATGATCGCGCTGCACCGGGCCAATCCCGATGCCTTTATCGGGGGCGACATCAACCGCCTGAAGCGTGGACAGGTGTTGCGCGTGCCCAGTGCCGACGCGGTGCTTTCCCTGTCGCGGGCCGAGGCGCGTCAGGCCTATCGTCAGGCTCAGGCGCAATGGCTGGCGCGGCGCAGCGAGCACATGCAGCAGGCGGCAGGCAGGAAGACAACGACCGGGCAGGGTGCTGCCGGCAGTGTCACCCCGACTGGCGGGTCCCAGTCCGAGTTGCGAATCGCTACCGCCCGTCCCGAGGGCAAGGGCGAGGCTGGCGCCAGCGAGATCCGGGGTGACGAGACGATCGATGACATCAAGCGCAAGCTGTTGTTGGCGCGCGAGAATGCCGAGGCCTCGCGGCTCGAGTCCGAGGCCTTGCGCAACGAGGTCGACGAGCTGCAGAAGCGTCTCGAAGACATGCGTCGCCTGCTGATGCTGAAAGATGAGCAGCTGGCTCGCCTCCAGGTGCAGACCGGAGAGAACCCCGATGCTGGCGCAGAAGGTCAGGGTGACGATGTCGAGGCGGTGATGCGTCAGGCGGAGCAGGCCGCCGAGTCCCGGCAGGAGCCGACCGAAGATGCGGCTGCCGGGGAGACGCCGGCGGATGCCACGGCAGAAGGTGCGGAGTCGGCCCCGTCCGACGCGCTTTCCGTGATTGCAGACGATCTGATCGCGGCCGCCGATGCGGTAGTCGAGGAAAAGAACGCCAAAGGCGCGCCGGTACCGTCGGTGGTCGAACCCGAACCCGCCGTCCCTTCCACTGGGGGCGGTGGGCAGACGACGCCCGAGGCGACTGCGGCGGAGAGTACCGGGGGGATGGCTTCTGCGTCGGCCGAGACGCCGGAGGTGGCGGTGCAGTCGCCGGCGGAACCGGCAGAGGAAAATGGCGAGACAGTAGTGCAGGCAGCCGAGGCAGCCCCCCTCCTTGACGGCCTGGATATTCCCGCGCTGCTGCGTGACAACCTGCCCATCGTGGCGGGTGGCGGCGGCATCCTGGTGTTGTTGCTGATCCTGCTGGGGGTCCGCAGGAAACGGGCAGAGGCGGAAGAGGACGAGGCATTCAACGATCTGGCCTCTTCTCCGGCAGCTGAGGAAGCCTCCGCTGATGAACCTGCCGTCTCGGCAGCAGTCGACGCCGACGAAGAAGAGAGCGAGGTCGACGGAGACAGCCTGTTCGACCAGGAGGAAACCTCTTTCCTCAGCGAATTTACGCCGAGCGACATGAACGCCCTGCGCGACGAGACGGGCGAGGTGGATCCCATTGCCGAGGCCGACGTGTACATCGCCTACGGTCGCTACCAGCAGGTCGAGGACCTGCTCAAGCAGGCGCTGACCCGCGATCCCGACCGATTGGCACTCAAGCACAAGCTGCTCGAGGTCTACTATGCCACGCGCAACGTGGCGGCTTTCAACGAGCTGGCCGAAAGCATGGTGGAAAATGGTCAGGATATCGTCGATCCCGATGCCTGGTCGCGGATCTGTGACATGGGGCGCGAGATCTCGCCCGACAACAGTCTCTACCAGAACGATACGTCGAGCCAGATGGCACCGGAAGTCGATGAGGGGGGTGTCGATGCCGAGTCTGCCGCCCGTTTCGAAGAGGAGTTGTCGGGTCTCGCCACCCTGGACGATCTGGATGGCGAGGGGGGCGGCCTGCTGGATTCGGTGGATGAGCCCTCGCTGGATCTCGATGACCTCAAGGAACTCGAGGACCTGGACGACCTGGATACCCATCCGCTGGACTCGCTGGATCTCGATCTCTCCAGCGTGGAGAACGTCGCCGAGGCCGATCGTCCCGATGATACGATCGACCTGCCTACGCTGGACATTGGTACCGGTGAGGACAATGTCGAGGAACTGGTAGCCGACGACGAGCTCAAGAGCCAGCTCGAGGAATTGGGTGACCTGGCCGAACTGGAAGACGACCTCAGTCGCCTGACCGAGGAGATCACTCCCGATCTCGACACCTCGCCGGCTCAGCGCGGGCAGGGGGCGCTGGACGAGCCGTTGCCCATCGACGAGGCCTTCGACAAGGCGGTGGACGAGGAGATCGATATCTCCAGCCTTGCCCCGGAGACGGTCGATGCCGAGGCGGTCGATACCAAGCTCGACCTGGCCAGGGCCTTCCTCGAGATGGGGGATCCCGAGGGGGCGAAGGACATCCTCGAGGAGATCCGCCAGGAGGGCAACGAAACCCAGCGCAGGGAAGCCGAGAGGCTGCTTGCCGATATCAGCTGAGCGGGCGAGAATCCTGCGCGGAATTCGACCGGGGCGCCGCTGGCGCCCCTTCTCGTTGGCGTCACCGAGACCACCATGAGAATCGCACTCGGCATCGAATATGACGGCAGTCGCTTCCACGGCTGGCAGGCGCAGCAGCCGGGCGTGCGCACGGTGCAGACGGTGCTCGAGGCAGCCTTGGCGAAGGTGGCGGATCACCCGGTGCGGGTGGTCTGTGCCGGGCGTACCGACACCGGGGTGCATGGCCTGGGGCAGGTGGTGCACTTCGACACGCAAGCGGTGCGCAGCGAGCGCAACTGGCTGCTCGGCGGCAACGTCAACCTGCCGGCGGACGTCGCCATCACCTGGGTGCGCGAGATGCCGGAGGACTTCCATGCGCGCTTCTCGGCAGTCTCGCGGCGTTATCGTTACGTGATATTCAATCGCACGGCACGCAGTGCAGTGCTGGCTGGTCGCGTGACCTGGACTCATCGTCCGCTGGATGCCGAACGCATGCACCGGGCCGGGCAGGCATTGGTGGGCGAGCACGACTTCACCAGCTACCGCTCCCTGGGCTGTCAGGCGAAGAGCCCGGTGCGCACCCCGCATTCCCTGGTGGTGGAGCGGCACGGCGATTTCGTGGTGTTGTCGGTGCATGCCAACGCATTCCTGCACCACATGGTGCGCAACATCGCCGGCGTACTGATGGCCATCGGACGGGGCGACCAACCCGAGGAGTGGGCCGCCGAGGTGCTGGCGCTGCGCGATCGCACCTTGGGCGGGGTGACCGCGCCACCGGAAGGATTGTACTTCGAGGCGGTGGAATATCCGCCGGCCTTCGCCATCCCGGCGCCGTCGCGCAGCGGTTTTCCGGCATAATGCGCCCCATGCGTACCCGTGTGAAAATCTGTGGTATCACCCGAGTCGAGGACGCCCGTGCGGCGGTCGAGGCCGGGGCCGATGCAGTCGGCCTGGTGTTCTATCCGCCCAGCCCGCGTCATGTCGAACTCGCACAGGCGGCGGCCATCGCTGCGGCCCTGCCGCCCTTCGTGGCCACCGTGGGGCTGTCCGTGAACGCCGATGCCGACACCATCGCCGAGGCGGTGAGCGCCTGCGGTATCGACCTGCTCCAGTTCCATGGCAACGAGTGTCCGGACTACTGCAGCACGCACGGTCGGCCCTGGATCCGCGCCTTGCGCATGAAGGACGACATCGACCTGGCCGCCGAGTCCGAACGCTTCGCCGGCGCGCGCGGCCTGCTGCTGGACGCTTTCCGGCCCGGCGTGCCGGGCGGCACCGGCGAGACCTTCGACTGGTCGCGCATCCCGGCCGACCTGGCCGGGCGCATCGTGCTTGCCGGGGGGCTCACGCCTGACAACGTGGAACAGGCCGTGTGCCAGGTCCGCCCCTTTGCCGTGGACGTGAGCGGCGGGGTGGAAAGCAAACCCGGCATCAAGGATGCCGAGAAGATCGCCCGCTTCGTGCAGGCGGTGCGACGTGGAGACGAGACGAGATGAAACTGACAGAACTGCCCGATGCCCGCGGCCACTTCGGTCCCTATGGTGGCGTCTTCGTGGCCGAGACCCTGATGGCACCCATCGAGGAGCTGCGGCTGGCCTACGAGAAGTACATGCAGGACCCGGATTTCCTGGCCGAGCTGGATGCCGACCTGCAGCACTACGTCGGCCGGCCTTCGCCCATCTATCACGCCGAGCGCCTGAGCCGCGAGCTGGGCGGGGCGCAGATCTATCTCAAGCGTGAGGACCTGAACCACACTGGCGCGCACAAGGTGAACAACACCATCGGCCAGGCGTTGCTGGCGCGGCGCATGGGCAAGACCCGCATCATCGCCGAAACCGGGGCCGGCCAGCACGGGGTGGCCACCGCCACCGTGGCCGCGCGCCTGGGACTGGAATGTGTGGTCTACATGGGCGAGGTGGACGCCGCGCGCCAGGAGGCCAACGTCTACCGCATGCGCCTGCTGGGTGCCGAGGTGCGCACGGTTTCCTCGGGCTCGAAGACGCTGAAGGATGCCCTCAACGAGGCCATGCGCGATTGGGTGGCCAATGTGGACGACACTTTCTACATCATCGGTACCGTGGCGGGGCCGCATCCCTATCCGGTCATGGTGCGCGACTTCCAGGCGGTGATCGGCCGCGAGGCGCGCGAGCAGATCCAGGCCATGACCGGGCGCCTGCCCGACGCCCTGATCGCCTGCGTGGGGGGGGGCTCCAACGCCATCGGCCTGTTCTACCCATTCCTCGAGGATGAGCAGGTGGCTATGTACGGGGTCGAGGCCGCTGGCGAAGGCCTGGAGACCGGCCGCCATGCCGCGCCCCTGTGCGCCGGTCGCCCCGGTGTGCTGCATGGCAACCGCACCTACCTGATGGAAGATGCCGACGGCCAGATCATCGAGACCCACTCCATCTCCGCCGGGCTGGACTATCCAGGGGTGGGCCCGGAGCACGCTTGGCTCAAGGACACTGGGCGCGCGCAATATGTCGCGATCACCGACGAGGAGGCGCTGGAAGCCTTTCACCGCCTGACCCGCACCGAGGGCATCATCCCGGCGCTGGAGTCCAGCCATGCCATCGCCCAGGCGATCAAGCTGGCACCGCAGATGGACCCCGATGCCATCCTGCTGGTCAACCTCTCCGGCCGGGGCGACAAGGACATGCACACCGTGGCTGCACGCGAGGGCCTGAAGCTATGAGCCGTATCGAGAACCGCTTCGCGGCCTTGCGCGCGCAGGGCCGTACCGCGCTGATTCCCTTCATTACCGCCGGCGACCCGGGCAAGGAAGACACGGTGCCGCTGATGCACACCCTGGTGGCCCAGGGCGCAGACATTCTCGAGCTGGGGGTGCCCTTCTCCGATCCCATGGCCGACGGACCGGTGATCCAGCGTGCCAGCGAGCGGGCGCTTGCGCATCACACCTCGCTGCACGACGTGCTGGAGATGGTGCGCACCTTCCGTGAGACCGACGCCGATACCCCGGTGGTGCTGATGGGCTACCTCAACCCCATCGAGGTGATGGGCTACCAGGACTTCGCCAAGGCCGCGGCCGAGGCCGGGATCGACGGGGTGCTCACCGTGGACATTCCGCCGGAGGAGGGCGAGGAACTGCTCGCCGCCCTGCGCGCACACCACATCGATCCCATCTACCTGCTGGCGCCGACCAGCACGCCCGAGCGCATCCGCAGTCTCACCGCCTCGGCCAGCGGTTTCGTCTATTACGTCTCGCTCAAGGGCGTGACCGGGGCCGGCAACCTGGACCTGGACGCGGTGCGCGCCAAGCTGGGCGAGATCCGTGCGGTCACCGAGTTGCCGGTGGGCGTGGGTTTCGGCATCAAGGACGCGGCCACCGCACGTGCCATGAGCGAGATCGCCGACGCAGTGGTGGTCGGCAGTGCCATCGTCTCGCTGGTCGAGCGCCACGCCGACGACCCCGAGGCCATTCGCAAGGCGATCGGTCGTCTCGTCGGGGAGATGCGACAGGCAATGGACGCCGAGTAGCTGTAACGGGCGACCGCATGCCGCATCCTGCTAGAATCGCAACGACTTCCCATCGCAAGGCTGATCCATGAGCTGGTTCGAAAAACTGATGCCCAGCCGCATCCGCACCGACGGCGGCAACAAGAAGACGGTGCCAGAAGGGTTGTGGACCAAGTGTCCGAGCTGCAACGCGGTACTCTATCGTGCCGAGGTCGAGCGCAATCTCGACGTCTGCCCCAAGTGCTCGCACCACAATCGCATCGGCGCGCGCCGGCGACTGGACATCTTTCTCGACCCGGAGCCGCGCGAGGAGATCGGCGCCGAGCTCGAACCAGCCGATCCGCTGAAGTTCAAGGACAGCAAGAAATACAAGGATCGCGTCGCCGCCGCGCAAAAGTCCACTGGCGAGAAGGACGCCCTGGTCGCCATGCGCGGGCGTCTGAAGGGTAGCGACATCGTCGCCTGTGCCTTCGAGTTCGCCTTCATGGGTGGCTCCATGGGCTCGGTGGTGGGCGAACGCTTCGTACGTGCGGT
Source organism: endosymbiont of unidentified scaly snail isolate Monju (assembly GCF_000801295.1). Lineage (NCBI taxonomy): Bacteria > Pseudomonadati > Pseudomonadota > Gammaproteobacteria > endosymbiont of unidentified scaly snail isolate Monju. The sequence goes on along the minus strand of NZ_AP012978.1, from coordinate 1,332,259 downwards.
GAATGCCGCCATGGAACACGACTGTCCCCTGGTGTGCTTCTCGGCCAGTGGCGGGGCGCGCATGCAGGAGTCCCTGTTCTCGCTGATGCAGATGGCCAAGACCTCCGCTGCCCTCAATCGCCTGGCGCGGCGCGGCCTGCCCTTCGTCTCGGTGATGACCGACCCCACCATGGGCGGGGTCTCCGCCAGCCTGGCCATGCTCGGCGACATCAACGTGGCCGAGCCCAAGGCCCTGATCGGCTTTGCCGGCCCACGGGTGATCGAGCAGACGGTGCGCGAGAAGCTGCCCGAGGGCTTTCAGCGCTCGGAGTTCCTGCTCGAGAAGGGGGCCATCGACCTGATCGTCGACCGCCGCGAGATGCGTGACCGCATCGCCAACCTGCTGGGCATGATGAGCGGTCGCGCCGGCGCAGCCTGAGTCTGTCCGCAGTCGCATCCCGAGCCCCCGTAACGCTCGGACAGGCGCGTACTCCACCGGTCCGGAAAATCGCCGTGAAACGCACCCTCGACGACTGGCTCGACCACCTCTCGCAGACCCATCCTGCCGACATTGAACTGGGCCTGGAGCGGGTCGCGGCGGTGTGGCGGGCGCTGGGTGCCCCGGCCCCGACGCTGCATGTCGTCACCGTCGCCGGCACCAACGGCAAGGGCTCCAGCGTGGCCTTTCTCGAGGCCATTCTGGGGGCTGCGGGCTATCGTGTTGGCGCCTACACCTCGCCGCACCTGCTGCATTACAACGAGCGGGTGCGCATCGAGGGCATGCCGGTGCCCGACGCCATCCTCTGCGAGGCCTTCGAACGCATCGAGCAGGCGCGGGGCGACACGCCGCTGACCTATTTCGAATTCGGCACCCTGGCCGCACTCTGGTGCTTCGCGTGTGCCGGGCTGGATGCCGCCATCCTGGAGGTAGGCCTGGGTGGGCGCCTGGACGCAGTGAATATCGTGGATGCCGACGTGGGCCTGATCACCGGCATCGCGCTGGATCATACCGATTGGCTGGGTGACGACCTGGACGCCATCGGCTTCGAGAAGGCGGGCATCGCGCGTTCCGGGCGCCCGCTGGTGTATAGCGCGCGCGAGATGCCGGATTCGGTGGCTCGGGTCGCCGATGAGCGAGGCGCTCGCCTGTTGCATGCCGGCCGTGACTATGACTGGCGACAGGCCGGTGATGGCTGGGAATGGCAGGGTGAGGCCGGAATACGCCCGGGTCTGCCGCTGCCGGCCCTGCGGGGCGCCGCACAGATGCAGAACGCGGCAGGCGCCCTCGCGGTACTCTCGCAGCTGCCGGACCTGCCGGTCGATGCTGCGGCCGTGCGCGCCGGTCTGCTCGAGGCGCGGCTACCCGGCCGCTTCGATGTGCGGCATCGGCGCTGTCCCTGGGTCCTGGACGTGGCGCACAACCCGCAGGCGGCGGAAGTGCTGGCCGCGCAGCTGGGCGAGCGTTTCGTGTCGGGGGAACGGCACGCCGTGGTCGGCATGCTTGCCGACAAGGCCATCGAGGAGGTGCTGGCCGTGCTGGCTCCCCGTGTCGATCATTGGCACCTGCTGGGGCTGGGGGATCAGCCACGTGGCGCTCCTGCACAGACCCTGCTGGATGCCTTGCCGGCGACCGCGCGTGCCGGCGCGCATTGTTGTACCGATGTCGATGACTGCCTGGCCGCGCTCGACAGTCGGCTCGGTGCGGACGACGAGGTGCTGGTTTTCGGGTCCTTCGTCACGGTCGGGCGGGTGATGGCCTGGCTGGATGCCCACCCGAGCGGGTTATAATCGCTCGCTCTGAACCGTCCCGGGTTTCCCGGAGACTCCATTTCTTGAGAGGATAGAGTCTATGGATACGAGCAAGAGATATTCCCCTGAGGTCCGGGAACGGGCGGTTCGCATGGTGTTTGATCATCAGGGCGAGCATGATTCCCAATGGGCGGCGATGACCTCCATCGCGGCCAAGATCGGCTGTACGCCGGAGACGCTGCGCAAATGGGTGAGACAGGCCGAGCGTGATCAAGGACTGCGCGAGGGTCTGACGACGTCGGAGCGCGAGCGGCTCAAGGCCTTGGAACGGGAGAACCGGGAGCTGAGGCGGGCCAACGAGATTCTGAAGACGGCGTCGGCTTTTTTTGCCCAGGCGGAGCTCGACCGCAAACTGAAGAGATGATCGCGTACATCGACGATCACAGGGATCGTTACGGGGTCGAGCCGATCTGCGCGGTGCTGCCGATCGCCCCGTCCACCTACTATGAGCACAAGGCCCGTGAGGCCGATCCACAGCGACTGCCGCGGCGATTGCAGCGGGATCGCGCCCTGTCAGACGAGATTCGACGGATCTGGGAAGAGAACTTCCAGGTGTACGGTGCCAGGAAGGTATGGCGGCAGCTCAACCGGGAAAGCATCGAGGTAGCCCGCTGCACGGTGGAACGCCTGATGCGTGTCATGGGGTTGCGGGGTGTGGTGCGAGGCCGCCGTTGCCGGACAACGATCGGCGACACGACGGCGGAACGACCACTGGACCGGGTGAAGCGGCAGTTTACTGCCACCCGCCCGAATCAGTTGTGGGTGGCGGACATTACCTACGTGGCGACTTGGACAGGGTTTGTCTATGTGGCGTTTGTCGTGGACGTCTATGCCCGACGGATCGTGGGCTGGCGTGTCTCCCGGTCGCTGAAGACCGACCTGGTGCTGGATGCGCTGGAGCAGGCGCTATGGTCGCGCCAGGACACAGAGGGCCTGGTGCACCACAGTGACCGAGGCTGTCAGTACCTGTCGGTGCGCTACACGGAGCGCCTGGCCGGGGCCGGCATTGATGCCTCGGTCGGTAGCCGAGGGGACTCCTATGACAACGCTCTGGCAGAGACGATCAACGGTCTGTACAAGGCCGAGGTTATCTACCGGCGAGGCCCCTGGAAGCATAGGGAGGCGGTCGAATATGCCACTTTGGAGTGGGTGGACTGGTTCAACCACCGGCGGCTGCTGGAGCCTATTGGCAACGTGCCACCGGCGGAGTTGGAAGCGGCGTATTATCGCCAACAGAAAGAGTCTGCCAAGGCGGCCTGACTCAAACAAAACAGTCTCCGGAATATCCGGGGCGGTTCACTCATCGCACAGGAAACAGACCTTTGGACGAAGCGCTCAAGAAACGCCTGATTGGCGCCGCCGTGCTGGCCTCGCTCGCGGTGATCTTCGTACCCATGCTGGTGGAAGAGCCGGCCGACAGGCAGCCGCTGGAGGCCGTGCCGGAACCCCCGCCGGCCAAGCCCTTCGAGTCGTCGCTGTTGCGCGAGGAGGTCCCGTTGCCGCCGCCTGCCGTGCCGCCGACCCAGGCCAGGACGGAGGAGGAGCAGGTCGCGCCCGCGCCCATCGTCCCGGTTGCCCCCAAGCCGGCGCCGCCGGTCAGCTCCGAGCCCGCCACGCCACGCCCCGGCCTGGCCGCCTGGGTGGTGCAGGTCGGCAGCTTCTCCAGCCTCGAGAATGCCCGCAAGCTGGTGGGCCGGCTTCGCAAGGCCGGCTTGCAGGTGCTCGATCCCGAACGCATCGAACTGCGCGGCAAGGCGCTCTACCGGGTGCAGGTGGGGCCGGTGCTGGAACGCAAGCGCGCCGAGGCAATGCTGCCGAAGGTGAACAAGGTGGCGGGCACTCGGGGACGGGTGCGGTCCTATCCGTAAGCCACCCCGAACCTGCTAGAATCCCCGCTTTCCGAATCACCCGAGAGACCCCGCATGCCCTGGCTGGACACCGTGCTGATCGGCATTATCCTGATCTCGGCGCTGATCAGCCTGGCGCGTGGCTTCATCCGCGAGGCCTTTTCCCTGGCCATCTGGATCCTTGCCTTCTGGATCAGCTGGAGTTTCTTTCGCGATCTCCAGGTGCACTTGCAGCCCTGGGTCGGTTCGCCCACGGTGCGCCTGGGGCTGGCCTTTGGCGCCCTGATGCTGGTCACCCTGGTGATCGGCGGCCTGGTCAATTTCCTGCTCATCCAGTTGATCGAGAAGAGCGGCATGTCCGGCACCGACCGTTTCATCGGCATGATCTTCGGCGCGGCGCGCGGTGTGCTGCTGGTCTCGGTACTGGTGCTGTTGGCCGGTCTGACCACCTTGCCGCAGGAGGCCTGGTGGCACGAATCCCGTCTCGTTCCGTATTTCCAGGAGCTGGCCTTGTGGCTGCGTGACCTGCTGCCGCAAGACCTGGCCAACTATTTCCAATATGCTTCTCTCTCTGACATCCAACGGGGGTTGACCTGAGATGTGTGGAATTGTCGGCATCGTCGGCAGGCAGCCGGTGAACCAGTCGCTCTACGATGCCTTGCAGGTGTTGCAGCATCGCGGGCAGGATGCGGCAGGCATCATGACCTGCGAGGAAGGGCGCCTGCATCTGCGCAAGGACAATGGCCTGGCGCGTGACGTGTTCGACAACGAGCACATGATCTCGCTGCGCGGCAATATGGGCATCGGCCACGTGCGCTATCCCACGGCCGGCTGTTCCTCCTCGGCCGAGGCGCAGCCGTTCTACGTGAACTCGCCCTATGGCATCGCCCTGGCGCACAACGGCAATCTCACCAATGCCGAGCAGCTCAAGCAGGAGTTGTTCCGTCAGGACCGGCGGCACATCAATACCGATTCCGATTCCGAGATCCTGCTCAACGTCTTCGCCCACGAACTGGCCAACCAGAGTCGTTCGCTGGCGCTGGATGAGGAAGACGTGTTTCGCGCGGTGGCGGGTGTGCACCGGCGCTGCCGGGGAGGGTATGCGGCGGTGGTGCTGATTCCCAACTTCGGGGTGATCGCCTTCCGTGATCCCAACGGCATCCGCCCGGCGGTGTTCGGCGTGCGCGAGACCGAACAGGGACCGGAGATGATGGTCGCCTCCGAGAGCGTGGCGCTCGACACCCTGGGTTTCGACCGGGTGCGCGATATCGATCCTGGCGAGGCGGTGATCTTTACCCTCGATGGCCGCCTGCTGCATCGCCAGTGCGCGGAACGATGGCAGCGTTCGCCCTGCCTGTTCGAGTTCGTCTATTTCGCGCGGCCCGATTCCATCATCGACGATATCTTCGTGCACAAGGCGAGGCTGCGCATGGGTGAAAAGCTGGCTCGCAAGCTCCAGCGCATGATACCCGAGCACGACATCGACGTGGTCATTCCCATCCCCGACACCAGCCGCACCTCGGCAATGAGCCTGGCGGCACACCTGGGGGTGCGTTACACCGAGGGCTTCATCAAGAATCGTTACATCGGGCGGACCTTCATCATGCCGGGGCAGGCCACGCGCAAGAAGTCGGTGCGCCAGAAGCTCAACCCCATCGATGTCGAGTTCAAGGGCAAGAACGTGCTGCTGGTGGACGATTCCATCGTGCGCGGTACTACCTCGAAACAGATCGTGCAGATGGCGCGCGAGGCCGGCGCCGCCAAGGTCTATTTCGCCTCGGCCGCGCCACCGGTGCGTTATCCCAACGTCTATGGCATCGACATGCCGGCGGCCTCCGAGCTGATCGCGCATGGGCGCAGCGAGGAGGAGGTGTGCGAGTGGATCGGTGCCGACGCGCTTATCTACCAGGATCTCGATGATCTGATCGAGGCGGTGCAGAAGAAAGGTTACACCCACGTCGACCGCTTCGATGCTTCGGTGTTCAACGGCGAGTACGTCACCGGCGACGTGACCCCGGAATACCTGCACCACCTGGAATGCCAGCGCAACGATCTGGCCAAGAGCGAGCGCGACCGGGCGCAGAGCGCCAATATCATCGGGGTGCACAACCATGGCTGATACGGACGACTGGGACATCGCCACGCGCGCCATCCGTGTCGGTCACCGGCGCACGTCCGAGAACGAACATTCCGAGCCCATCTTCGCCACCTCGAGCTTCGTGTTCGGTTCCGCCGCCGAGGCCGCCGCGCGTTTCTCGGGCGAGCAGCCCGGCAACATCTACGCGCGGTTCACCAATCCCACGGTGCGTGCCTTCGAGGAGCGCCTGGCGGCAATGGAAGGGGGCGAGGCCTGCGTGGCCACCGCCTCGGGCATGGCGGCCATCCTCGCTACCTGCATGGGACTGTTGCAGCAGGGTGATCACCTGGTCAGTTCGCGCAGCATCTTCGGCAGCACCGTGGTGCTGTTCGACAAGTACCTCTCGCGCTTCGGCATCCAGACCAGTTATGTCGATCTCGCCGATCTCGCCGCCTGGGAAGCCGCCATCCGTCCCGAGACACGCATGCTGTTTCTCGAGACCCCGGCGAACCCGCTCACCACCCTGGGCGACATCCGGGCCCTGGCCGAGCTGGCACATGCCCATGACTGCCTGCTGGTGGTGGACAATTGCTTCTGCACCCCGGCCCTGCAACGTCCGCTGGCACTGGGCGCGGACATCGTGGTGCACTCGGCCACCAAGTACATCGACGGTCAGGGACGCGCGCTGGGCGGTGCGGTGGTCGGCGATGCCACGCGGGTGGGCGAGGAGGTCTACGGTGTGCTGCGCACTGCCGGGCCGAGCATGAGCCCCTTCAATGCCTGGATCTTCCTCAAGGGGCTGGAGACGCTGGCCCTGCGCATGCGCGAGCACAGCCGCAACGCCGGGCAGCTGGCCGAATGGCTGGCAACACATCCGGCGGTGGAGCGGGTGCACTATCCCGGACTCGAAAGTCACCCCCAGTATGCGCTTGCGCAACGCCAGCAGGATGCACCCGGTGGCATTCTTTCCTTCGAGGTGAAGGGCGGACGCGAGGCGGCCTGGTCGGTGATCGATGCCACCCGCCTGTGCTCCATTACCGCCAACCTGGGAGATACCAAGACCACCATCACGCATCCGGCCACCACCACGCACGGGCGGTTGAGCGACGAGCAGCGCGAGCAGGCGGGCATCACGCAGGGCCTGATCCGCATCGCCGTCGGGCTGGAGGCCGTCGAGGATATCCGCAACGACCTGGCGCGGGGGTTGGATCGGCTTTGAGCCCTCCTGCCAGCAGGCGCGGCGTCCCCGCCGCGAACATTCGGCCCGAGGACGGGCCTCCTACAGGTGGGAGCGGTGTCCCCGTCGTGAAGGATCGGCACTGGGGCGTCCGTTCCGTATCCAACCGGCAGCACGTGCCGAAAGGAGTGAGATCATGACCGAGGAAACCTCTCGTCACCTCCGCTGGGAATCCCGTTACCGTACTGCCGAAGGCGAGCCGCAGCCGGCGCGGGTGTTGCGTGAGCTGGGTTTCCTGCTGCCGGCGCAGGGACGGGCGCTGGACCTGGCCTGCGGGCGCGGGGGCAACGCGCTGTGGCTGGCCTCGCGGGGGCTGGCGGTGACGGCCTGGGACTATGCCGAGGCGGCCATCGTCGACCTGGAAGCCCGCGCCGCACGGCGTGGTCTGCCGATCCGTGCCGAGGTGCGCGATGTCTGTGCCGAACCGCCGCCACCCCGTACCTTCGATGTGATCGTCGTCAGCTATTTTCTCGACCGTGACCTGGCGCCAGCCACCGCCGATGCGCTGCGCCCCGGCGGCCTGCTGTTCTACGAGACCTTCGTGCGCGAGGCGGTCGGTACCGGTGGCCCCACGAATCCCGAATTCCGGCTGGCGCCCAGCGAGCTGCTGCAACTGTTTGCCGGGCTGCGGGTGATCGACTACCGGGAGCATGCGCTGTTCGGCGATACGGTGCAGGGGCAGCGTGACATCGCGACCCTGGTGGCGACACGCGAGGCCTGAATGCCGCGCTATATCGGGGATGAACGGAGCAGGTGATCGACGAAGGCCGCGGCCGCGGCGGAGAGGGCGCGCCGGCGGTGCGAGACCACGGCCAGACGGCGACGGATGCGCAGGCCACGAACCTTCAGTTCGACCACTTCCTGCTGATTCTGCAAGGCCAGGCGGCTGATGAAGGCCAGGTGCCCGGTGGTGACCACCATGCGCAGGATGGAGGGGATGGCGCGCAGCTCCATCACTACCTGGGGTTCCAGTCCGGCCTCACGCATGGCGTTGTCGATCAGCTGGCGCAGGGCGGTGCCGGCCTCGAAACCGACGAAGCCCTCGCCGGCCAGGTCCTGCACTGCCAGGCGACGGCCGCGGGTGAGGGGGTGGTCGCGGCGGGCCACCAGCACGATATCGTCGTCCATCAGAGGGTGGGCCCGCAGTTCCTCGGAGCGCACCGGCAGGGTGATGATGCCCAGTTCGAGGTGGCCGCGGCGTACGTCCTCGGTGATCTCGCTGCTGCCAGCCTCCTTGAGCTGGAAATGCACCTGCGGGTGGTGTCGCTGGTAGGCCGCGATGGCCGGCGGCAGGATGAAGGACACGGCGGTGGCGCCACCGCCGATGCGCACCCGGCCGCGCTCCAGGCCCTGGTGCAGCAGGATCTCTTCTTTCAGGTCCTCCCAGCCGGCGAGCAGGCGGCGACCGGCGGCCAGTGCCAGCCGTCCCTCCTCGGTGAGTTCGATGCCATGGCGATGGCGCACCAGCAGACGCGCACCCAGCTGTTCCTCGTATTGTTGGATACGCCGTGACAACGCCGACTGGGTCAGGCCCAGGCGGTTGGCTGCCCGGGTGATGGAGCCGGTTTCGGCGACGGTCAGGAAAGAACGGGTCAGCTGAAGGTCCATGTCATGCAAAAATAGCATGGATAAAATGAAAAGTATCTGTTTTACGAATGTATGACATCCCGTTAGGATGAAGACAGTCCCGTTACCGTTCTCGGAGGCTCGAGCCATGACGAACAATGGCGAATGGCGCCGTCCGCTGGGTCTGGTCTGTCTGCTCGCCTCGCTGGGGGTGCTGTTCTTCCAGCAGGCCATCGGCCAGTACATCGGCACGGGCGTATTGCCACTGTGGCTGGGGTTGGGCGGGGTTGGCGTCTGGCTGCTGGGCCCAATCCCCGAGGACGCCTGAAGCGAACCGTCATCACCGCATTCCGAATTCTTGAACATCGAGGTACCTGCCATGGCCTTTCTCGAAGACTACCGCGCTCACGTCGAAGAACGTGCCGCCCTGGGCATTCCACCGCTGCCGCTGAACGCGCAGCAGGTGAACGACCTGGTCGAGCTGCTGAAGAACCCGCCGGCCGGCGAAGAGGACTTCCTGCTGGAGCTGATCACCGACCGGGTACCGCCGGGGGTGGACGAGGCGGCCTACGTGAAGGCCGGTTTCCTGGCCGCCATCACCCGTGGGCAGGCCGAATCACCGCTGATCGACAAGCGCCGCGCGGTGGAGCTTCTGGGTACCATGTTCGGGGGCTATAACATCCAGCCGCTGATCGACCTGCTCGACGATGCCGAACTGGGCGAACTGGCCGCCGAACAGCTCAAGTTCACCCTGCTGGTGTTCGACACCTTCCACGATGTGGACGAGAAGGCGAAGGCCGGCAACGCCAATGCCAGGGAGGTCATGCAGTCCTGGGCGGATGCCGAGTGGTTCACCCGCAAGCCCGAGGTGCCCGAGGCGATCACCGTCACGGTGTTCAAGGTCCCGGGCGAGACCAACACGGACGATCTCTCGCCGGCGCAGGATGCCTGGTCGCGTCCCGATATCCCGCTGCACGCACTGGCCATGCTCAAGAACGAGCGTCCGGGAATCACCCCGGACAAGCCGGGCGAGATCGGGCCGATCCGCCAGATCGAGGCGCTCAAGGAAAAGGGCCATCCGCTGGCCTACGTGGGTGACGTGGTGGGTACCGGCTCCTCGCGCAAGTCGGCCACCAACTCGGTGCTCTGGCACATGGGACACGACATTCCCTTCGTCCCCAACAAGCGGCAGGGCGGGGTAGTGCTGGGCAGCAAGATTGCCCCCATCTTCTTCAACACTCTCGAAGATGCCGGGGCCCTGCCCATCGAGGTCTCGGTGGACAACCTGGAAACCGGCGACGTGATCGTGGTGCGCCCTCATGACGGGCGCATCGAGCGAGAGGACGGCAGCCTGGTTGCCGAGTTCTCGCTCAAGACCGAGGTGCTGCTCGACGAGGTGCGCGCCGGCGGCCGCATTCCGCTGATCATCGGCCGTAGCCTCACCGACAAGGCGCGCGAGTCCCTGGGGCTGGGGCCCTCGGACGTGTTCCGTCGCCCGCGTGACCCGGAAGATTCGGGCAAGGGTTTCACCCTGGCGCAGAAGATCGTCGGCCGCGCCTGCGGCGTCGAGGGCGTGCGCCCGGGTACCTACTGTGAGCCCAGGATGACCACCGTGGGGTCGCAGGACACCACCGGCCCGATGACCCGCGACGAGCTCAAGGAGCTGGCCTGTCTGGGCTTCTCCGCCGACCTGGTGATGCAGAGCTTCTGTCACACCGCGGCCTATCCCAAGCCGGTGGACATCGAGACTCAGCACACCCTGCCGGACTTCATGGAGACCCGTGGCGGGGTATCGCTGCGTCCCGGTGACGGTATCATCCATTCCTGGCTCAACCGCATGCTGCTGCCCGATACCGTGGGCACCGGCGGCGATTCGCACACCCGTTTCCCGCTCGGCATCTCCTTCCCGGCCGGCTCTGGCCTGGTGGCTTTTGCCGCCGCGCTGGGCGTGATGCCGCTGGACATGCCCGAGTCGGTACTGGTGCGTTTCAAGGGCAAGATGCAGCCGGGCATCACCCTGCGTGACCTGGTCAATGCCATTCCGTATGAAGCCATCCAGCGCGGGTTGCTCACTGTCGAGAAGAAGGGCAAGAAGAACGTCTACAACGGCCGCATCATCGAGATCCAGGGGCTGCCGAACCTGACCGTGGAACAGGCCTTCGAGCTGTCGGATGCCACCGCCGAGCGTTCCGCCGCGGGCTGCACCATCGATCTGTCCGAAGAGTCGGTGGCCGACTACCTGCGCTCGAACATCGTCATGCTGCGCTGGATGATCGACAACGGCTACCAGGACGCACGCACCCTGGAGCGTCGCGCGCGTGCCATGGAAGAATGGCTGGCCAATCCCAGCCTGCTGCGCGCCGATGCCGACGCCGAGTACGTCGAGGTGATCGAGATCGACATGAACAAGATCACCGAGCCGCTGCTGGCCTGTCCCAACGACCCGGACGACATCAGGCCGCTCTCGGAGGTCGCCGGCGACAAGATCGACGAGGTGTTCATCGGTTCGTGCATGACCAACATCGGCCACTTCCGGGCTGCCGGCAAGCTGTTGCAGGCAGTCGGTGGCGTCATTCCCACGCGGCTGTGGATCGCCCCGCCCACCAAGATGGATGAGCACCAGCTCATGGAAGAGGGGTACTACAACATCTATGGGGCCTCAGGTGCCCGCACCGAGATGCCTGGTTGTTCGCTGTGCATGGGCAACCAGGCGCGGGTGGTACCCAACAGCACGGTGGTCTCGACCTCGACCCGCAACTTCCCCAACCGACTGGGGCCGGGAGCCAATGTCTACCTGTCCTCGGCCGAGCTGGCGGCTATCGCCGCGGTGCTGGGCCGCTTGCCGACGGTGGAGGAATACATGGAGTACGCCACTCGTATCGACAGCATGGCGCCCGAGATCTACCGTTACCTCGAGTTCGACAAGATGCCGGACTTTACCGAGGCTGCCGAGCACGCGAGGAACGAGGTGGTGGTGAATTTCGCACTCTGAGAGATCATGATCTGCAAACGCTGCATCGTATCCGGCCGTGTTCAGGGGGTCTGGTATCGCGACACCACGCGGCGCAAGGCGCTGGAACTGGAGTTGTCGGGCAGCGCGGTCAACCTGCCTGACGGCACGGTGGAGGTGATCGCCTGCGGTGAGCCGCAGGCGGTTGCCGCCCTGTGCGACTGGTTGTGGGAGGGTTCGCCCCTGTCACAGGTGACCGAGGTGCGTTGTGTCGATTGGACCGGCGAGCCGTCGGCGGACTTTACCATCGGTTAGTCGCATGGGCCGCAAGAAGCGCCTGATCGCGCGCCTGCATCACCTGATCGACCGCATCGAGCCGTTGTTGCCGCACGGGTCCGGTATGCCTGACTGGTCCTGCGAGGCCTTTCGCTGGCAGGACGGTGGTCTGGTCGGTGTGCGCGAGCCGCACCGGGTCGCACTGGATGACCTGCTCGGCATGGACCGGCAGAAGGCCGAGGTGCTGCGCAACACCGCCAACTTCGTGGCCGGTCGCCCGGCCAATCACGTGCTGCTCTGGGGGCGCGCGGCACCGGCAAGTCCAGCCTGGTGAAGGCCGTGTTCCATGCCCTGGCCGGCCAGGGGCTGCGCCTCATCGAGATCGAACCGGCCGAGCTGCGGCACCTGCCGTCGCTCACCGAGCTGCTGAGGTCTCGTTCCGAGCGCTTCCTGCTGTATTGCGATGACCTCTCTCCTTCGAGGCCGATGACCCGTCCTACAAGACGCTCAAGGCCCTGCTCGAGGGCTCCATCGCGGCGCCGCCGGAGAATCTGCTGCTGTACGCGACCTCCAACCGGCGTCACCTGATGCCCGAGTTCATGGAAGAGAACCGCCAGACCCGCTATGTGGATGGCGAGGTCCATCCCGGCGAGGCGATCGAGGAGAAGGTGTCGCTGTCCGAACGCTTCGGTCTCTGGCTGTCTTTCCATCCCTTCGACCAGGTGCAATACCTGGCGATCTGCGCGCACTGGATCGCACGCCTGGGCAATGGCCCGGTGGAAGAGGGCATCTGGCGCGACCAGGCCCTGCGCTGGGCCACCCAGCGTGGTTCACGCTCGGGGCGGGTGGCGCGCCAGTTCGCGATCGACTGGCTGGGCAGACAGACCGAGGTCTGAGCGGCTTCAGGCGCGGGCGCGCAGGTCGCGTACCCAGTACAGGGTGGCGCCGGCCACCGAAGCCGGCATGGCGACGAAGCCGAGCACCAGCATCATCCCGGTTACCCCGGCGCCGAAGGCCAGGCTCTTGAAACGGCGCTGGCGCAGCAGTTCACGCTGGCGCTGTGGCGGCAGGTCGTGATTGGCCATGGGATAGTCGAGGTATTCCAGGGTCAGGAACCAGAAGCCGGCGAGCAGCCACAGCGCGGTGACCACCAGGTTGAGCCCCGGGATCAGTGCGGAGACCGCGAGCAGGATCAGCAGCGGCACCATGCGCGAGGCCATGTACAGCAGCTTGTTCAGTTCGGCACGCACCGCCGGGCCGATGGCAGCCAGCACGCCGGTCTGTGCGCCTTCGGGGCGTTGCCCGGTGAGGTGTTCCTCGAGCCGTGCCGCCAGCACGCTGTTGAAAGGCGAGGCGATCAGGTTGGCGAGGATGGTGAAGCCATAGAACATGAGCATGGCGTAGGCCAGGGCGAACACCACCCAGAGTACCGGGCGCAGGAAGCTCCACCAGGCGTCTTCCGGCAGGTAGTGGTTCATGAAGCCGTCGAAGTAATGCGTGCCCAGCCAGGCGAGCAGCCAGAAGATCACGATGTTGAGCAGCAGGGGCACCATCACGTAGCGCCGGAAGCCCGGGCGGAACACCAGGCGCAGTCCCTGCAGGGGAAGCAGCAGGCCGTCGATCAGTCCATTCATGGCAGGAACACTCCTTCGTTGTACAGCAGTTCGGTCAGGCGGATCAGCGGCAGGCCGATCAGGGCATTGGGGTCGTCCCCCTCGAGCCGCCGGAACAGGGTGATACCCAGTCCTTCCGACTTGAAGCTGCCGGCACAGTTCAGTGGTTGTTCGCGGTCGATGTAACGCGTGATCTGGTGTGTGTCCAGCTCGCGGAAGTGTACCCGGAAAGGTTCGCAGACGACCTGGCTGCGGCCGCTGCGGCTGTTGTACAGACACAGGCCGGTGAAGAAGGTCACCACCTTGCCCGAGGCGCGCTGCAACTGCGCGATGGCGCGTTCGCGTTCGCCCGGTTTGCCCAGGATCTCGCCGTCGATCACCGCCACCTGGTCGGAACCGATGATCAGGCTGTCGGGATGCCGGCCTGCCACGGCTTCGGCCTTGGCGCGGGCGAGGCGTTGCACCAGCGCCTCGGCTGCCTCGTCGGGCAGGCGGCTTTCGTCCACCGCCGGCGAGTCGGTTTCGAATGGCAGGCCCAGACGGGTCAGCAATTGCGCGCGAAAGGGCGAGGTCGAGGCGAGTACCAGGTTGATCGACATGGTTGCGGAAAAGGCTGGTCAGACAAGGGCGCGCAGTGTAGCAGATGGCGGCGCGGGCGCCGCAGGGTCGGGGCCGGTCCCAGGATTCGATATCCAGTTCGGGATTTCTTGCCCTGGGCCCGAATTCCCGTCCCGGAGTGAATTCCAGTAGAATGCCGCCCGTCACGCCGAATCACGATCACGTCGCTCCGGGGCGGCGTCCGACACAGGAGGGATCATGGCGCTATCCGAGATGTTGATGTCCGGCCTCGAGTTGATGGTGCTCGGCATGGGCATGGTATTCATGTTCCTGGCGGTGCTGATCGTGGTCATGCGCGGCATGAGCGTGCTGGCCGCGCGCCTGGAGGGCGAGGTCGAGCCGCCGGAAGCCAAGCCGCTGGCCGTGAGTGCCGGCGCCGCGTCCGATCTCCGTCTGATCGCTGCCATCAGTGCCGCTGTCACCCGTTACCGTTCCACGCGTGGCGCCTGAGCGCCCGCCCAGCATCAAGAGTCTCTCCATGCCCGAGAACAAGCTTGCCCTGACCGAGGTGGTGCTGCGCGATGCCCACCAGTCGTTGTTCGCCACGCGCATGCGCCTGGACGATATGCTGCCCATCGCCGAGAAGCTCGATCGCGTCGGCTTCTGGTCACTGGAGACCTGGGGTGGAGCCACGTTCGATGCCTGCATTCGCTACCTGGGTGAAGACCCCTGGGAACGGTTGCGCGCGCTCAAGCAGGCCATGCCCAACACGCCGCAGCAGATGCTGTTCCGCGGCCAGAACATCCTGGGCTATCGGCACTACGCCGACGATGTGGTGCGCAAGTTCGTCGAGCGCGCGGCGGTGAACGGCATCGATGTGTTCCGTATCTTCGACGCCATGAACGACCTGCGCAATCTCGAGACCGCGGTGCGCGCCACGCTGGAGGTCGGCAAGCACGCCCAGGGAGCCATGTCCTACACCGTCAGCCCGGTGCACGACCTGGACTACTGGCTGAACATGGCGCGCGGCCTGGAAGACATGGGTTGTCACTCCATCTGCATCAAGGACATGGCCGGGCTGCTCACCCCGCATACCGCCTTCGAGCTGGTCAGCCGCCTGAAGCAGACGGTCTCCATTCCGGTAGCGCTGCATTCGCACGCGACCACCGGCATGAGCACCGCGGCCATCCTCAAGGCCGCCGAAGCCGGCGTGGACATGGTCGATACCGCCATCTCCTCGATGGCCATGACCTACAGTCATTCGGCCACCGAATCGGTGGTCGCCATCCACGCGGGGGGCGAGCGCGACACTGGCCTCGACCTGGCGCTGCTCGAGGAGATCGCCGCACATTTCCGCGAAGTGCGCGCGCGCTATGCGAAGTTCGAGGGTTCGCTCAAGGGCATCGACTCGCGCATCCTGGTGGCCCAGGTGCCCGGCGGCATGCTCACCAACATGGAGAACCAGTTGCGGGAGCAGAATGCCGCCGACCGCTTGGACGAGGTGCTGGCCGAGATCCCACGGGTGCGCAAGGATCTGGGTTATATCCCGCTGGTCACGCCGACCTCGCAGATCGTCGGCACCCAGGCGGTGCTCAATGTGCTCACCGGCGAGCGTTACAAGACCATCACCAAGGAGACCGCCGGGGTGCTGCGTGGAGAGTACGGCGCCACACCCGCGCCGGTGGACGCGGCGCTCCAGGCGCGCGTGCTCGAAGACGATGAAGAGCCGATCGTCTGTCGTCCGGCCGACCGGCTGGAGAATGAACTGGACAGCCTGGTCGAACAGTTCGACGCCCTGGCCCGCGAAAAGGGCTTCCGGGTGGCCGAAAACAAGATCGACGACGTGCTCACCTGGGCATTGTTCCCGCAGGTGGGCTTGAAGTTCCTCGATCACCGCGACGATCCCTCGGCCTTCGAGCCGGTACCGGGCAGCGAGCCGGAACCCGCGGCCGTCACCGCCCTGGCGGCGTCCGCTACAGGTGGCCCCGAGTCCTACCAGGTGATCGTCGATGGCCATGCCTACAGCGTCACCGTGGGGCCGGACGGCAGTCTCGACCAGATGGTGCCAACGAATGCCGCCCCGGCCGCCCCGGCCGCTGCGCCGGCTGCAGGCGGCAACGGCGCGGGCCAGCCGGTGCCTTCGCCGCTGGCTGGCACCATCTTCAAGGTCAAGGTGGCCGAGGGCCAGGTCGTGCGCTCCGGTGAGGTGGTGATGGTGCTCGAGGCCATGAAGATGGAGACCGAGGTGCGTTCGCCCGCCGATGGCACGGTGCGTTCGGTCGCGGTCAAGGAAGGGGACGCCGTTCAGGTCGGCGACACCCTGCTCAGTCTGGCCTGAGGCGCGGTCATGGAAGCCGGTTTCGAGGCGCTCTGGCAGTCGATGGGGATTGCCAACATGGGTTGGGGGCAGGCGCTGATGCTCTGTGTCGGTGGCCTGTTGATGTATCTGGCCATCCGCAAGGGCTTCGAGCCTCTGTTGCTGCTGCCCATCGGTTTTGGCTGCGTGCTGGCCAACATCCCGGTCGCCGGGCTGGCCGAGGACGCGGTGGGACATCTGCTGGCCGAGGGCACCCCGGAGCAGCTCGCACTGCTGGCGCAGGCCATCGGCAGTCCCGTGGCGCAGGTGGCCGAGGCCTGGAAGCATGCCAGCCCGGCGCAGCATGCGGCCGGCCTGCTCGCCGCCGAGGGCATGGGCTACGAGTCGGGCATGCTGCGCATGTTCTACGACGTGGCCATCGGCTCCGGCGTGGCCCCGCTGCTGATCTTCATGGGGGTAGGGGCGCTGACCGACTTCAGCGCCCTGATCGCCATGCCGCGCACCCTGTTGCTGGGCGCGGCGGCCCAGTTCGGCATCTTCGCCACCCTGCTGGGGGCGCTGGCGCTCGACCTGGTGCCCGGTTTCGACTTCAGCCTGGCCGACGCCTCGGCGATCGCCATCATCGGCGGCGCGGACGGGCCGACGGCGATCTTCGTGGCTTCCAAGCTGGCGCCCGACCTGCTCGGCGCCATCGCCGTGGCGGCCTATTCCTACATGGCACTGGTGCCCATCACCCAGCCGCCGATCATGCGTCTGCTCACCACCGAGGCCGAGCGCCGGGTGGAGATGTCGCAACTGCGCCCGGTGGGCAAACTGGAGAAGATCCTGTTTCCGCTCACCGTGCTGGCGCTGTGCGCCCTGTTCCTGCCTTCGGCCGCGCCGCTGATCGGCATGCTCACCTTCGGCAACCTGTTGCGCGAGTCGGGTGTGGTGGAGCGTCTGAGCAAGGCGGCACAGAACGAGATCATCAACATCGTCACCATCATCCTCGGGCTGTCGGTGGGTTCCAAGCTGCAGGCCGACAAGTTCCTGAGCGTGGAGACGCTCGGCATCCTGGCGTTGGGAGCGATCGCCTTTTCCATTGGCACGGCTGCCGGGGTGCTGATGGGCAAGCTGATGCACCGCCTCTCCGGTGGGCAGGTGAACCCACTGATCGGTGCAGCCGGGGTGTCGGCGGTCCCCATGGCCGCGCGGGTGGTGAACAAGGTGGGTCTGGAGGCCAACCATCACAACTTTCTGCTGATGCACGCCATGGGGCCCAACGTGGCCGGCGTGATCGGCTCGGCGGTCGCTGCGGGCGTCCTGCTGGCGGTCGTAGGGCACTGATTTGCCGATAGTTTCAGTGTTCGCCCGGGGAGCGCTTGCCGGTCAGGCGAAGGTTGCTATTTTTTTAGTATTTTCATAGAATTGCGCGCTTATGTTGTCGCAGCTTCCTGAACAGGCCGATCCCCGGCGGCTATGCGAGCAGGGGAAACGCTACGAAGGGCGCGTCGCATTGCAGGATCTGGCTCGTCTGGCGCCGCTTCTGACCTCCACGGAGGGCGAGGCGGCGTTTACGTTGGCGTTCGACCACGACGAGACCAACCGCCCGCGTGTGCGCGGCACGGTGCGTGCCGAGTTGCAGGTGTGCTGCCAGCGTTGCCTGCAGAGCATGCCGCTGGCGGTGGACGCGGCCTTCCAGCTCAGTCCGGTGACGGGTCTGGGCGAGGCCGAGCGTCTGCCGGCGGAGTACGAGCCGCTGCTGCTCGACGAGCGTCTGCTGCGCCCGATGGACCTGGTCGAGGACGAGTTGATCCTGGCCATCCCACCGGCACCGCGGCATGCGGCCGCCGATTGCGGTGTGGACCTGGCCGATTACCGGCAGGAGTCCGCCCCGGAGGCGTCGCAACGGAAGGAAAGTCCTTTCGCCGCCTTGCGGGCGCTGAAGCGCGACAGCGACGACTGAATTCGAAAACGATTGTCCCTCAGGAGACGAACATGGCAGTCCAACAGAACCGCAAGACCCCTTCCAAGCGCGGCATGCGCCGCTCGCACGATGCGCTCAAGCCCGAGACCCTGTCGGTCGATCCGACCTCCGGCGAGACCCACCTGCGTCACCACGTGACCCCGGACGGCTTCTACAAGGGCCGCAAGGTCGTGGACAAGTAAACGGGCCGTGATGTCGAGGCCGTTTCTGCCGGCATTGCATCGCATCGAGCATCCATGACCACACCGATCACCTTGGCGTTGGACGCGATGGGCGGCGACTTCGGTCCCTCCGTCGTGGTGCCGGCGGCGGTCGCCTTTGCTCGCAAGCAACCGGACTGCCACCTGGTGCTGGTGGGGCAGGAGGAGAAGATCCGTGAGCACCTGCCCGGGGGTGAGCCGTCCGCGCAGCTCTCGATCGTGCACGCCTCGCAGGTGGTAGGCATGGATGAGCCGCCGGCCAATGCCCTGCGCGGCAAGAAGGACTCGTCCATGCGCGTGGCCATCAACCTGGTCAAGTCGGGCGAGGCCGATGCCTGTGTCAGCGCCGGCAATACCGGGGCGCTGATGGCCACCGCGCGCTTCGTGCTCAAGACCATCCCGGGGGTAGACCGGCCGGCCATCATCACCGCCTTGCCGGCGATCGACGGGCGTACCTGGGTGCTGGATCTGGGTGCCAACATCGATTCTTCGGCGGAGCACCTGATGCAGTTTGCGGTGATGGGGTCCGAGTTGGTGACCGCGGTCGAGGGGATCGAGTCTCCCACCGTGGGCCTGCTGAACATCGGCGCCGAGGAGATCAAGGGCGTGGAATCGGTCAAGCAGGCGCACCAGCTGCTGCGCGCCAGCGCCCTGAACTACATCGGTTATGTCGAGGGAGACGACATCTACACCCGCGAGGGACTGGATATCGTGGTTACCGACGGCTTCATCGGCAACGTGGCGCTCAAGAGCAGCGAGGGCGTGGCCAAGATGATCCGCCACTTCCTCGGCGTGGAGTTTCGCCGCAACCCGCTGACCCGCTTGGCGGCCCTGGTCGCCCTGCCGGTGCTTGGCAACTTGAAGAAACGCATCGACCCGCGCCGTTACAACGGCGCTTCGTTGCTCGGCCTGCGCGGCATCGTGGTCAAGAGCCACGGTGGCGCCGATCGCTTCTCGTTCGAGAACGCCATCGGCATCGCGCGCAAGGAGGTCGAGGCCGACATTGCCGGGCGTATCACCGAGACGGTGGCCGCGCAACTGCAACAGAAGGCCAGCGCATGAGCCCCCGTTTCGCCCGCATCACCGGCACCGGCAGCTACCTGCCGGAGAAGATCCTCACCAATCACGACCTCGAGAAGATGGTCGCGACTTCGGACGAGTGGATCCGCGAGCGCACCGGTATCGTCAAGCGTCACATTGCCGCGGACGACGAGACCACCTGCGACCTGGCCGAGCATGCCGCACGGCGTGCCCTGGCCGCCGCCGGGCGCGATCCTGGCGAGGTCGACCTGATCGTGCTGGCGACCACCACGCCGGACAAGATCTTTCCCAGCACCGCCTGCCTGTTGCAGGCGCGATTGGGCAACCACGGTGCCACGGCCTTCGACATACAGGCGGTGTGTACCGGTTTCATCTATGCCCTGGGCGTGGCCGAGAAGTTCATACGCTCGGGCACTCACCGCTGTGCCCTGGTGATTGGCGCCGAGACCTTCTCACGTCTGATCGACTGGACCGACCGCGGCACCTGCGTGCTGTTCGGCGACGGCGCCGGGGCAGTGGTGCTCGAGGCCGCCGACGAGCCGGGCATCCTCTCCACCCACCTGCACGCCGACGGCAGTTACGAGGAACTGCTGCACGTGCCCGGCGGGGTATCGCGTGGTTTCGATATCGCGCTGGAGGCGGGTGATCCCCGCTACGCCCAGATGCGCGGCAACGAGGTGTTCAAGATGGCGGTGCGCACCCTGGGGCGTATCGTGGACGAGACGCTCGAGGCCAACGGCCTGAAGAAGTCCGACATCGACTGGCTGGTGCCGCACCAGGCCAACATCCGCATCATCAGTGCCACGGCGCGCAAGCTCGACATGTCGATGGACAAGGTGGTGGTCACCGTTGACCAGCACGGCAACACCTCGGCCGCCTCGGTGCCGCTGGCGCTGGACACTGCGGTGCGCGATGGGCGTATCCAGCGCGGCGAGACCCTGTTGCTCGAGGCTTTCGGTGGCGGTTTTACCTGGGGTTCGGCCTTGCTGAAGTTCTGAGAGAGTTCGCCATGAGTTTTGCAATCGTGTTTCCCGGCCAGGGTTCGCAGTCGGTGGGCATGCTGGCCGACCTGGCCGCCGCCTTCCCGCAAGTGCGCGAAACCTTCGAGGAGGCCTCCGACGCTATCGGCACCGACTTGTGGGCGCTGAGCCAGGAAGGTCCGGCCGAAGACCTCAACCGTACCGAGAACACTCAGCCGGCGATGCTCAGTGCGGGTATCGCGGTGTGGCGGATCTGGCAGGACCAGGAAGGGGCGCAGCCTGTCATGCTCGCCGGCCACAGCCTTGGCGAGTATTCCGCGCTGGTCGCCGCCGGGGTGCTGGCCTTTGCCGACGCGGTGCGCCTGGTACGCGAACGCGGTCGCCTGATGCAGGCCGCGGTGCCGGCGGGCGAGGGCGCCATGGCCGCTATCCTCGGCCTGGACGACGACCAGGTGCGTGCCATCTGCGCCGAGGCCGCGCAGGGCGAGGTGGCCGAGGCAGTCAATTTCAATTCGCCGGGGCAGGTGGTGATCGCGGGCAACGCCGCGGCCATCGCGCGTGCGGTCGAGGCGGCCAAGGCCGCGGGTGCCCGGCGCGCGCTGCCGCTGGACGTCTCGGTGCCCTCGCACTGCGCGCTGATGCAGGACGCTGCCGCCGCGCTGCGCGAGGCCATGAACGACATCACCTTCGCGGTGCCGCAGATCCCGGTATTGCATAATGTCTCGGTGGCCACCGCCGACAATCCCGACGCCATCCGCGAGCTGCTCGCGCAGCAGCTCTACAGCCCGGTGCGCTGGGTGGAGACGGTGCGCGCCATGGCGGAGCAGGGCGTGGACACCCTCATCGAGGCCGGTCCCGGCAAGGTGCTGAGCGGCCTGTGCAAGCGCATCGACAAGCAGATTGCGGCCCTGCCGGTGTATGACGGGGCGACGCTCGACAAGGCTCTGGAGAAGATCAATGGCTGAACAGAAGATTGCACTGGTCACCGGCGCCAGCCGGGGAATCGGCAGGGCCATTGCCCTGCGCCTGGGCGCCGACGGCCTGACCGTGATCGGCACCGCCACCTCGGACAAGGGTGCCGAGGCCATCGCCGCCATGTTGTCGGAGGCCGGCGTTCCCGGCACCGGCATGCGCCTGGACGTGGCCGACGATGCCTCGGTGGAGGCCGTGCTCAAGTCCATCGCCGAGCAGTTCGGCACGGTCACTGTGCTGGTCAACAATGCCGGCATCACCCGCGACAACCTGCTGATGCGCATGAAGCCTGAAGAGTGGCAGGCGGTGATCGACACCAATCTCAGCTCGCTCTACCGCGTGTGCAAGGCCTGTCTGCGGCCGATGATGAAGGCCAGGACCGGGCGCATCATCAACATCGCCTCGGTGGTCGGCGCCAGCGGCAATGCGGGCCAGACCAACTATGCGGCGGCCAAGGCCGGGATGATCGGTTTCACCAAGTCGCTGGCACAGGAGATCGGCTCGCGCGGCATCACCGTCAACGCGGTAGCGCCCGGTTTCATTGACACCGACATGACCCGCGAGCTGCCCGAGGCGCAGCGCGAGGCGCTGCTCTCGGCCATTCCGATGGGTCGCCTGGGACAACCCGAGGAGATCGCCGCGGCGGTGGCCTTCCTGGCCTCGGACGAGGCTGGCTATGTGACCGGCACCACGCTGCACGTCAACGGCGGCATGTACATGGCTTGAGGAACAGTGCGTAACGCATTGTAGGCAAAGGACATTGATTCAACCCCGGCCGAATTGGCAAGGCTCTATGACAGGGGCGAATTTGCACATACAATACGGCCTCATCGCGTGAGCATGGGATCACGCATATCTGGAGGAACGAACCAAAATGAGCACTATCGAAGAACGCGTCAAGAAGATTGTTGTGGAGCAGCTGGGTGTCAGCGAGGACGAGGTCACCAACGAGGCCTCTTTCGTGGACGATCTGGGCGCGGACTCCCTGGACACCGTCGAGCTGGTGATGGCCCTGGAAGAGGAATTCGAGACCGAGATTCCCGACGAGGAAGCCGAAAAGATCACCACGGTGCAACAGGCCATCGACTACGTCACTGCCCACAGCAGCTGAGCGTAGCGATAGTACCCGTTCGAGGCCGCACGGAACCCGCGTTCCGTGCGGCCTTGTTGACATTCCGATCAAGCGCATCGCGAGGCCTGCCCCCTGATGTCTGGTTACAAATCCGAACGACGAGTGGTCATCACCGGCCTGGGCCTGATCTCCCCGGTCGGCCAGGACGTGGCCACGGGCTGGGAGAACATCCTGGCCGGCAAGAGTGGCATCCAGCCGATCACGCATTTCGACATCGAACCCTTCAGTGTCCACTTCGGTGGTCCCATCTACGGCTTCGACGTCGAGAAGTACATCTCGAAGAAGGAAGCCCGCAAGATGGACGCCTTCATCCACTACGGCATCGCTGCCGGGGTGCAGGCCATCCAGGACAGCGGCATCGAGATCACCGACGAGAACCGGCGTCGCATCGGCGTGTCCATCGGTTCGGGCATCGGCGGCATCACCGGCATCGAGAATGCCTATGGCGCCTATCTCAAGGGCGGGCCGCGCAAGATCTCCCCGTTCTTCGTGCCGGCCAACATCATCAACATGGTCTCGGGCAACCTGTCGATCATGTTCGGCCTCAAGGGAGCGAATGTGTCGCTGGTCTCGGCCTGCGCCACCGGCACCCACAGCATCGGTGATGCCATGCGCATGATCCAGTACGGCACCGTGGACGTGATGGTCGCCGGTGGTGCCGAGATGGCCACCTCGCCGGTCGGGCTGGGGGGCTTCGCCGCGGCGCGTGCCCTGTCCACGCGCAACGACGACCCGCAGGCCGCCAGTCGCCCCTGGGACCGCGACCGTGACGGCTTCGTGCTCAGCGACGGTGCGGGCGTGGTGGTGATCGAGGAACTGGAACACGCCAAGGCCCGGGGTGCCACCATCTACTGCGAGGTCGTGGGTACGGCCATGAATGCCGACGCCTATCACATGACCTCGCCCTCGCCGGGCGGCGAAGGCGCGGCGGAATGCATGCGCATGGCCCTCGAGGACGCTGCCATCAACCCCGAAGAGGTCGATTACATCAATGCCCACGGCACCTCGACCCCGGCCGGCGACGTGGCCGAGACCAAGGCGGTCAAGCGCGCCTTTGGCGATCACGCCTACAAGCTGGCAGTCAGTTCCACCAAGTCCATGACCGGCCACATGCTGGGGGCCGCGGGTGGTGCCGAGGCGGTGTTCACCGCGCTGGCCATTCGCGACCAGGTGATGCCGCCCACCATCAACCTCGACAACCCCGACGAGGAGTGCGACCTGGACTATGTGCCGCACACCGCGCGCGAGGCGAAGATCGAGGTGGCCATCTCCAACTCCTTCGGCTTCGGCGGCACCAACGGCACGCTGGTCCTGCGTCGCTTCGACGGCTGAGCCCGCCCGCGCCATGCCGGGGCACGCGCTGCTCGATGGCGAACCGGCCCCGGCAGGGGCCTTCGCCGATCGCGCCTGTCAGTTTGGCGACGGCCTGTTCGAGACCCTGGCCGTGGTGGACGGCCAACCCTGCCTCTGGTGCTTGCATGCCGAACGATTGAGCGAAGGCTGCGCGCGCCTTGGACTCCCCCGACCCGATACCGCCTTGCTGCTGGACGAGGCACGCCGTCTGTGTGCCGGTCGTGAGCGCGGCGTGCTCAAGATCGTGCTCTCCGCCGGGCGCTCGCAACGCGGTTATGCGCGTGACCCGGATGCGGCACCGGTGCGCTGGCTGCAATGCACGGCCTGGCCGGAACAGGGGGCGCTGGCCCATACCGCGCCATTGCGGCTGTACAGCTGTCGCCTGCGCCTGGCTCACCAACCCCGGCTGGCGGGCATCAAGCACCTCAATCGCCTCGAGCAGGTGCTGGCGCGAAGCGAACTGCCGCCGGAGGCCGACGAAGGCGTGCTGTGCGACCCGCAAGGCCGCGCTGTCGAGGCCATCGCTGCCAACCTGCTGGTCTATCTTGACGGCCAGTGGCTCACCCCGCCGCTGGATGAATGCGGTGTGGCGGGTACCGTACGCCGCTTGCTGCTCGAATCGGCCCTGCCGGTCCACGTCGAGTCCGTGCCGCACGCGAGACTGTTTGCCGCAGACGGTCTCTTTCTGACCAGTGCCCTGTTGGGCATTCGTCCGGTGGCCAGCCTCGATGGCCATACCTTTGCGCTGCAGGAGCGGCCGCCGGAACTGGAGGCCGTGCACCGTGCCGCGTTTCGCTTTGCCGGAGAAACTGCATGCAACGACTGATTGGTCTGCTCGTCTTCTGTGCCGCCCTGGTGGCCGGCTGGTACTGGATGAGCTACCAGCGCTTTCTCGAGACCCCGCTTGTCGTGCCCGAACAGGGGCTGGTGCTGAAGGTTGAACGCGGCACCTCCCTGCAGGCACTGGCCCGTCGCCTGCAGGGTGAGGGGGTGCTCGCCGACGCGCGCCTGCTCTACTGGCACGCGCGCTGGCACGAGTTGGCGCACCGTATCCGCGCCGGCGAGTTCCTGGTCCCGCCAGGCACCACCCCGCCAGGCCTGTTGAAGATCCTGATCGAGGGCCGGCCGGTCGAGTACCGCCTGACCCTGCTCGAGGGCTGGAATTTCCGCCAGGTGATGACCGCCATCGCGCGTGACCCGGTACTGCGCAAGACCCTCGAGGACGCCGCGCCCGAGGTGGTGATGCAGGCGCTGGGTCATGCAGGCGAGCACCCGGAAGGGCGCTTCTTTCCCGACACCTACAGCTTTCCGCGCGGTACCAGCGACCGTGACCTGCTGGCGCGCGCCTACCGGCGCATGCAGCAGGTACTGGCCGAGGAGTGGGCGCAACGTGCCGAGGACATCGCGGTGAAGACACCGGAAGAGGCGCTCATCCTCGCTTCCATCATCGAGAAGGAGACCGGGGTGCCTGAAGAGCGCGCGCGCATCGCCGGTGTCTTCACCCGGCGGCTGAAGAAGGGCATGAAACTGCAGACCGATCCCACCGTGATCTACGGTATGGGGGAACGTTATGATGGCAACATCCGCCGACGTGATCTGCGCGAGGACACACCCTACAACACCTATGTCCACCGGGGCTTGCCGCCGACGCCAATCTGCATGCCGGGGCGCGAGGCCATTCACGCGGCCCTGCACCCGGCACCGGGGGATGCCCTGTACTTCGTGGCGCGGGGCGATGGCACCCATGTCTTCTCGGCCACGCTCGAGGAACACAATGCGGCGGTACGCAAGTACCAGTTGAAGCGATGAACGACAGGGGCGCATTCATCACCATCGAGGGTATCGAGGGCGCGGGCAAGACCACCTGCATGGGCGTGGTCGCCGAGCGCATCGCGGCGGCCGGCATCGGCCTGCTGCAGACCCGTGAACCCGGCGGCACCCCGCTGGGCGAGGACCTGCGCGCCCTGTTGCTGGGGCATCGCCATGAGGGGGTGTCCAGCGACACCGAGTTGTTGCTGATGTTCGCCGCGCGCGCAGAGCACCTGGCGGCGCGCATCCGCCCGGCGCTGGACGCTGGCGACTGGGTGTTGTGCGACCGTTTCACCGACGCGACCTATGCCTACCAGGGAGCAGGAAGGGGTATCCCCGAAGCGCGTATCGCTGCCCTGGAGGAATGGGTGCAGGGCGACCTGCGGCCCGATCTGACGCTGCTGATGGACCTGCCCGTGACGCTGGGGCTGGAACGCGCCGGCAAGCGCTCCGCGCCCGACCGTTTCGAGCGCGAGGCCCAGGCCTTTTTCGAGCGTGTGCGCGAGGGCTACCTGCGGATTGCCCGTGAACAGCCGCAGCGGGTGCGGGTGGTGGACGCAGCGCGCCCCCTGGCCGAGGTGAGCGCGGAGATCGCCCGCCTGGTCGACGACTTCATCCAGGCCCGACGCCATGGCACTGCCTGAGAATCTGCTACCCTGGCATGCCGATCCCTGGGCACGATTGCTCGCCAGTCGTCGCGCCGACCGTCTGCCGCACGCCCTGTTGCTCACGGGGCCCGCCGGCGTGGGCAAGCAGGTCTTCGCCGACCACCTGGCTGCCGCCCTGGTGTGCGAGGCCCCGGCGCTGGAGGCGCAGCCCTGCGGCCGGTGTCAGGCTTGTCGCCTGGCCGCCGACGGCACCCATCCCGACGTGCATCGGGTGGTGCCGGCCGAGGAGGGCAAACCGATTCGTATCGACGCTATCCGCGAATTGATCGGGCAAAGCAGCCTGACCACGGCGGGACAGGGTATGCTGGTGTTCGTGATTTCGCCGGCCGAAGCCATGAACCGCGCCGCCGCCAATGCCCTGCTCAAGACCCTGGAGGAGCCGAGCGGTGCCAGCTGTCTGATCCTGGTCTCCTCTGCGCCGCATCGTCTGCCGGCGACCATCCGCAGCCGCTGCCAGGAGGTGGCGTTTCGGCCTGTTCCCCGCGAACAGGCGCGGGAGTGGCTGGCCGAGCGTGCCGGTGGTGGCGATGTCGATGCCGCACTGGATGCCGCCGGGGGGGCACCGCTGCTGGCACAGTCACTGCTCGAGACAGGGGGGCTCGAGCGTCTGCACCGACTGGCCGACGAGTTGATCGGGCTGGGGCAGCGTCGCGCCGAGCCGCTGGAAGTGGCTCAGGTCTGGGCCGAGCGGCCGATAACACAACAGCTGGCCGATTTGCGCCGGGTGATCTTCGATCTGGCGAGATTGTGCGTGACCGATGCCGCCAATAATGTGGAATTGTACCTCGGTGGCAAGCGGATGGATTTGCAAAACCTTGCTAAAGACATAAACTTGCAAAAAATATTTCATTTCAAGGATGAGATCGACCGCCTGGAGCGATTGGCGAGCCATAATCTCAATCCGCAGATGATGATGGAAAAACTGGTCAACGACTGGCTGAGGCTCACCCGACCGGAGAAACATTGATGGCTGCCCCCCGCGCTCGACAGGGCATCCTGTCTCTGACCATCAAGGACAAGCATGCGCTCTATGCTGCGTACATGCAGTTCGTCAAGAATGGCGGTCTGTTCATTCCAACCAGCAAGCCCTACAAGTTGGGCGACGAGGTGTTCATGCTGCTCAGCCTGATGGACGAGAGCGAGCGTCTGCCGGTTGCGGGCAAGATCATCTGGATCACCCCGGTGGGCGCCGAGGGCAACCGCGCGGCCGGTATCGGGGTGCAGTTCTCCGACCAGGACAACGGCGTGGCGCGCAACAAGATCGAGGGCTACCTGGCCGGCATGCTCAAGTCGGACAAGGCCACCCACACCATGTAAGCTGGCGGGCGCCCGGCCCGCAGCAGGATTCCCGATGTTTGTCGATTCCCATTGTCATCTCGATCGTATCGATCTGACGCCCCACGAGGGCGATTTCTCGCGCATGATGGCCGCCAACCGTGAGGCCGGGGTGGAGCGCATGCTGTGCGTGTCCATCGATCTCGAGTCCTATCCGGCAATGCGCGAGCTGGTCGAACCGCACGAGGAGGTGCTGGTCTCGGTTGGAGTGCATCCCTGCGATGCCGATCGCCGTACGCCCACGGTCGCTGAACTGGTGGCGCTGGCCGACGATCCGCGCAATGTCGCCATCGGTGAGACCGGTCTGGACTACTTTCGTGCCGAGGGCGACCTGGACTGGCAGCGCGAGCGGTTCCGCATTCACATCCGCGCCGCGCGCGAGACGGGCAAGCCACTGATCATCCACACCCGCGAGGCGCGCGAGGACACGCTGCGCATCCTCGAAGAGGAAAACGCGGCCGAAGTCGGCGGGGTGATGCACTGCTTCACCGAGACCTGGGAGATGGCCGAGGCGGCCATGGCCATGGGGTTCTACATCTCGTTTTCCGGGATCGTCACCTTCAAGAACGCCGAGG
This sequence comes from endosymbiont of unidentified scaly snail isolate Monju, assembly GCF_000801295.1. Lineage (NCBI taxonomy): Bacteria > Pseudomonadati > Pseudomonadota > Gammaproteobacteria > endosymbiont of unidentified scaly snail isolate Monju. The sequence continues at coordinate 1,303,999 of NZ_AP012978.1, read as the reverse complement.
CACTGCGCGAGGTGGCTCGACGGGTGCCGCTCGATCGCCTATTGATCGAGACCGACTCGCCCTACCTGACGCCGGTGCCATATCGCGGCAAGCCCAACGAACCCCGCTACGTGGCGCAGGTGGCCGAGACCATTGCCGGGTTGCGCGGTCTGGATACGGCCGAGGTGGCGCGCCTGAGCAGTGCCAATTTCGATCGGCTGTTCCTGCGAGGCTGATCATCACGAGGCATGCCATTGCAGATACGCACGGAGGCGTGACATGCAGACCCTTCAGATTCATATCGGGCCGTCGCGGCAGGGGCGCCGCGTGGTGTTCGTTGTCGCTGCCCTGGTGCCCGCCCTGTTGGCCAGCACCCGTATCGAGGCACGCCTGTTCATTGGCCTGGCCTGGAGTCTGGCGCTGTTCTGGTGGTGGCGCAACACGCCGGGCCTGGGCGGTCCCGAAGTGCAACTCTGGCAGGTGAAGGAAGGCTGGCGCCTGCACCGGGGCAGCGGAGAGCCCGTCCCGATCACCGGCCTGCGTCGCGGCTGGGTGTCGGCATGGCTGGCCAGTGGCGAGTTGATGACGCCGGTTGGCCCGGTGCGGCTGGTCGTGCCGGCCGACAGTACCGATCCCGAAGATCATCGTGCCCTGCGCCGGCTGTTGCTCGCGGGGTTGCCGGTGGAATCCGGCGAGACTCAGTCTACCGAGCTTCGGGGAACATAGTTGTCCGGTATCAGCACCGTGGGGTGTGCCTGGTTGGGATCGGTCTCGGGGAAGTCGATGTTGTAGTGCAGACCGCGGCTCTCGCGGCGGCGCAGCGCCGACTGCACGATCAGATCGGCGACCTCGACCAGGTTACGCAGCTCCAGCAGGTCGTTGGAGACCCGGAAGTTGCCGTAATACTCGTCGATCTCGTGGCGCAGCAGGTCCACCCGTCGCCGCGCACGGGCCAGGCGCTTGTTGCTGCGCACGATGCCGACGTAGTCCCACATGAAGCGGCGCAGTTCCTCCCAGTTGTGCGACACCACCACCTCCTCGTCGGAATCGGTGACCCGGCTTTCGTCCCAGGCGGGCACCCGAGGTGCATCGTCGGCCTCGTCCAGGCGTTGCAGGATGCGTTCGAGCGCCAGTTCGCCATACACCAGGCACTCGAGCAAGGAGTTGCTGGCCATGCGGTTGGCCCCGTGCAGGCCGGTATAGGCGGTCTCGCCGATGGCGAACAGGCCGGGGATGTCGGTCTCGCCATGGGTGTCCACGCGCACCCCGCCGCAGGTGTAGTGTGCCGCGGGGACCACCGGTAGCGGTTCCTTGCGCATGTCGAAACCCAGTTCCAGGCAGCGGGCATGGATGGTGGGGAAATGTTCCTCGACGAAGGCCGCCGGCTTGTGACTGATGTCGAGATAGACGCAGTCGGTGCCCAGGCGTTTCATTTCGTGGTCGATGGCGCGCGCCACGATGTCGCGTGGAGCCAGCTCGGCGCGCTCGTCGAAGCGCGGCATGAAGCGCGTGCCGTCGGGCAACAGCAGGCGGCCACCTTCACCGCGCACGGCCTCGCTGATGAGAAAGGACTTGGCCTGCGGGTGGTAGAGACAGGTCGGGTGGAACTGGATGAATTCCATGTTGACTATACGGCAGCCGGCGCGCCAGGCCATGGCGATGCCGTCGCCAGTCGCCACATCGGGATTGCTGGTATAGAGATAGACCTTGGCTGCCCCGCCGGTGGCCAGTACCACGGTGCGCGCCGGCGCGGCCACCACCCGGTCACGTTGCAGGTCGAGCAGATAGGCACCCGTGCAGCGGGGCTCGCGGCCGCGCTCGCGCACCCGGGTGACGTCGACCGCGATGTGATGCTCGAGGATCGTCACGTTGGACCGTTGCCGCACCTGTTCGACCAGCGTGGTCTCCACCGCGCGGCCGGTGGCGTCGGCGGCGTGTACCACGCGGCGGTGGCTATGACCGCCCTCGCGGGTGAGATGGAACTCGGAATCGCCGGTTGGTGGTTCCTGGGTGAAGGCTACCCCTTGCTCGGCCAGCCAGCGGATGGCCGCCGGGCCACGTTTGACCACGGTACGCACCACGTCTTCCTGGCACAGGCCGCCACCGGCCTTGAGGGTGTCGCGCACATGCGATTCCAGGGAGTCGGATGAGTCCAGCACCGCCGAGATGCCGCCCTGGGCGTACAGGGTATTGCCTTCGACGAGTTCGCGCTTGGAGACCACGGTACAGCGCACCTGCTCGGGCAGGCGCAGCGCCAGGCTGAGGCCGGCGGCGCCGCTGCCGATGATCAGGACGTCCGTGGTCGGTAGGGTGTCGGTCATGCGGTTGGTCCCGGTAAATTCGGTCTGAAGGGGAGTTTATCGGGCGGGAGGACAGTGTGCATCCGCCAGCCGGTTCGCCCCCCGGGCTGGGGAAACAGTATCATGCGCCCATGTGCAGGATCGGAACATCGAACTGGAACTTTTCGCGCCTGGTTGCCCGCCGGCCTGAACTTGTGCGTCCGTCGTCTGTCCATAGGGCAAGAAGGGTAGTGCCGGCGGCCGGGGAGCGTCCGCGATGACTTCCGACAGGGATGCCGACCAGGTCCTGGTCGAGCGGGTGCAGAAGGGTGACAAGAAGGCTTTCGACCTGCTCGTCCTGAAGTACCAGCAGAAGGTGGCCAACCTGATCAGTCGCTACATCCGGGACCCGTCCGAGGTGCTGGACGTGACCCAGGAGGCCTTCATCAAGGCCTACCGGGCCTTGCCGAAGTTTCGTGGTGACAGCGCCTTCTATACCTGGCTGTATCGGGTGGCGATCAATACCGCCAAGAACCACCTGGCGGCGCAGGCACGTCGGCCACCACAGGACGACATCGAGGCGCAGACGGCGGAACAGACCGATATAGGGGGGCGGCTCAAGGAGTTTGACACCCCCGAGCGACTGGCCTTGCAGGACGAGATCGCCCGCGCCATCAAGCAGGCGGTGGACGATCTGCCCGAGGAACTGCGAATGGCGATCACCTTGCGCGAGCTCGAGGGTCTGAGCTATGAAGAGATCGCCCAGGCAATGGACTGCCCCATCGGTACAGTGCGTTCGCGGATCTTCCGCGCGCGTGAGGCGATAGACAAGAAGATCAAACCTCTGTTGGGTGCATGACATGAACACGAAACGGGATCTGGCTGGAGACGAGCGTTACGGAGAACGGCTTTCCGCCTTTCTCGACGGCGAGTTGTCGGCGCGCGAGATGGAACGCATGGCCGCGGAACTGGCTGGCGATCGCGGCGCGCGCCAGCGTTACGAACGCTATGCCCAGGTCGCGGCGCACATTGCCGGCGACGGTTATTCGCGGGTCGATGCCAGCGGCATCGCCGAGCGCGTGAGCCAGGCCCTGAATGATGAGCCCGCCATCCTGGCACCCCGTCAATGGCGTGATGCCTTGCGTGTGCCGCGGCTGGCCCTGGGTGCGGCCCTGGCGGCCGGTGTGGCGGTGCTGGCGGTCGCGGTGGCGCCACAGATGATCGGCATACAGGAGTCGGCGCCCCTCCTGCCCGAGACCCAGACCTTTGCCTTCGCGCCGCACCTGAGCGTGCCGGCCGACGGTTTCCGCACCGTATCCCTGCAGACCCTGCCGGTGTATCGTCGGCCCCTGGCCGCAGAGCGCGCCGCCACCCAGCCGGTGATGGCGGGACACTGGAAGACGCTCAAGCCGGCAATGCGCGAGAAACTGGTGCGCTACCTGTTGCAGCACAACGAGGTGGCCGGCCAGATCGCGGCCCAGCAGCCCAGTGCGCACCTGAGTTTCGTCAGCAATCAGCATGATCGTCCCTGAACTTACTGAGACAACCATAGGTAAAGCAACGCTCAGAGCGCTCTGCCTGTTCCGGATCAAGGCGCGGCCCGCAGGCAATGGCAGGCCCTTGGCAAGGGCTTGTGGTTGTCTCGGTATGCGTTCCCTGCTGCTGCCGGTCCTGTTGTTGGCGTTGGCATTGCCGCCGCTCTCGGTGGCCGGGGAAGCCGACGATGCCGCTGACTGGTTCGCACGCATGCGCCAGGCAGTGCACGGTACCGATTACGAGGGACGTTTCGTCTACCAGGTCGGTGAACAACTCGATGGCATGTACGTGGTCCACCGCGTGCGTGACGGCCACGAGCTGGAGCGCCTGGTGGCGCTGGACGGCGAGCCCAAGCAGGTGATCCGTGGACAGCAGGGCGTTGCCTGCCTGGAACCGCGCAGTCGGCACATCAGTGTGGTCGGCAACCGTGCCGGCATCCTGGACCGCAATGCGCCCGACTTTGCACACCTGCGCAAATTCTACGAATTCGTCTTGCTCGGCCCGGTGCGCGCTGCCGGACGGCAGGCACGGCGTCTCGAGATTCGCCCGCGCGACCATCTGCGTTTCGGTTATCGCATCGACCTCGATGAGGCCACGGCACTGCCGTTGCGCTCGGTGATGCTCGAACGCGATGGCTGCGTGCGTTCGCAGACCCTGTTTGTCGATCTCAAGACCGGCCGTCACGTCACCCCCATCGAGATGGGCATCTCGGCCCTGGAGTTGACCCGCATGCCGCCCAGGGCTGGAGAGGCTGCCGAGGCCGCGCCGCTGGTCGACTGGCAGTTCCGTGGCCTGCCGGCTGGTTTCCGCCTGATCACCCAGGGCAGCGTGGGCGAGGGCGCGCAGCACTATGTCTTCACCGATGGCCTGGCCTCGGTATCGCTCTATATTGAACCCAGTCACGACAAGGAGCCGGTGCTCAACGGCTTCTCGCGCATCGGCGCCACCGAGGCCTTTGGCATGGTCCGGGATGGCTACCAGCTGGTGGCCGTTGGCGAGGTGCCACGCGCTACCTTGCGTCAGATTGCGAACACGCCGGAACCGAGATGATCGAGCAGCACGCCCGTGTGGTCGCCATCGAGGGAGATATCGCTCTCTTGCACACCGAGGGCCAGTCGGCCTGCGGGAGCTGCCAGGCGAACAGCACCTGCGGGACTGGCCTGCTGGCGAAACTCTTTCCCACCCGTGCACGGCAACCGCTGCGCCTGCCGATCGATCACCTGGCCCGTCGTCCCCTGCCTGGCCAACGGGTGGTGCTGGGGATCGACGAGGATTACCTGCAACGCAACACCTTGCTGCTGTATGCCGTGCCGTTGCTGGGGCTGCTGGGTGGGGCCATTCTCGGGGACCTGTCGAGTGCCGGTGATACGGCAGGGGGCGGCTCGGAACTCGCGGCCATCTTCGGCGGTCTATTCGGCTTGACGGCGGCAATCTTCTGGGTCCGCTGGCGCAGCCATTGCGCCACTGCCCGCCTCGCACACTCGGTGCGTATCCTGCGGGTCGAGCCCGGTGTGCAGACCGTGGCGATCAGGGACCTTGGTCTGCATGCCTGATCCACTCCCTGCCGCACAACGATATCAACGAACAAACAAGGAAAAGCATCATGTCGAAGACGATTCGCATTCTTTCGATCGGGGTGTTGCTGGTCGGCTGGATGGCGCTCGGCCAGGCGTTCGCCGGCAAGCTGCCGGACTTTACCGATCTGACGCGCGAGAACAGCCCGGCGGTGGTCAACATCAGCACCCATCGCGAGGCCAAGACGACCGGCAAACCGCGATTCCCGCATCAGTTCAAGATCCCGGACCTGCCGGAAGACAGCCCCTTCAATGACCTGTTACGCCGTTTCTTCGAGGGCATTCCCAACATGCCCATGCCGGAGCCGGACATGCAGTCCCTCGGTTCGGGGTTCATCATCTCGGAAGACGGCTACATCCTGACCAACCGGCACGTGATCGACGGTGCTGACACGGTGGAGGTGCGCCTGAGCGATCGCCGGGTGTTCGACGCCAAGGTGATCGGCAGCGACAAGGCCAGTGACGTGGCGCTGATCAAGATCGAGGCTGACAACCTGCCTACGGTGAAGATCGGCAAGTCGAGCGAGCTGGAGGTGGGCGAATGGGTGCTGGCCATCGGGTCGCCCTTTGGCTTCGACCACAGCGTGACCGCCGGTATCGTCTCGGCCAAGGGGCGCAGCCTGCCGAGCGAGAACTATGTGCCGTTCATTCAGACCGACGTGGCCATCAATCCCGGCAACTCGGGCGGTCCGCTGATCAACATGGACGGCGAGGTCGTAGGCATCAACTCGCAGATCTACAGCCGCACTGGCGGTTTCATGGGGCTGTCCTTCGCCATCCCCATCGAGCTGGCGATGAACGTGGCCGAGCAGCTGCGCAAGACCGGTCACGTGTCGCGTGGCTACCTGGGGGTGCTCATCCAGGATGTGGATCGCAACCTGGCCGAATCCTTCGGGCTGAAGCAGCCGCAGGGCGCCCTGGTCACGCAGGTCATGCAGGGCACCCCGGCCGAGAGGGCCGGTCTGCAGCCGGGTGACATCATCGTCGAGTTCAATGGCGCGCCGATCAAGCGTTCGGGCGAACTGCCGCCGCTGGTCGGTGCCAGCTCGGTGGACAAGGATGCCACCCTTACCATCATCCGTGACGGGAAACGCATGCCGGTCAAGGTGCGCATCGCCGAGCTGCCGGAAGAGGCCATGAACGCCAGCGCCGGCGGCGGCCAGCGCGTCGATCCCGATCGCATCGGCCGTCTGGGCGCTGTGGTGGTGGACCTGACGCCCGAGGCGCGCAAGCGTGCCAAGCTGCCGGTGGGCGGCGCCCTGATCACCCAGGTCGAAGACGAAGGCCCGGCGCGTGAGGCCGGCCTGATGCGCGGTGACGTGATCCGCATGTTTGACCGCAAGAAGGTCGAGAGTGCGGCGCACCTGCGCAAGCTGGTGAAAGAGGCGAAGGGCACCGTGGCGGCACTGATCCTGCGTGACGGCCAGCCGTTGTTCGTCGCCATCCGTCTGAATGACTGAGGACAGCCTCGTCCTCTATTACCGCGAAGGCTGCCATCTCTGCGAGGAGATGGCAGCCTTGCTGTTTCGCGGCTGGCCACACCTGGCCGAGCGCCTGTCCTGGCGCGACGTGGACAGCGACGCGCAGTGGCGGGAACGTTATGGTCTGAAGGTGCCGGTATTGTGCCTGAACGACGAGACGATCTGCGAATATTTCGCCGATATCGAGCGGCTTTCCGCGCGTTTCGGCGCGCCGGCGAATCCGCTATAATCGGCCCTTCGATGGCCTGCGCCAGGCGCGCGGAATTTCCGTCCGGGGGTTCCGTTTTTTCTGTCCGGCCGAAGGCCTCCACCGAACAGCCAGACAGCAGTCTTTCATGACCGACCTCAGTCACATCCGCAACTTTTCCATCATCGCGCACATCGACCATGGCAAGTCGACCACCGCCGACCGCTTCATCCAGATCTGCGGCGGGCTGTCGGAGCGCGAAATGGAGTCCCAGGTGCTCGACTCGATGGACCTGGAGCGCGAGCGTGGCATCACCATCAAGGCACAGTCGGTCACGCTGAACTACACCGCGCGCAACGGCGAGACCTACCAGCTCAATTTCATCGACACCCCGGGGCACGTGGACTTTTCCTACGAGGTCTCGCGCTCGCTGGCCGCCTGCGAGGGCGCGCTGCTGGTGGTGGACGCCGCGCAGGGCGTGGAGGCGCAGAGCGTGGCCAACTGTTACACCGCCATCGAGCAGGGGCTCGAGGTGTTGCCGGTGCTCAACAAGATCGATCTGCCCTCGGCCGAGCCGGAGCGGGTGATTCAGGAGATCGAGGAGATCATCGGCATCGAGGCAGGCGATGCGCTGAAGGTGAGCGCGAAGACGGGCGAGGGCATCCCGGACCTGCTCGAGGCGCTGGTCGAGCACGTGCCGCCGCCCAAGGGTGACCGGGATGCGCCCCTGCAGGCGCTGATCATCGATTCCTGGTTCGACCCCTACGTGGGCGTGATCTCGCTGATCCGCGTGGTCAACGGCGAGATCCGGCCCAAGAACAAGATGCACGTGATGTCCATCGGGCGCACCTTTCAGGTCGAGAAGGTCGGGGTGTTCACACCCAAGCGCGAGGAGCGCAAGGTACTCTCGACCGGCGAGGTCGGCTTCGTGATCGCCGGTATCAAGGAGATCGACGGCGCGCCCGTAGGCGACACCATCACCCTGGCCGACAACCGTGCTGCCGAGCCTCTGCCGGGGTTCCAGGAGATGCGCCCGCGGGTGTTCGCGGGGCTCTATCCGATCAGCTCGGACGACTACGAGGCTTTCCGCGAGGCCCTGCACAAGCTCAGGCTCAACGATGCCGCGCTGCACTTCGAACCCGAGACCTCGCAGGCGCTGGGCTTCGGTTTCCGCTGCGGTTTCCTCGGCATGCTGCACATGGAGATCGTTCAGGAGCGCCTGGAGCGTGAATACGATCTCGAGCTGATCACCACCGCCCCGACCGTTATCTACGAGGTGGCGCTCAACGACGGCAGCGTGATCCTGATCGACAATCCGGCCGATCTGCCCGACCCAGCGCGCATCGACGAGATCCGCGAGCCCATCATCTCGGCCAACATCCTGGTGCCGCAGAACTACCTGGGCAACGTCATCAACCTGTGTATCGAGAAGCGTGGGGTACAGAAGAACATGCAGTACCTGGGCGGGCAGGTGCAGCTCACCTACGATCTGCCGCTCAACGAGGTAGTGCTCGATTTCTTCGACCGCCTCAAGTCGGTGAGCCGGGGCTATGCGTCTTTCGAATACGAGTTCAAGCGCTTCCAGCCGTCGAAGCTGGTGAAACTCGACATTCTCATCAACGGCGAGCGTGTGGATGCCCTGTCGCTGATCGTGCATCGCGATCATGCTGAATCGCGCGGTCGCGAATTGACCGAGAAGATGAAGGAGATCATCCCGCGGCAGATGTTCGAGGTGGCCATCCAGGCAGCGATCGGCAGCAAGATCATCGCGCGCTCCACGGTCAAGGCGCTGCGCAAGAACGTGACCGCCAAGTGCTACGGCGGCGACATCACCCGCAAGCGCAAGCTGCTGGAAAAACAGAAGGCCGGCAAGAAACGCATGAAACAGGTGGGCCGGGTGGAGATCCCGCAGGAGGCCTTCCTCGCCGTGCTGCACGTGGGCAAGGACAACAAGTAGGCGGGACGCCGCCTGGGGAGACGACTTCGTGGACTACCTGATACTCGCCGGTTTCTTCGGCACCCTGGTCTGGATCATCTTTCAGTTCGGCATCGAGCATGCCCTGGCGGCCGGTGCGGCGATCACCGGCATCGTCTGGCTGATCCACCGCGAGGTCAAGGGCCCGCAGAAGCGCGAGGAGCTGCCCGGTTATGCCGAGTACGCTCGTTCCTTCTTTCCCATCTTCCTGGTCGTGCTGCTGCTCCGTGCCTTCGTGGCCGAGCCGTTTCGCATCCCCTCGGGCTCGATGATGCCTACCCTGCTGGTGGGTGATTTCATCCTGGTCAACAAGTTCACCTATGGTCTGCGCATGCCGGTGACCAAGACCAAGCTGCTGGAGATCAATAAACCGCAACGCGGTGACGTGGTGGTGTTTCGCTACCCGATGAATCCGAAGTTCGACTACATAAAGCGCCTGGTCGGCCTGCCAGGTGATCACATCCGCTACCGCAACAAGACGCTCTACATCAATGGCAAGCCGCAGCCGATCGAGCCGATCGGGCCCTACCAGCCGGTGGGCTCGGGTACCCGTGCCCTGGGCTCGGTCGAGGCCATCGAGAACCTCGAGGGCGTGAAGCACTCGGTGCTCATCAATCCCCTGGCTCCGGACTTCAATCCTTCCTGTACCTTCATGGGATACCGCGAGATCGTGGTTCCCGAGGGGCATTACCTGATGATGGGTGACAACCGCGACGACTCCAACGATGGGCGCTGCTGGGGCTTCGTGCCCGAGGAAAACCTGGTCGGCAAGGCCTTCCTGGTCTGGTTCAGCCTCGACTGGAAGCGACCCGGCATCATCGCCTGGGACCGGATCGGGTCCCTGGTCCATTGATTCCTGTCTGAAACCGCGAAAGAATCGGCCAAACCCTTGTCATCGGAGAACGCCATGTCCCACGACCGCCCGATCCCCGCACGGCAACGGGGGCTGACTTTCATTTCCTGGTTGCTGGTGCTTGCCATCGCCGTCTTCTTCTTCCTGATTGGCGTCAAGATGGTGCCGACCTATATCGAGAACTTTGCGATCAAGGAAGTGCTTGCCAATGTCGCCCAGGATCGCGGCTCGCGCGACATGAGTCATCGCCAGCTCAAGAACAGCCTGCTCAAGCGCTTCCGCATCAACGGCGTGTACGACTTCTCGCGCGACAATATCCACATCAAGAAGATCAAGAACGGGACCCGCATCGATGTCCAGTACGAGGTGCGCAAGCCGGTGATCGGCAATGTCTCGGTGGTGATGGACTTCTCCGAATCGGTCGTCACCCCCGAATGATCGACAGGCTGCAACGACGCCTCGGCTACCGCTTCGACGACCCGGGACGACTGCTGCATGCGCTCACCCATCGCAGCGCCGGTCCCGATCACAACGAACGCCTGGAATTCCTTGGCGATGCCATCCTCGGTTTCGAGGTCGCCGATTGGCTGTACCAGCACGAAGAGGCCGCCGACGAGGGCCAGCTCAGCCGCATGCGGGCTCACCTGGTCAAGCGCGAGACCCTGGCCGAGGTGGCGCGCGAGCTGCAACTCGGTGACATCCTGCGCCTGGGGCCGGGCGAGTTGCGCAGCGGCGGCCAGAACCGCGATTCCATCCTCGCCGATGCGGTGGAGGCGATCATTGCCGCGGTCTACCTCGATGGCGGCATCGAGGCGGCCCGCGCCCTGGTGCGCCACCTGCTGGGGGAACGCCTGGCGACGGCCGGCCTGCAATTGCAGCAGAAGGACGCCAAGACCCGCCTGCAGGAGCATCTCCAGGCCCGTCGCCTGCCGCTGCCACGTTACGAGGTTGAACGCATCGACGGCGATCAGCATCGCCAGCAGTTCACCGTGAGCTGCCAGGTCGAGGGGCTGGATACCCGCAGCCAGGGGCAGGGCAGCAGCCGCCGCAAGGCCGAGCAGGCCGCGGCAGCCGCTTTTCTGGAGGCGCTCGAGAATGACTGAAACCCCGCTGCACGCCGGCTACGCGGCCCTGGTCGGGCGGCCGAATGTGGGCAAGTCCACCTTGCTCAACCGCCTGCTCGGCCAGAAGATGGCCATCACCTCGCACAAGCCGCAGACCACCCGGCACCGCATCCTCGGCATCAAGACCCGTGACGAGGGCCAGATCGTCTACGTGGACACCCCGGGGATCCATGACCGTGGCCGCCAGGCGATGAACCGGTATCTCAACCGCTCGGCCCATTCCGCGCTCACCGACGTGGACCTGGTACTGTTCGTGGTACAGGCGCTGACCTGGCACAAGGAAGACGAGCTGGTGCTCAAGGCCATTCGCCAGGCGGGGCGCCCCTGCCTGGCGGTGGTCAACAAGATCGACACCGTCAAGCCACGCGAGAAACTGCTGCCCTTCCTGGCCGAACTGGGTGCGCGGCACGATTTCGTCGAGGTGGTGCCGGTCTCGGCACGTGACGGCACCCAGGTCGAGGCGCTCGACCGCCTGGTGTTGTCCCACCTGCCCGAGGGGGATCTTATCTATCCCGAGGACCAGATCACCGATCGGCCAGAGCGCTTCTTCGCCGCCGAGATCCTGCGTGAGCAGATCATCCGCCGCTATCACGAGGAGCTGCCCTATGCGGTCACCGTGGAGATCGAGCGTTTCGAGGAAGAACCCGGTCGCTATGTCATCGGTGCGGTGGTCTGGGTGGAACGCGAGAGCCAGCGCGGCATCCTGCTGGGCAAGGGCGGGCAGGCGATGAAGGAGACGGCCACCGCGGCACGCCGCAACATGGCCGAGTTCTTCGACACCCGGGTACACCTGGATGTCTGGATCAAGGTGAAGAAGAGCTGGTCGAGCGACGAGACCACCCTGCAACAACTGGGTTATTCCGAATAGGGCGTTTCCCGTGGACCTGCAACCGGCCTATGTGTTGCACACCCGCCGTTTTCGCGAGTCCAGCCTGATCGTCGAGCTGATCACTCGCGATCACGGTCGCATGGGCGTTCTGGCGCGTGGTGCCCTGGGTGGCAAGGGTGGCCGACGCGCCCTGTTGCAACCCTTCGTGCCGCTGCTGCTGGACTGGCGTGGCCGGGGCGAACTGCCGGTGCTGGCCGACTGCGAGGCCGCGGACCGTCCCCGTACCCTGGTTGGCCGTGCGCTGTATTGCGGACTTTATGTCAACGAGCTGGTGCTGGCCCTGTGCGAGCGTGCCGACCCGCACAGCGAGCTGTTCCCGGCCTACGTCCATTGCATCGACCGGCTCGCCGAGGCCGGGAACGACAACCGCCGGCTGGAGCCCGCGTTGCGGCGTTTCGAGATGCGCCTGCTAGACGAACTGGGCATGGGCCTGCAACTGGAGACCGATGCCGAAGGGCAGGCCATCGAACCGCACAGGCGCTATCATTACCGTTTCGACGCCGGGCCGTTGAGGGCACGCGACGAGGCTGCCGATACCTGTCAGGGCGAGACCCTGCTGGCCCTGGCGCGTGGAGAGTTCACCAGCGACCGGCAACGTCGTGAGGCCCGGCTGCTGTTGCGTCGGGCGATCGACAGCCAGCTGGGTGGCCGTCGGTTGCGCGCCCGCGAACTGTTTCTATCGACCAGGAAGACACCATGAACCGGAAACGCCTGCTTGGCGTCAACATCGATCACGTGGCCACCATCCGCCAGGCCCGGGGTACCCGTTACCCCGAGCCGGTCCAGGCTGCCCTCATCGCCGAGCAGGCCGGGGCTGACTCGATCACCCTGCACCTGCGCGAGGATCGGCGGCACATCCAGGACTGCGACGTGCACCTGCTCGCCGAGGTGTTGCAGACCCACATGAACCTGGAGATGGCAGCCACCGAAGAGATGCTGCGCATCGCCTGCGAAGTGCGGCCCTCGTACTGCTGCCTGGTCCCCGAACGCCGCGAGGAATTGACTACCGAAGGTGGCCTGGACGCCGCCTCGCAGATCGACCCCCTGCGCGACTACTGTGCGCAACTGGCCGAGGCAGGCATCAAGGTGTCGTTGTTCATCGACGCCGACGAGCGCCAGCTCGAGGCCGCCGCCGAGATCGGCGTGCCGGTGATCGAGATCCATACCGGTCACTATGCCGAGGAACGCGATCCCGAGCGCAAGCAGGCCGAGCTGGCGCGCATCGCGCATGCCGCACTCTACGGCCAACGCCTGGGCCTGCAGGTGAATGCCGGACATGGCCTGGACTACCACAATGTGCAAGCGGTCGCCGCTATCCCTGAACTGGTGGAGTTCAACATCGGCCACGCCATCGTGGCACGCGCCATCTTTCACGGCATGGCCGAGGCGGTGCGCGAGATGAAGCGCCTGATCGGCGGCGCGGGTGCGGGTTAAAATGGCGTCCATGAACTATCCGACTATCGCCGAGTGCATCGGCAACACCCCACTCGTCCGCCTGCAACGCCTGCCGGGCGAGACCAGCAATACCCTGCTGGTAAAGCTGGAAGGCGACAACCCTGCCGGCTCGGTCAAGGACCGGCCTGCGCTGTCGATGATCGAGCGCGCCGAGGCGCGCGGCGAGATCCGTCCGGGCGACACGCTCATCGAGGCCACCAGCGGCAACACCGGTATCGCGCTGGCCATGGCCGCGGCGATCAAGGGCTACCGCATGATCCTCATCATGCCCGACAACCTCAGCCAGGAGCGTCGTGACGCCATGTATGCCTACGGGGCCGAGCTGATCCTGGTCACTCGCGAGCAAGGCATGGAGGGCGCACGCGACCTGGCGCTGGCAATGGAGGCCGAAGGGCGGGGCAAGGTGCTCAACCAGTTTGCCAACCCCGACAATCCGCTGGCGCACTACGAGGGCACCGGTCCCGAGATCTGGCGCGATACCGGCGGCAGCATCACCCATTTCGTGAGCGCCATGGGGACCACCGGCACCATCACCGGCACTGCGCGTTATCTCAAGGAACAGCACCCCGGGGTGCAGATCATCGGCGTGCAACCGGCCGAAGGCGCGCAGATCCCCGGCATCCGTCGTTGGCCGCAGGAGTATCTGCCCGAGATCTTCGACGCCTCGCTGGTCGACCGCGAGATCGACATCGACCAGGCTACTGCCGAGGAGACCACCCGGCGCCTGGCGCGCGAGGAGGGCATCTTCTGCGGTGTCTCCTCGGGTGGGGCCGTAACCGCGGCCCTGCAACTGGCACGCGAGGTGGAGAACGCGGTGATCGTTACCATCATCTGCGACCGTGGCGACCGCTACCTTTCCACCGGCGTCTTCTCGCAGGAGTGAGCATGCAATTCACCGCCATCGGCTTCGCGGCCATCCCCGATACCGACAGCGCGCGCGATGCGCTGGGCCTGCATGACCTGAGCGAGGCCGACATCGCCAAGGTCATGTTCCACCGCCACAAGCAGGCGCATGGCGACGAACGCCTGGGCTGGGATCAGCTGTGCCTGGGCGCGGTCTCGCTGCTGCGCGTGGATGCCGAGGGGGTACGCCTGGAGACCTTCTCGCAGGCCGAATTTCCCGAGATCCTGCTGATCGATGCCGTGTTCCAGGCCATGCAGGCCACGCCGCCGTTGTACAGCTGGGGCGGCGGGGACGATTTCGTTCCGCTCCTGTTGTTCCGTTGCCTGCGTCATCGCCGCAGCGCCGCCGATTACTATGCGGCTGCCGCGCGGGGAGAGGCGCCACACCAGGATCTGCGGCACCGCATGCTGTCGAACGCGACTTCCTTCCCCAGCCTGCACGACGTGGCCCGCCGCCTGGGGCTGCCCGGCATGCAGGGGGTCGAGGCCGAGTCACTGTGGGAACAATGGCTGGCGGGCGAGCGCGCGGCACTGGGTGATTATGCCGAGGTGCAGGCGCTCAACACCGCGCTGCTGGCGCTGGAGATCCTGCACCTGCGGGGTGATTGCGCGCTCGAGGACGTGAGCCGCACCCATGAACAGTTGCGTGCGGCCTTGCAGGGACACCCGCGCCGCGAGGCCCTGCTCGGATCGCTGCCCGCATGAGCCGCCGCCGCAGACGCTCGCGCCTGCCGCAGGGGGAGTTCGAGGCGCACATCGACGACATGGCGCACGACGGCCGTGGCGTGGCCCGCGTGAACGACAAGGCCACCTTCATCCAGGGCGGGCTGCCGGGCGAGCGGGTGCGCTTCCGCTATCTGAAGACCGGCAAGCGACACGACGAGGGCGTGGTGACCGAGGTTCTCGAGGCCGCGCCCGACCGCGTCGCACCGCGCTGTCCGCACTATGCCATCTGTGGCGGCTGCAGCCTGCAACACCTGGATCCCGCCGCGCAGATCGCCGCCAAGCAGGCGGTGTTGCTCGACAACCTGCGCAAGCTCGGCCAGGTCGAGCCAGGCGAGGTCTGGGTGCCGCTCACCGCCGAGCCCTGGGGTTATCGCCGCAAGGCGCGCCTGGGCGTGAAGAGGGTGCCGAAGAAGGGCAGGGTACTGGTCGGCTTCCGCGAGCGTGGCAGCAGCAAGGTGGCCGAACTCGACGAATGCCACGTCCTGCATCCCCGGGTCGGGCGCATCCTGCCGCAGCTGTCCGAACTGATCGAGGGCTTCAGCATCCGCGACCGCCTGCCGCAGATCGAGATGGCCATGGACGACGAACGCTGCGTGCTGATCTTCCGCCATCTGGAACCCTTCAGCGAGGCAGACCTCGAGCGTCTGCGCCGCTTCGGTCACGAGCACGACATCGTGCCCTATCTGCAACCTGGCGGCCCGGACACGGTGGCCCCGCTCGATCCGCCCGGAGTGGACCTGCGCTATGCCCTGCCGTCGCAGGGACTGGAGCTGGGCTTCCTGCCGGGTGACTTCACCCAGGTCAACACCGCCATCAACCGGCAGATGGTGGATCGCGCCATGCAACTGCTCGCCCCACAGCCCCACGAGACGGCGCTCGACCTGTTCTGTGGCGTTGGCAACTTCACCCTGCCGCTGGCGCGCCATGCCCGCGAAGTGGTCGGCGTGGAGGGCGATGCCGGCCTGGTCTCGCGTGCGAGAGAGAATGCCCGGCGCAACGGTCTGGACAACGTGGCCTTCTACACCGCCAACCTGTACGAGGAACTCGAACCAGCGGCCTGGCAGGACCGGCAATACGACATCGCCCTGCTCGATCCCCCGCGCAGCGGCGCCCAGCCCATCCTGCCCTTGCTGCCCCGATTGGGCGTACAACGCATCCTCTACATCTCGTGCTACCCCGGTACGCTCGCCCGCGACGCCGGCGAACTGGTACGCGACCACGGCTACCGGCTCCTCGGCGCTGGGGTGATGGACATGTTCCCGCACACCGGGCATGTCGAGTCCATCGCCCTGTTCGAGCGGGGATGAAGGAAAAACCAACCGCAAAGAACGCGAAGGACGCCAGGTTTCAGAGAGCGCCTCGTCGATAACTCCCTTCCTGGCTTTCGAGGTAACAGGCCTTCGAATCGGTTCCTTCCACACTGGCGGGAACCCCCTCCAAACAAGCTCCTCCCCCGCGTGCGGGGGAGGTTGGGAGGAGGCCAACCCCTCGTTTGCCAGCCCCTCCCAGGTTCCCCCATGCCATGAAGGAAGACCATGAGCGGCTTGTTCACGGCCCCCGATGGCATTTGCGCGCCAGAGCGTCAGGCGAATAGACTTCATGAGAACATCTCGACATCCCACCCGGATGCTGGAAAAAGACGCATGGAATCATGAATGAATGCTTCTACATGACGCCGGTGCCAGGGATGAGCCTTGCCCAGGATGCGGAACAGCCGAAGGACTTCCAGATAATCGCGCCAGAAGCGCGCAATACGCGGGTCGTCCGTGGCAGATACGCGAACAGACATGGGCAGACCTCCCTGTTTGCGGGACTCTGAACCGCCCCGGATATTCCGGAGACTGTTTTGTTTGAGTCAGGCCGCCTTGGCAGACTCTTTCTGTTGGCGATAATACGCCGCTTCCAACTCCGCCGGTGGCACGTTGCCAATAGGCTCCAGCAGCCGCCGGTGGTTGAACCAGTCCACCCACTCCAAAGTGGCATATTCGACCGCCTCCCTATGCTTCCAGGGGCCTCGCCGGTAGATAACCTCGGCCTTGTACAGACCGTTGATCGTCTCTGCCAGAGCGTTGTCATAGGAGTCCCCTCGGCTACCGACCGAGGCATCAATGCCGGCCCCGGCCAGGCGCTCCGTGTAGCGCACCGACAGGTACTGACAGCCTCGGTCACTGTGGTGCACCAGGCCCTCTGTGTCCTGGCGCGACCATAGCGCCTGCTCCAGCGCATCCAGCACCAGGTCGGTCTTCAGCGACCGGGAGACACGCCAGCCCACGATCCGTCGGGCATAGACGTCCACGACAAACGCCACATAGACAAACCCTGTCCAAGTCGCCACGTAGGTAATGTCCGCCACCCACAACTGATTCGGGCGGGTGGCAGTAAACTGCCGCTTCACCCGGTCCAGTGGTCGTTCCGCCGTCGTGTCGCCGATCGTTGTCCGGCAACGGCGGCCTCACACCACACCCCGCAACCCCATGACACGCATCAGGCGTTCCACCGTGCAGCGGGCTACCTCGATGCTTTCCCGGTTGAGCTGCCGCCATACCTTCCTGGCACCGTACACCTGGAAGTTCTCTTCCCAGATCCGTCGAATCTCGTCTGACAGGGCGCGATCCCGCTGCAATCGCCGCGGCAGTCGCTGTGGATCGGCCTCACGGGCCTTGTGCTCATAGTAGGTGGACGGGGCGATCGGCAGCACCGCGCAGATCGGCTCGACCCCGTAACGATCCCTGTGATCGTCGATGTACGCGATCATCTCTTCAGTTTGCGGTCGAGCTCCGCCTGGGCAAAAAAAGCCGACGCCGTCTTCAGAATCTCGTTGGCCCGCCTCAGCTCCCGGTTCTCCCGTTCCAAGGCCTTGAGCCGCTCGCGCTCCGACGTCGTCAGACCCTCGCGCAGTCCTTGATCACGCTCGGCCTGTCTCACCCATTTGCGCAGCGTCTCCGGCGTACAGCCGATCTTGGCCGCGATGGAGGTCATCGCCGCCCATTGGGAATCATGCTCGCCCTGATGATCA
Source organism: endosymbiont of unidentified scaly snail isolate Monju (assembly GCF_000801295.1). Lineage (NCBI taxonomy): Bacteria > Pseudomonadati > Pseudomonadota > Gammaproteobacteria > endosymbiont of unidentified scaly snail isolate Monju. The sequence continues at coordinate 1,286,022 of NZ_AP012978.1, read as the reverse complement.
AACACCATGCGAACCGCCCGTTCCCGGACCTCAGGGGAATATCTCTTGCTCGTATCCATAGACTCTATCCTCTCAAGAAATGGAGTCTCCGGGAAACCCGGGACGGTTCACTCCTGGAGAATAAGCGCAGAACAAGTGGCTGCATATCGCAATATTGGCGCCGTCCACATGTCGTGATATTCGTGCCGTCCAAATAATCAACTGTTAGGCCAATAACGCTTCGGATATTGTTGTATGACCCTTGAAGATATAAGACTATATTTCGAAATTACTGCATATGTAGCTGGCGTAATTTCAGTTCTATTTTTAGGTATTCAACTTAAGAAAGAGAGAAACTGGAGGAATACAAAACTCTTCAATTTCTGGAGGAAAAATATACAAGTTTATTGTGGAAAGCGGCCGACGTGCCTGAAATAAATAATGTTTGGAGAAAGATTCCTGAAGAAAGGCGGCGTTTATTCGATTCATTATCAGGAAAGACAAACAAGGAATCATGGCCAATTTGGGAGGCAATGTCTGCAGAAGAAAAAAATTGCTACCGTTTCACCAGGGCAGGATTGGAGATTTTAGAGCAAGCATATATCGCTAATGGAAGAGGATGGATTGATAGTTCAGAAATATGGAAAAAGTGGGAGGGGTGGATGATTTCATGGAAAAAGACTAATTCATACGTTCCGTACGTAGTCTCAGAGATGGAGCACTGGTTTACTGAGTCATTTTTGAGATTCTTTGACAAGCTGGAATGAATGATACCTAACAAATCAATTTCACCCGGACTACCTTCGTCGCTGCGCTCCCAAGGCGTCCGGTTGATTGCGACGTTGGGTTTTTAATGAGGATATATTATGAAAGATGGATTTGAGTTGAGGAAGTCTGCCGGGAAGGGGGAAGGTGTTTTTGCCACCAAATCATTTGAGGTTGGTGACATAGTGATGGTTGGCGTTATTAAGGAAGTGCTGAATGGAAATCACTCTCATGCGTCACAGATAAGCGAAAATAAGTTTGTACTTCACGATGGATTAATAACCAAGGTTAATCATTCCTGTGACTCAAATTGTGGTATTAAAGTAAATGAATCTGGCGCGCACGACTTTGTTGCAATAAAGGACATCAGTATTAATGAGGAAATAACTTTCGATTATGCTATGAGAAACTATATTATCGACTACTTCCCGAAGAAGTGTATGTGCGGCTCTGATAAATGTCGCGGCAGGATTACAGGATGGAAAGATTTACCAGACGAGAATAAGAAAGAGTATGAAGGCTTTGCAGCTCCTTACCTGCTTGAGATGGATGTTAAGCATTCTTGTGAGAAAATGTAGGGTATGCAGAGCGAAAAAACCTAACAAGGCAAATTCACTCGGACGTCAAAAAGTGCCGTTCGTTCCTCACTCTGCTTTTTGCTGCCGGTGATTTGCGACGTTCGGCGCAGAGAGTGAATAATGCATTTTTGATATATTGATGAAGCAGGCTACACAGGGGAAGATCCTGAACTCGCAGAATAAATGCAACGCCCGAAGTTGACGAGGCATTCCGTTGCCCCTTGGAATAAAGGGGCGCCTCTGCTTCTCCCGCCCCGCGAATGCCGCGATAATACGGGCCATACTGGCCTGAGGCTCCTTCCATGCCCCTCGAAATCGAACGCAAGTTTCTGGTGACCGACGAGCGCTGGCGCGCGCAGATCGAGCGCAGCGTGCCCATGCGCCAGGGCTATCTCTGCCACGATGAGCGCCGTGCCATGCGGGTGCGCATCTTCGGTGAGCAGGCACATCTGAACATCAAGGCCAGCGCTGACGGTATTCACCGCCACGAGTTCGAGTATGCCATCCCGCTGAATGATGCCGAGGCGCTGTTCGCGCACGTGGTCGAGGGGCCGGTGTTCGAGAAGATCCGCCATTACCTGCATGTCGGTGAGCATCTCTGGGAAATCGACGAATTCCAGGGCGAGAACGCGCCGCTGGTGGTGGCCGAGATCGAGCTGTCCCATGCCGACGAGCCCTTCGAGCGCCCCCCTGGCTGGGCGAGGAGGTCTCGAGTGACCGGCGCTACTACAACAGCCAGCTCGCCAGCCATCCTTACAGCCGATGGCGCGATTGATCCGCCTGCTGGCCACCGATGCGGTCTCCGAACGCATCAATGCCTTGTTGTACCGGCCGCTGGTGGACTTCGACGCAGCCGACCGCCCGGTGCCGGGCGTGGTGCGCTGGCAGCGCATCGACGACCGCCACTACCGGCTCGCGCTCAACGGCTCGCCCGTCCCCTTTGCCGACGGTTCGCCGGTGACACTGGACGATGTGGCCGCGACCCTGCGCACAACGCGCGATCACCCGGCCTCGCCGCATGCGGGCACCCTGAAACACATCGTGCAGATTCGCCACGAGGGCGATGCCCTGCGACTGGATCTCTCGCGTCCCGATCAGCGCCTGCCCGAGCGTCTGCACCTGGGCGTGGCGCCGGCCGGACGGCTGGAGGAGCGCGGGGCGCTGGCACGCGATCCGCTCGGTTCGGGGGCGTTCCGCTTTCTCGGCTGGCAGGCCGATGGCGGGGTGTTGCTGGCGCGCCGGGCCGACGGGCTGAAGGTCCGCTTCGCGGTGGTGCCCGATCCGACCATGCGGGCGCTCAAGCTGTTGCACGGCGAGGCGCAGCTGGTTCAGAACGATCTGCCGTTCGAGATGGTTGAGCGCCTGGCGCGTGACCCGGCCATTACCCTGCATGAGACGCCAGGCACCACGTTCAGCTACCTGGGGTTCAATCTCGAAGACCCGGTCACCGGCGATCGGCGGGTGCGTCAGGCCATCGCGCTGGCCATCGACCGCGAGGCCATCGTGCGCCACCTGTTCCGCGGCCATGCGCGGCTGGCTACCACCCTGCTGGTGCCGGGGCACTGGGCGGCGCATCCGGGGCTGGCGCCCTGGCCGCACGATCCGGATCGCGCCCGCGCCCTGCTCGCCGAGCTGGGTTACGGGCCACAACGGCCCTTGCGCATCACCTACAAGACCTCGACCGATCCCTTCCGCCTGCGCATCGCCGCGGTGATCCAGGCGCAGCTGGCAGAAGTGGGCATCGATCTGGAGATCCGCAGCCACGAATGGGGCACCTTCTTCGGCGACATCAAGGCCGGGCGCTTCCAGATGTACAGTCTGAGCTGGGTGGGCATTCGCAGCCCGGACATCTACCGTCACATCTTCCACAGCGCCTCGCTGCCACCCGGAGGCGCCAACCGGGGGCGCTATTGCAACCCCGAGGTCGATGCGTTGATCGAGCGTGCCGAGCGTCTGTCGCGCGAACAGGCCGTGCCCTTGTATCGGGCGATTCAGGAACAGGTGCACCGCGACCTGGTGTATGTGCCGCTGTGGCACGAGAACAATCTGCTGCTGAGCCGAGGGGTGGGCGCTGTCGCGCCCCGGCGCGACGGCAGTTATGGTTTTTTTCGAAGCGTTGGAGAAAAAGTGAAAGGGCCGGGAAGGGAATGCAGCACCGGAAACGGGCGATAATGGGGTGATGACCTCGCGCCATATCGACATCGACCTGTCCACCCAGACCCTGCGCCTGCTCGAGGGCGAGCAGGAACTGGTGCGCTATACGGTCTCCACCGCGCGCAACGGCGCGGGGCAGTGTCAGGGGTCGGAGTGCACGCCGCTGGGACGCCATCGCATCCGCCTGAAGATCGGCGCGGGCTGCCCGCCGGGGACGGTGTTCGTGGCGCGCCGTCCCACCGGCGAGGTCTGGACCTCCGAGTTGGCACGGGCGCACCCGGAGCGCGACTGGATCCTGACCCGCATCCTGTGGCTGACCGGTTGCGAGCCGGGCTACAACCGTGGGGGAGAATGCGACAGCCTGCGGCGCTTCATCTACATCCACGGCACCCCGGACGATCAGCCCATGGGCGAGCCCTGTTCGCATGGCTGTGTGCGCATGCGCAACACCGACATCATCGAGCTGTTCGATTGTGTGGAACGCGGCACCGAGGTGCTGATCCACGCTGGTGGGGCAGGGGGATCATGCTGAGTCGCCTGTTCGATACCCTGCTGGTGCTGCTGGGCGTGGTGAGCCTGGTGTTCCTGCTTGCCGCCGTGGTGCCTGGCGATCCGGTGGACGTGATGCTGGGCGAGCAGTCCAGCGCGGCCGACCGCGAGGCCCTGCGTGCGGCCATGGGCCTGGACCGGCCGCTGGCGGTGCGCTGGGCGGACTACCTGGGCGGCCTGTTGCACGCCGACCTGGGACAGTCGCTGCTGCGTGAGCGACCGGTATCGACGCTGATCGCCGAACGCCTGCCGGCGACCCTGGCACTGGCGCTGGCCGCCTTTGCCGTGGTGCTGGTGATCGCCCTGCCGCTGGGCCTGCTCGAGGTGCTGGAACAGGACTGGATGCGCACTGCGCGCGCCAAGGGGCTGGGCGCCCGGCAGGCCCTCTGGCGTCACGCCTTGCCGAACGCCCTGCTGCCGGTGGTCACCCTGCTGGGCCTGCAACTGGGTGGCCTGCTCGGCGGGGCGGTGGTCACCGAGGTGGTATTCGCCTGGCCAGGTATCGGTTCGCTGCTGATCGAGGCCATCCACCAGCGCGACTACCCCCTGATCCAGGGCGTGGTGCTGGTGATCGCGGTGAGCTATGTGTTGCTCAATGCACTGACCGACGGGCTGCTGCGCGCCCTCGATCCCCGGATGGAGCCGGGCGGATGAGTCGTCTGCCCGCGCTGATCCTGGGCGGCTGGGCATTGCTCGCGCTGGGCGGCTGGGTACTGCCGCTGACGCCCGATGCCATCGATCTGGAACGGCTGTTCGCCGCGCCCCTGTCAAAGGGATACCTGTTCGGTGGCGACGAGCTGGGCCGTTCGGTGGCCGAGCGGCTGGCCGCGGGGGCCGGAATATCGCTTCTGGTCGCGGTGGTCAGTGTCTCGTTGTCTGCCGTTATCGGCACCGTCATCGGCGTGCTGGCGGGATACCTCGGCGGTTGGGCCGACCGGGTGGTCTCGCGACTGATCGAGGTGTTTCTGGCCTTTCCCGGGCTGTTGCTGGCCATTGCCCTGGTGGCCTTCCTGGGGCCGGGCATCGACAATGCGGTGATCGCGCTCTCGGCCATGGGCTGGGTGGGCTATGCGCGCCTGAGCCGCAACCAGGTGCTGTCGTTGCGCCATCGCGAGCATGTGCTGGCAGCCGTCGCGCTGGGCCGCGCGCCGCCGGCCATCATGGCGTATCACCTGCTGCCGCTGTTGCTTGCGCCACTGCTGGTCGAGGCCAGCTTCGGCCTGGCCTCGGCGGTGATCGCCGAGGCCGGTCTGTCATTCCTGGGGCTGGGTGTGCAACCGCCCCAGGCCTCCTGGGGCAGCATGATTCGGGAGGGTGTACGCTACCTGCTGGTGGCGCCAGCACTTGGTGCTGGTACCAGGGATCGCGCTGTCGCTGGTGGTGCTGGCTGCCAACGTGCTGGGCGATGGGCTGCGCGATCGCCTGGATGTCACTTCACGTAGTAGGCCGTGAAGTACAGGTCCTTCACCATGGGGTCGTCGGTGAGTTCCTCGAGCTTTTTGCGGATCGCCTCGAGCAGCTGCTTGCGCAGTGCCTCCTTGCTCTCGCGGGTGGTGAGTTGCTTGCCATCGGCCCCGGCGATGATCATCAACACCGTATGCCGCAATGCCGGCATGTGTGTCTTGATCTTCTCCACCTTGCTGGCGTACTTGGTCATCAGCTGGATGTCGCAGCGGATATACTTGGGGCCGCCAGTGAGGTTGCTGACGATCGAGGGCTTCATCTCGACATAGCTGATCTTGACCGGTTCCTTCTCCTCGTCTCCCGCCAGGGCAGGAAGAGAAAAAGCGATAAACAACATAAAGATAGAGAATAGTCTCGAAGTGATTTCCATTTTTCTTCCCATGTACTGCAAACGGCTTGTCGGTGGCTGGACCGGCGGCTCTCGCGCGGAGGACAGATGCACGGACCAGTGATGATCGACCTGCTCGGCACCGAGCTGTGCGCCGAGGACATCACGCGGCTGCGGCATCCGGCGACCGGCGGGGTCATCCTCTTTCGCCGCAATTACGCCTCGGTCGAGCAGTTGTATCGGCTGATCCGCGAGATTCATGAGCTGCGTTCGCCTCCCTTGTTGATCGCGGTTGATCAGGAAGGCGGCCGGGTGCAGCGTTTTCGGGAAGGTTTCACCCGCCTGCCGCCGCCAGCGGCCATCCTGCCGTTCTGCGACGGCGACGTGGCGCGTGCGCGGCGGGTGGCGCACGAGCTGGGCTGGCTGATGGCGGCCGAACTGCGCGCGGTGGGCGTGGACTTCAGCTTTGCCCCGGTGCTCGACCTGGGACTGGGCATCAGCGAGGTGATCGGTGACCGCGCCTTCGACGAGACGCCGGAACAGGTCGCCAGCCTGGCCATGGCCTGGATGCTGGGCGCACGGGAGGCGGGCATGATCAGCGTGGGCAAGCATTTCCCCGGTCACGGTGCGGTGCGTGCCGATTCGCACCACGAGCTGCCGGTGGACGAAAGACCGCTGGAGACCATCCTGCACCAGGATGCGCACCCGTTTCGGCGCCTGATCTCCGCCGGGCTCGAGGGGATCATGCCCGCGCACGTGGTGTATCGTTGCTGTGACGAACGGCTCGCGGGGTTCTCGCCATTCTGGCTGCAGACCATCCTGCGCGGTGAGCTGCGTTTCAACGGTGTGATCTTCAGCGACGACCTGAGCATGAAGGCCGCCGATGCCACCGGGACGCCGGCCGAGCGGGCGAGGGCGGCCATTGCCGCGGGATGTGACCAGGTGCTGGTATGCAACGATCCGACAGCGGCCGAACAGGTGCTGGAAGCGCTGGCCGATCACCGCGACCCGGTGTCGCTGACGCGCTGTGTCCGACTGCACGGCCGTCCCGCACCTGATCGGCAACAGCTCCGCGAATCGACCCGTTGGCACCGGGCGGCCGGCCTGGCCGCCAATATCCTGCAACAACGCGAGGACGAACTTCCCCTATGAGTGCGCTGTCACCCGAAGCCCGGCATGCCCAGGACGTGCTGGACCGGGCTGAACTTCTCCATGACGAACACGCGGTGAATCAGGCCGTGCGCAAGATGGCCGCACGCATCACGGCCGATCTGGCCGAGGCCAATCCGCTGGTGCTGTGCGTGATGAACGGCGGCCTGGCGCCCACGGCCATGCTCATGCCGCACCTGGTCTTTCCCTGGAAACTCGACTACCTGCACGCCACGCGCTACCGCGAGCAGACCTCGGGTACCGAGCTGGTCTGGCAGCGCACCCCAGCGCAGTCACTGACCGGCCGCCACGTGCTGGTGATCGACGACATCCTCGACGAGGGCCATACGCTGGAGGCCATTCTGCACTACTCTGCACTACTGTGAGGCCCAGAAGCCGGCCAGCCTGCGCGCTGCGGTGCTCACGCAGAAGATCCACGATCGCGGGGTGCGTCCGCCGATCGACTACATCGGCCTGACCGTGCCCGACCGCTATGTCTTCGGCTGCGGCATGGACTATCGTGGATACTGGCGCAACCTGCCGGCCATCTACGCCTTGCCGGAACATCTGGAGGGACACTGAATCATGCATTACCTGGGTATCATCGGCGGTTCCGGCCTGACCCGGCTGGAGGCACTGGAGATCGAACGGCGCGAACTGGTCTCGACGCCGTTCGGGGCCCCTTCGGCGCCCATGCAGTTCGGACGCCTGAACGAGCTGCCAGTCGCCTTTCTGCCGCGCCACGGCGGCAATCACCAGGTGCCGCCGCACAAGGTGAACTATCGCGCCAACATCTGGGCCTTCAAGGAAGCGGGGGTCGAACGTATCGTCGGCATGGCTGCGGTCGGTGGCATCTCCGCCAACATGGGGCCCGGAACCCTGTGCGTTGCCGACCAGGTCATCGACTACACCTACGATCGCAAGCACACGTTCTACGAGCAGGACCTCAAGCGGGTCATCCATGCCGATTTCACCGAGCCCTATTGTGAGGCGCTGCGCCAGCAACTGCTGGCAGCGGCCGGGCGCATTGGCGAATCGGTGGTGGGAAAGGGGACCTATGGCGCTACCCAGGGGCCGCGCCTGGAGTCGGCCGCCGAGATCCGCCGCCTGGCGCGCGACGGTTGCGATATCGTCGGCATGACCGGGATGCCCGAGGCCGCCCTGGCCCGGGAACTCGAGCTTTGCTACGCCAACTTTTCGCTGGTGGTCAACTGGGCTGCCGGTCTGGGTGAGGGCGGCCCGATCACCATGCAGGAAATCGAGAGCTATCTGGGCGAGGGCATGGCGCGCGCCATTCGGGTTATCGCGGCCCTGGAGCACGAATGACTCGCTGGCAGGGTGCCTGTGCCGGGAGCTTGCTGCTGCTGACTGCAACGGCGGTGGCCGAAGCACCCGATGCTTTCCAGAAAGGGATGGCGGCCCTGCTGGAAGGCAATTTTGCCGAGGCCTGGTGCCACTGGAAGCCGCTGGCCGAACAGGGGCATGCCGAGTCGCAATACAACCTGGGCTGGCTGTATGCCAACGGGAACGGCCTGGCCGTGGATATGGGGCGTGCCTTCTACTGGTGGAAACAGGCTGCGGCCCAAGGGCATGCCGACGCCGAATTCGCCATCGGCCTGGCCTATACCACGGGCGAGGGCGTGGAGCGCGATCTGGCCGAAGCGGTGCGCTGGATCTACCGTGCCGCCGGGCAGGGCCATCCCGATGCGCGCGACATCCTGCTGCGCCTGGCCGGCGATCCCGAGATCGATGTGCTGGCCATCGTTCCCGAACTGCTCGACCAGTCCTGGTTCGGCTGGACCGGACAGGTCACCGGCAAGCGTATCAACGTCCGCGCCAGTCCTGGTACGGGTGCGCGGATCGTGACCCAGCTCGAGCAGCATCAGCAGGTGCGTGTGCTGGGCAGGCGCGGGAACTGGTTACGTATCCAGTTGCCTGCCCGTGAAGGCGAGAAAGCACCGCGTCTGGCCTGGGTTTATCATTCGCTTCTCAAACCCGTGCGCTTCTCAAACCCGTGCGCATCCCGCGAGACAGGAAGGAACCATGAATATCTATCGTCTGCTGTTGATCGTTCTGTCGCTCATCTCCGCCTGGCTCTACCTGCGGGTGGTCCTGCCGCCGGAGCCGGTGGTCGCCGAAACAGCCGACCAGACCACGCCCGCCGCGTCCGGCGAAATGGCAACGACGGAGGCCGCCGGACAGACCGCTGCTCCCACCGAACCCGCCACCGACGAACCGGCCCCGCAAACGGCGGCAAGCACCACCGGGCAGTCGCAGGGCGAAACGGCACCCGCTGCCGAATCTGCCGATACGTCACAAGCCGAAGACCTGCGGCCGTTGCCAGCGGACCAGATGCGGCAGATCATCGAGACCTTGGCGCCGGAGCTGCTTCAGGGGCAGTAATGATTCGCCACTCATACCAAGCATGCCAGGCAAATAGGCCTGATACTTCCTACACAACATGGGCCGTAGACGCACAATTTTCGAAGAATTGATCGAACTCGCTGCTCGAATGCCTTGGTGGGGAGGCATCGTTCTGGCATTGATCAGCTATGTGGTGCTTCACCCCTTTGTTACACAAACCGTCTTTTCACCATCGGACATCAACCACTTGGGCGCGGCCATGGTGCACCAGGCGGTTCGTGTCTTCGCAACGATTGGGCAATACTTGGTCCCGGGTGCATTTCTTCTGGGTTCCGTAGTTTCTGCATTCAAACAGGCGAAACGCCATCATCTCGTGGAAAAGACCAGCGAAGTCACGTCCCACGATTCGGTCAAGTCCTTGTCCTGGCGCGAATTCGAAATGCTGGTCAGTGAGGTTTTCCGACGCCGTGGCTACACGGCCCAGGAAACCGCCGACGGAGCCGACGGGGGTGTCGACATCGTTCTGCGCAAGGACGGCGAACTGTCGTTGGTGCAGTGCACAAGCACTGGCGAGCGAACAAGGTCGGCGTGGCTGTCGTTCGTGAACTTTTCGGCATCATGGCCGCCAAGGGGGCGACTCAGGGTTTCGTGGTGACTTCCGGGACCTTCTCCCGAGAGGCTCAACGATTTGCCGAAGGACGCAATATCGAGCTTGTCGATGGTTCGAAGCTGGATACGATGCTTCGTCGGATCAAGCGGATCGAGTCTCAACTGAAACCTGCTCGCACGAACACCGATGCGAGCAGCAAGGGACACTATAGCAAGGTCGTGGCACTCAAACGCACCCCAGACTGCACCAAAGTGCGGTGAAGCCATGGTGAAACGAGTCGCACGCAAAGGTCCGTATGCGGGACGGGAATTCTGGGGATGCAGCCGATACCCGAAGTGCCGCGGCGTGCGAGCGGTCAAGTAGAGGAAAGAGAACCTCCGGGATTCAGAAAAGCAGCCTGCGTATCTGCTCGCCTATGATTTAACATAATAGGTATTATGCGAAACGATGTCCGGGAGAGGCCGTCGCGCTATGGAGTCTGGTGGCAGCCGCATCAACATCGCTTTACCGCCTGATCCAGTGCCGTGCGGCTGGTTGCTGCCACCCTTTGACGGTTATGCTTCACCCACAGAACAATGTCTTTCCCACCACGAGGTGAAATACTCATTCCCTGATCCACTATCGCGCTGAAATTCGCGCCAAGGAAAATCCCCGCCTGTCCGTATCCTGCGGCGCGTCTTAACTCCGAACACCTGCCGCGTGACGTCACGTTACGCTTCGTCCGGTGCGATCGATGCCGTACGTTGCTCGAGCCATTCGGCAATCGCCGGTCCCGGCATTGGCCGGGCCAGCAGGTAGCCCTGGCCCAGGTGACAGCCTTCGGCCACCAGGAAGGCACGTTGCTCGGCGGTCTCGATGCCTTCTGCCAGGACTTCGAGGCCAAGATTGTCGCCGAGCGCCACGATGGCCCGGATGATGGCCTGGCTGCCACGATCATGCGGCATGTCGCGCACGAAGGACTGGTCGATCTTGAGTTGCTGGATGGGGAGCTGGTGCAGATAGGCCAGTGAGGAATAGCCGGTGCCGAAGTCGTCGATCGCGAGATTGACGCCACGGTCGCGCAGTGCCTGCAGGACCACCACGCTGGCGCCGGCGTTCTCCATCACGAAGTTTTCCAGCACCTCGAGCTTGAGATGAGATGCCGGCAGTCGCGCGCCGTGCAGGGCGTTTTCCACCTGTTCCTGGATGACACCACGCTGGATCTGCTGGTGACCGACGTTGACCGCCACGCAGATGTCCAATCCTGCTTCTTGCCATTGCCGGGCCTGCTGGCAGGCGGTTTTCAGTACCCATTCGCCGATGTCGATCATCAGACCGGTCTGTTCCGCCAGCTCGATGAAGCGACCGGGGTCGATCAGTCCGAAATCGGGATGCTGCCAGCGCAACAGTGCCTCGACGCCGACCAGTGTGTCATTGACCAGGTCCAGTTGCGGTTGGTACAGCAGGCGGAGTTCATCGCGTTCGATGGTCTTGCGCAGGCTGTTTTCCAGCATCACCCGCTCGAAGGCGCGTGCAGTCAGGCCCTTGCTGTAGAAGGCGAAAGTGTTGGCGCCCTGCTCCTTGGCCACGTGCATGGCGGTGTCGGCATTGCGGATCAGGTCGTCGCAGGACGGTCCATCGCGCGGGTACAGGCTGACGCCAATGCTGGGGGTGATGAACAATTCGTCGTCAACGACCTTGAGACGTGAAGTCCTTTGCCCGGGTGGATGACCCGCAGGCCGCCGAGCGTTTCATCTTGCGCGCGCACGAGATCTTCCAGCGTCTCGAGAGCATGGCCTTCCCCACGGTAGCCATGATCCACGGCTATTGCCTGGGCGGTGGCCTGGAGCTGGCCCTGGCCTGCGACTACCGCGTGGCGCGCGACGACCCGGGCACGCGCATCGGTTTTCCCGAGGTGCGGCTGGGCATCTTCCCCGGCTTCGGGGGCACGGTACGCGCCCTGGGGCCGCTGCAGGCTCTGCCATTGATGCTCGCCGGGCGCACGCTCGACGGGCGCCGTGCCAGGCGGCTCGGGCTGGTGGACGAGGCCGTGCCCGAGCGACAGTTGCGCAATGTCGCGCGCCTGCTCATCGAGCAGCGCCGCCGCGCCGCGCCGCGCCTCGCTGGCCGCTCGCCTGCCAGGTCTCCTGCCCCTGCGCCCCGCGGTGGCCGCCTTCATGGCGCGCCAACTGCGTGCGCAGGTGAATCCCGCGCACTACCCGGCCCCCTTCGCCCTGCTCGATCACTGGCGGCGGCACGGCGGCAACGCGCATGCCCTCTACGACAGCGAGGCCCGCGAGGTGTCACGCCTGATCGTCTCGGACACCGCGCAACAACTGATCCGGGTGTTCCTGTTGCAGGAACGCCTGAAGGACCTGGCCGACAAGGACACCTTCGCCCCGCGCCATGTGCACGTGGTGGGTGGCGGAGTGATGGGAGGCGACATTGCGGCCTGGTGCGCCCTGCGCGGCCTCACCGTCACCTTGCAGGACCGCACGCCCGAGCTGCTGGGCCGAGCCATGGGGCGCGCCGCGAAACTGTTTACAAGGCGCCTGAAGGATCGCTACCAGGTGCAGGCGGCGCTGGATCGCCTCACCCCCGATCATCGCGGCCTGGGCGTGCCGCGTGCCGACGTGGTGATCGAGGCCATCTTCGAGGACGCCGAGGCCAAGCGTGCCCTGTACGCCGAGCTCGAACCCCGGATGCGCGAAGACGCCGTGCTGGCCACCAATACGTCGAGCATTCCGCTAGCCGAGCTGCGCCAGGATCTGGCACGCCCCGAACGCCTTATCGGCCTGCATTTCTTCAACCCGGTGGCCAAGATGCCGCTGCTCGAGATCGTGCGTGACGAGCACACCGACCCCGAAATACTGGCCCGTGGCCTGGCCTTCGCCCGGCACATCGACAAGCTGCCGCTGCCGGTGAGCGCCACGCCGGGCTTCCTGGTCAACCGGGTGCTCATGCCCTATCTGCTCGAGGCGGTGCGTCTGCTCGACGAGGGGGTGCCCGCCTCGGTCATCGACCATGCCGCGCTGGATTTCGGTATGCCCATGGGTCCCATCGAACTGGCCGACACCGTGGGTCTGGACATCTGCCTGTCGGTGGCGCGCAAGCTGGCGCCGCTGCACGACGAACCACTGCCCGGCCAGCTCGAACAGCAGGTCGAGGCTGGCCACCTGGGCAAGAAGAGCGGCCAGGGTTTCTACCGCTGGCAAAAGGGCCAGGCGCAGAAACCCAAGGTGAACATGCCACCCAGGACACGGCTGGAGGAACTGGCCGATCGCATGATCCTGCGCCTGATCAACGAATCGGTCGCCTGCCTGCGCGAAGGCGTGGTCGAGGATGCCGACCTGCTGGATGCCGGGGTGATCTTCGGCACCGGTTTCGCGCCCTTCCGCGGTGGCCCCCTGCAATATGCCCGCCAGCGCGGGATGGAACGCTGCGAGAAGCGGCTACACGAACTCGAAGCCCATTATGGCCACCAGTTCCACGCCGATCCCGGTTGGCACGAGCTGGCGACCGGGCATGGATGAGGCGACAGGCACTGGAGAACACCCTGACAGGGTGGAACCGGCAATGAATTACGACAAGGCAAAGGCAAGCTGAAAAGGGCCAATCCCGGCCCGTGGGGACATGAGGCCATTCAAGGAGCCAAGGCAATGGAGAGAGAACAGGACATCATCTCGCTGGAGGCAGCGCCCACTCTGGCGCATGCATTCCATGAACGGGTCCTGCGCACGCCCGACCAGGTCGCCTGGCGCGACTGGCGCGACTGGCGATGGACCGATCACACCTGGGCCGAGAGCCAGGCCGAGGTTGCACTCTGGCAACACGCCATGCAGGCCGACGGCCTGCAACCCGGCGAGCGCATCGCCATCCTCTGCAGCAATCGCTGGGAATGGGTGCTCTGCGACCAGGCCGCACAGGGGCTGGGACTGGTTTCGGTGCCGCTCTACACCAACGACCGTGCGGAGAACATCGGCTGGATACTGAAGGATGCCGGGGTGCGCTGGTTGTTCCTGGAGAAGGCCGAGCACTGGGAGCGCCTGCAGGAAATCCGCGACCGGCTGGGCACGCTGACACGGATCGTCACCGGCGAGCGCGTGGAGGACGAACTGCCCAATGTCATCGACCTGGATGCCTGGCTGACGCCCGCGCGCACCTTGCCCACCCCACCCGAATACGTGCTCGATCCCGGCGCCCCCGGATCACTGGCTGGCATCGTCTACACCTCGGGCACTACCGGGCGGCCCAAGGGGGTGATGCTCTGTCATCACAACATCCTCTGGGAGATCCACGCCGCCTTGCAGCAAGTGCCGGTCTATCCGCAGGACATGCTGCTGTCCTTCCTGCCGTTGTCGCACACCCTGGAGCGTACCGCCGGCTACTATCTGCCCATCGTCGCCGGCACCCCGGTCACCTTCTCTCGCGGCATCCCGCAACTGGCCGACGACCTGGCCATGGTGAAACCCACGCTGATGATCTCGGTGCCGCGCATCTTCGAGCGGGTCTACGGGCGCATCAGTGCCAGGGTGGACGAGGGGTCCGTCTTGAAACAGTGGTTGTTCCACGAGGCAGTGAAGCTGGGCTGGCGGCGGTTCGAATGGCAACAGGGACGGGCGCGCTGGACGCCGGGGCTGTTGCTGCACCCGCTGCTCGACCACCTGGTCGGTCGCAAGATTCGGGAGCGCCTGGGCGGTCGCCTGCGCTTCACCGTGTGTGGCGGTGCCGCCCTGGGCGAGGACGTAGCGCGGCTGTTCATCGGTCTGGGGGTGCCCATTCTGCAAGGCTATGGGCTCACCGAGACCAGCCCGGTGATTGCAGTCAACACCCTGGAGGACAACCTGCCGGTCAGCGTCGGCCGCGCCCTGCCCGGCATCGAGGTGCGGACGGGCGAGAACAACGAACTGCTCACCCGCAGTCCGGCTGTGATGCTCGGCTACTGGAACAACCCCGAGGCCACCGCGCGTATCATCGATGACGAGGGCTGGCTGCATACCGGCGACCAGGTGGCCATCGACGAGCAGGGGCATATCCGCATCACCGGGCGCATCAAGGAGATCATCGTGCTCTCCAATGGCGAGAAGGTGCCGCCAGCCGACATGGAGAACGCCATCGCGCTCGATGAACTGATCGATCAGGTGATGGTCATCGGCGAGGGCAGGCCTTATCTCAGCGCCCTGGTGGTGCCCAACCCCGAAGCCCTGGAGAAGGTCGCCCGCGAGCTGCATCTGGACCCGGCAAACCAGGCGATCTACGATGACGAGTACCTGCGGGAAGTGCTGATGGAGCACATTGAGGAGCGTACCCGTGACTTTCCAGGCTATGCGCGGATCCGTCAGATTGCCATACTCGACCATCCCTGGATACCGGACAATGGCCTGATGACTCCGACCCTCAAGTTGCGGCGCGACCGCATCCTGCAGCAATGCCATGATCTGATGGAAAACCTCTATGCCGGACACTGAATCTGATCAATACGACTTTCTGGGGCCGCGCGAACTCACTTATCGCGTGGTCGCCATGCCCTCGGACACCAATGCTGCCGGAGACATCTTCGGCGGCTGGCTGATGTCGCAGATCGACATCGCCGGCAGCGTGCTGGCGATCCGCGAGGCTCGCGGCCGTGTGGCAACCGTGGCGGTCAAGGAACTGCGCTTCCTCGCCCCTATCCGCGTCGGCGACCTGGTGACTTGCTACTCCCAGGTGATCGCGATCGGCAACACCTCGATCACGGTGCACGTCGAGGCCGAGGCCGCGCGTCAGCGTAGTCACGACATCGGCGATCAGGATCTGGTCGCCGACGCCATGCTGGTGTATGTGGCGCTGGATGAACAAGGTCGCCCTCGGCCAGTGCATTCCTCTTGATCGAAATCCCCGATATTTTGTCGCCGGTCAACATCGAGGCGTTTTGGGGCTGGACAAGCCGCGACAAGGGTGATTGCATTGTCTTCCATGCTAGACCGACTCAGACAGCACGACCTCCGCGTCCGCGTGGCCCTGGGACTGGTGGCGGTGCTGTTTGCGCAGTTGCTGTTGCCCATCCAGGCGCACAGCCGGCTGGCGCGCGACGGGCATGGCCTGACCGTGGTGGTCTGCACCCTCGATGGCCCCCGCGAAATCGAGCTGAGCCTCCCAGGAGTCAGCGACGACAGTCCACACGGGTCGGCAGCGATGGCCTTCTCCGACCTGCTCAACCACCTCACCCCGGTCGCCCCGGTGGTGCGGCCGCCGCAGGCTGTATTGCAACGGATCACCGTGGCCACCGACCGGCCGGCCCTGTTGCGTCACTCCCCACCCCCCTCGCCGCTCGCACGCGATCCTCCACTAGTCTGATTTTTCCGGCGTCTGCTCTTGTTATCTACGGCGCGTCGTCTGATGCGATGCTGACGCCTGCCTGTCCGCTCTACATGCCTTCCACATACGCAATGGAGACAGATCGTCATGAAAATCCGAATCCTGGCACTTGCCGCCGCCCTCTGTGTTCCCGGCCTGGCGTTGGCTGCCGACAGCGATGCTGTGCGCGCCGAAACCCCCTACGCGCGAGCAGTCCCCCCAACGGCCCACAACAGCGGCGCCTTCATGGTGCTGCACAATGCCAGTGACCGCCCGATCCGCGTGGTGGATGCCCGTTCAGATGTGTCCCGCGTGACCGAGCTGCATATCCATGTCCACGACAAGGGGGTAATGCGCATGCGGCGCGTCGACTTTATCGAGATTCCGGCACACGGCAAGGTCGAACTCAAGCCCGGCGGATACCATGTGATGCTCATCGGACTGAATCACCCGCTGAAACCGGGTGACCCTGTCCATCTCGAACTCACCCTCGGTGACGGCAGCCAGATGGCCGTCGACCTGAAGGCTCGCCCGACCGGCATGGGGATGATGCACTCCATGAAACAACACATGCAGCAACAGCCGATGTCTCCCATGCAGCACTGAGATGCCGGAGGCCTGCCCAGCCATCGAAGCGGCATCTCTCAACCCTTGAAGAGGGTTGCTCTCCTGCCGGGGCCTGTGCCCCGGCCTTTTTGTGTCCCTAACGACAGCGCATTCAGCCACTGCTACTCGCTCTGCCTGCTGGCGGTCTTGTGCGACATTCCCTGTCACTGGGTAGCGGCGGGCATCCTCGCAATCCCGCATTATCCTGGCCTGCCCTGTGGCCAGCGGGTCGACCACGCGCAGAAGCACGAGTGTCGATGCCCTGTGCCGGGAGTATGGAGCGCCAGCGCCCGCGACCCCCATGGCTCGTCGGCAATACCCCGACCATCGCGGAAGCCCCCTGCCTGCCCATCCCTGCGTCGCCGACGAGGGCGGCTTCGACCTGTCGGACCACCCCGTGATCCGCGACTTGATCGAATGCATGAAGGCCCTGCCTCGATTCCGGCCAATGGCGGATCGAGCCGGGCATCCAGCTCCCGAATCCCGAGATGTGGCCGGGTCGATTCACGGCAATTGCGCAAGGTCGAAAAGGGGGCTACATTCACGCCTCGGTCGCACTTGAACAGACAACATAAGAGGAACCGATATGCTGAAGAAATTCCTGGGCTTGGCCCTCACCACTACGCTGGCACTGGGACTTGCCGCCGGCGTCCAGGCAGCCGACAAGAAGGTCTACAAGCTGCGCCTGGCCGAAACCTGGCCACCGAACTTCCCGATTTTCGGGGATACCACCAAGAGGTTCGCGAAGCTGGCCGAGGAGATGTCCGGCGGGCGTCTCAAGATCACCATCGACTCGAAGAACAAGCACAAGGCGCCGTTCGGCATCTTCGACATGGTCAAGTCGGGCCAGTACGACATGGGTCACTCGGCCTCCTACTACTGGAAAGGCAAGGATCCCAACACCCTGTACTTCACCACCATGCCCTTCGGCATGACCGCGCCGGAGCAATATGCCTGGTTCTACTACGGCGGCGGCATGGAGCTGATGAAGAAGGTCTATGACAAGCATGGCCTGCTGTCCTTCCCCGGCGGCAACACCGGAAACCAGATGGGTGGCTGGTTCCGCAAGGAGATCAATTCGCTGGACGATCTGAAGGGCCTGAAGATGCGCATCCCGGGCTTTGCCGGCGAGGTGCTGGCCAAGCTGGGCGCCAAGCCGACCAACATCCCGGCCGGCGAGCTGTACACCGCACTCGAGCGCAACACCATCGATGCCCTGGAGTGGGTTGGCCCCTCGCTGGATTTGCGCATGGGCTTCCACAAGATCGCGCCCTACTACTACACCGGCTGGCATGAGCCGGCCACCGAGCTGCAGTTCCTCGTGAACAAGCGCAAGTTCGAAAAACTGCCGAAGGACCTGCAAGCCATCCTGGTGACCGCCATGAAGGCCGCGGCCTACAACATGTACGCCCAGTCCTATCACGAGAGCGGGGTGAACTGGGAAAAGATCAAGACCGAGTATCCCAACATCAAGATCCGCACCTTCCCCAAGGAGGTCATGGACGCCCTGCGCAAGGCCAACGGCGAGCTGCTCGCCGAGCGTGCGGCCAAGGACCCGCTGGCCAAGGAAATCATCGAGTCGCAGAAGGCCTACCTGAAGAAGGTCCGTGCCTGGACCACCATTTCCGACCAGGCCTACCTGAACTCGGCTGGCGCGGAATAACCACAGCCTGATCCGCGCGACCGAGCCGTGGCACTGCTCCCCTCCTGACCTCGCCCGCAAGCAGTGGAGGTCGGGAGGGGAGCAGCTTCAAGGGAACCCTGAATCAAGTGTTCCATTCCTCCCTCGTCCGCGGGGGAGAAATTTGGCAAGGGCTCCTTAACGCGAGGGGTGGTGATGGGTTACCATTGCCGCCTCTTTTTTTCGATCGTTATCTGGAGTCCGGCGATGTCGTTCCTGCTCAAGGCGGAAGCCGTGATCGGCCGATTTTCGATCTGGGTCGGTCACTTTTCTGCTGTTCTGTTGCTTCTGCTGGTGGCCAACGTCTTCTACGACGTGATCATGCGCTACCTGTTCAATGACGTGTCCATCGGCATGCAGGAACTGGAGTGGCACCTGTTCTCCATGATCTTCCTGTTCGGCGTGGCCTATGCCCTGCAGACCGACGGCCACGTGCGGGTGGACATCCTTTATGAAAAGGCCAGTCCGCGTACCCGTGCACTGGTCGACATCTTCGGCACCCTGGTCTTTCTCTGGCCCTTCTGTTTGCTGGTCGCCGGCTATGGTATCGGTTTCGCACGCGAAGCCTGGGAGATCAACGAGATGAGCGGCGACCCGGGGGGGCTGCCGCATCGCTGGATCATCAAGGGCATGATCAGCCTGTCGTTCGCCTGTGTGCTGATCAGCAGCCTGGGTTTCCTCCTCGGGGCGATCAATGAACTGCTGGGCCTGAAGGTCCGGCAACATCAGGAAACGGAAATCTAGGAGCGACACCGTGGTTGGCATCATCATGTTCGGAGTGGCTTTGCTGCTGCTCCTGCTCGGCTTCCCTGTGGCTTTCACTTTCGGCGGTGTCGCCCTGATCTTCGGTGTCTGGGCCGAGGGCTGGGACCTGTTCGCCTTCATGCCCTTCCGCATCTACAACATCATGCAGAACGTGGTGCTGATGGCGGTGCCGCTGTTCATCTTCATGGGCCTGGTGTTGCAGAAGACACAACTGGCCGAGCAGCTTCTCGAATCCATGGGGCGACTGTTCGGTACGGTGCGCGGCGGGCTGGCGGTTTCCACCATCCTGGTCGGCGCCTTGTTGGCCGCCTCTACCGGCGTGGTTGGCGCCAGTGTGGTGGCGATGGGTGTGATTTCGCTGCCAGTGATGCTCAAGTACGGCTACAACAAGGGACTGGCCTGCGGCACCATCTGCAGCGCCGGCACCCTGGGTCAGATCATCCCGCCCTCGATCATCCTCATCATCCTCGGTGACGTACTGGGCCTGCCGGTGGGCGACCTGTTCCAGGCCGCCGTCGTTCCCGGGTTGGTGCTGGTGGGCATCTACGTCTTCTACGTGCTGAGCATCGCCTGGGCACGTCCCGCTGCCGCCCCGCCGATACCCTTCGAGGATGACGGCAGCACAAAGACCCAGCACTACTTGACCGCGCTGAAGGCCATCCTGCCGCCACTGGCGCTGATCATCGTGGTGCTGGGGTCGATCTTCGCCGGCATCGCCACCCCTACCGAGTCTTCGGCACTGGGCAGCGCGGGCGCCATCCTGCTCGCGGTGCTGTACCGCAAGTTCAGCTGGCGCCTGGTGTTCGACAGCGCCCTGGAGACGGTGAAGATCACGGCCATGGTGTTCGCCATCCTGCTCGGCGCCACCGCCTTCTCGATGACCTTCACCTATACCGGCGGTGACACCATCGTCGAGGAATTCATGCTGCAGCTGCCTGGCGAGAAATGGGGCTTCCTCATCCTGTCGATGCTGATCATCCTGCTGCTGGGCTTCTTCATCGACTTCGTCGAGATCTCGTTCATCGTGGTGCCCATCCTCTCTCCCATCGCCGAATCGCTGGGCATCAACATGCTGTGGTTCGCGATCCTCATCGCCATGAACCTGCAGACCTCTTTCCTGACCCCGCCCTTCGGGTTCAGTCTGTTCTATCTCAAGGGTGTGGCGCCGCCCTCGGTGCGCACCGTGGACATCTATCGCGGCGTGGTGCCCTTCATCCTGATCCAGGTGGGCGTGGTCATCTCCATTCTCGTCTATCCGGAGTTGTATGGACTGGGGTGAGACACATGATCGAGTCGAAAGAAACGCTGGTAGCCAATTTCCTGCGTCTCGCGGCCGACTATGAAAAGGTACAGAACCCGGTGACCGGCATCGACCTCGACGATGCCATCGTGCGGCTGCGGCGTTACATCCTGACCCACGAGAAAGACGAGGCCCTGGCGCGCGATCTCTACGACCTGGGCAAGCTCATCCGCAAGCTGGACATGCCCACCTACAGCGCCCTGCTGGTGCGCATCCGGGCCGCCCTGTCCTGAGTTTCCTGCAAGGTCCGACCGGGAGCCGTCAGCCCCAGGTCGTGGCGAGCCGGGTCAGTCCGTTCAGGTCGCTCACCACCTGCTCCGGTTCGTGTCCCCAGGGATCGAAGACCTGCGCGGCATCGCGCTGTACCCACACCGTGTGCCAGCCGGCATGGTCGGCGCCCAGTACGTCGAAGGGATTGCCGGAAACGAGCCAGGTGCGATCGGCGCGCGCGCCGGCCTGTGCCAGGAAATGCGCATAGACGGCAGGATCGGGTTTGAAGGAAGACACCGCATCCACGCTGACCACATCGAGAAAGGCATCGCGGATGCCGGCAGCGCGCAACAGTTGTTCGACCGCCTCGCGGGTGCCGTTGGAAAAGGCGTACAGGCGTGCACCGCTGTCCTGCAGGCGCGCGAGCGCACCCGGAACCTCGGGAAAGGCCGGCAGGGTACGATAACGCTCGAGCAGGGAGTCGCGCTCGGCGGGCGTCAGCCTTACCCCGAGCGTGGCACAGGCGTAATCGAGGGCCTGGCGGGTGCAGGTGGCGAAGGTCACGTAGTCGCGCGCCAGGGCGCGGCGAAAACTGTACTCGAGTTGCTTTTCCCGCCAGATGCGGGACAGCACCGGGGCGGTCTCCTCACCGGCCATCTCCCCCAGCAGGGGGATCAGGCCGTGGGTGTCGATCAGGGTGCCATAGACATCGAAGGCCAGTGTCGGGGGCATGCGTTTCTCCATCAGTGTTACGGGTGATGGACGTTCGCAGCCCTCAGCGTATTCCCGGCCACCAGCCCGCGAGTTTTGCCAGCGCCTCGGCACCGGCCACGCCGATGCGATCGGCCAGACGTTGCAGGGGGTCGTCCTTGGCGGTGAAATCGACGACCTTCTCGATGCCCACCACGTCACGTGCGACGTGGCCCAGGTCGCCCAGTTCGTCGGCCAGCCCCAGGTCGATGGCGCGCTGCCCGGTCCAGAACAGGCCGCTGAACAGGGTGTCGTCGTCGGCCAGGCGATCGCCGCGCCCTTCCTTCACGGCCTCGATGAAGTGCGCGTGGATTTCGGAGAGCATCTTTCGCGCATGTGCCTCGTCGAAGGGTTCGAGTGGGCTGAAGGGGTCGAGCATGCCCTTGTGCTCACCGGCGGTGAGCAGGCGACGCTCGACACCCAGCTTGTCGAGGGCGCCGGTGAAGCCGAAACCGTCCATCAGTACGCCGATGGAACCGACGATGCTGGAGCGGTTGACGAAGATCTTGTCCGCCGCGGCGGCCACGAAATAACCGCCCGAAGCGCACATGTCACCGACCACCACGTAGAGCGGGATGTCCTCGTGCTTTTTGCGCAGGCGGCGGATCTCGTCGTAGATCAGGCTGGCCTGCACCGGGGTGCCGCCCGGGCTGTTGATGCGCAGCACCACGGCCTTGGTATGGCTGTCACGGAAGGCCTTGCGCAGGCCCTTGTTGACCTGGTCGGCGCTGGCCGGGCCATCGGGACCGATCACCCCCTCGAGTTCGACCAGGGCGACATGATCCCTGCCGCTGGCCTGGTCGAGATTGATGTCGCCGCCACTGTTGAGCAGGTAAAGGATCACCCCGAGGTAGAGAAAGGTCAGCAGCTTGAAGAAGATGCCCCAGCGACGCGCGCGACGTTTCTCTCGCAGGGCCTCGGTGGCCAGATTCTCCACCAGTTCACGTTCCCAGCCGGCATCGGCCACCTGATGTTCTTCCTTTTCGTTCACCCTTTCGACTCCCTCGCTTCGTGAATTCCATCCAGCCACGCCGGCAGCGCACCCAGCTCGTCCAGCACCCCCAGGGCCCCGCTCGCGAGCAGGCGGTCGGTCTCGTGCACCCCGTGCGCAATGCCCAGGGCATCCACCCGCGCGTTGGCGGCCATCAGCATGTCATATTCACTGTCGCCGATCACCAGGGCCCGTTCCGGCAGCATGTCCAGGTCGGTGAGGATATCCTGGAGCATCTGTGGATGCGGCTTGGAGTGGGCCTCATCGGCGCAGCGCGTTATGTCGAAACAATCTTTTAGACGGGTTTCTTCAAGCACTTTATCCAGTCCGCGCCGGCTCTTGCCGGTCGCCACCGCGAGCAGGTAGCCGGCCTCGCGTGTCCAGCGAACCACCGTTTCGGCCCCGGGGAACAGGGACGAGGCCGGGATCTCGTCGCCCAGCCAGTGGGTGCGGTAGGCATCGATGATGTCGTCGATCTCGCGCGCCCCGGCCTCCGGCCACAGCCGGGCCACCGCCTCGCGCATGCCCAGACCAATGATCTCGCGCACCGCGGCGTCACCGGGCACCGGGTGGCCGGCATCCCGCGCCGCCCGCTGCATGCAGGTGA